>JANNHO010000284.1:0-3167 GCA_031404435.1 Acidimicrobiaceae bacterium | reverse complement strand
CCATAGGCGGGCGAGCGGGGCGCAGCACACAGCCGCTCGGCGACTTCACGTTGCACCATCACCAGCATGCGAGTGATACACGGGACCGCGTCAAGCAGGTCGCAGACCAGCGGTGTGGCAACGTTGTAGGGCAGGTTGGCGACCAATGTCCACTGTGGATGGTCCGTCAGCACGGCGGCCCAATCCACATGCATCGCATCGGCCTCGATCACCTCGATGCGCTCGTTGCTCTCGACGATCCGGCGCAACACGGCGACGACACCGCGGTCCACCTCGACGGCGCGAACGTGGGCGCCGGTCTCGGCGAGCGCAAGGGTGAGCGAACCCAGACCGGGCCCGATTTCGAGAACGTGGTCGTCGGGACCGACTTCGGCGAGGCGGGCGATGCGACGCACGGTGTTCGGGTCGGCGACGAAATTCTGTCCGAGGTTTCGGCGGGGGGCGAGACCGTTGTCGGCGAGCAGTCGGTTGATCTCCGGTCGTGACAGCACCCGTTACCAGCTGATCCGCACCGGGATGGGCGCGTCGACCAGGTCGGCGATGCCGGTGTAGGTATCGGTTTGGATGACGATCGCGATGTTCGGTGGGACGCGTGAGCCGAGCGTGTTGATGCACGTGGTCGACAAACCGTTGTCGATGTTGACAATGGTGATCATGGCCCCCGATGGGGCGACCGGCGCGGTACACGGATTGGTCAGGGTGCTCTCGAGGAAATGCTGGTAGGTTGCGCCACCCTCGGCCTCGTTCGCCCCGAGCGGCGCGGCGAGCGCGATGTCAACCACCGCTGGGGCCACCGCGGCCACGGTGTTGGTCAAGAAAACGGGGATCTCCGGGGTGGTGGTGGCAGCGATGGGATCGGCCGGATCGAGCTGCGGGCCAGGGACCCCGGCAGCGGCAACGCTGGGGGAAACGGTCGGAGTATCACGGTCGAGCAGCCACACCGAAGGGAGGGCAATGATCGTGAATGCGGCCGCCACAGCGACTCGTCGGCGATCGTGGACGTGCATCAGTCCAAAAGGCTACGAACTGGGGTGCCCAATGACAAGCCACCCCCTCGATTCGAGCCGACCGGGCTGGCCGACTTAGCGAGTTTCCAGGGAGAACGCGGCGGTGGTGGCAGCCGTGGTCGAAGCGGCCAAGTCGGCGAGGCCGACACCGCGCAACGCGGCGACGAACTCGGCCACGTCGCGCACGTACGCGGGCTGGTTCGTCCTGCCGCGGAACGGAACGGGGGCGAGATACGGGCTATCGGTCTCCACCATCAGTCGCTCTGATGGGCACAGCACTGCGGCCGCCTGTAGGTCGGTCGCGGTCTTGAACGTGACGATGCCGCTGAACGACAGGTAGGCGCCGAGATCGAGGCACCGGCGGGCCTCGTCGGGTCCGCCGGTGAAGCAGTGGAAGATGGTGCGCTCTGGCACGCCCTCGGCGGCGAACACGCCGAACGTATCCGCCCACGCCTCACGGGTGTGCACCACGAGTGGCAGCGCGCGCTCATGAGCAAGTTGGATCTGCGCCGCGAACACGTTGCGCTGCGCGTCGCGGGGTGAGTGGTCGTAGAAGTAGTCGAGGCCGGCTTCGCCAACGGCGACCACGTGCGGATCATCGAGGAACGCCACGATCGTGTCGACCCCATCGACGGCGTCATGGGGATGCAACCCTGCGGTCGCGAACACGCCGTCGTAGCGACTGGCGATGTCGATCGCAGCCGCGGTCGTGGTGGCGTCGCAACCGACGTTGATCATCGTCGTCACCCCGGCGCGGTGCGCCGCGTCGATCACATCGTCGAGCGGCACACCGCGCGTTTCGTACAGGTGGCAGTGACTATCGATCAACGCCGCCGGCATCGCGGGTTCAGGCATTGCGGGTCCAGGCATCGGGACGTCAGCCTTTGCGCGGGAACAGCGGCTCGCCCTTGGTCACCGCTCGACCGCCCGGGTAGGTGCCCCAGGTGGCGGCTGCAGGGAGGCGCTGATCGGCAACCTTGCCGTCGAGGCCGATCCGTTCCCACACGTGCTGGCACGTGTCGGGCATCGCCGGAGATGCCAGCACCACGACGATGCGCAACGCTTCGAGAGCGTCGCCAAGAACGGCGTCGACGGCTGCGCCAGGCTCGGCTTTCCACGGTTCGTTCGCTTCGAGATAGGCGTTGGTTGCGCGCAGCAGCGACCACGTCGATTCGAGGGCGCGGCTCGGTTGGACCTCCGCCCAGGCAGCGGCAGCCCCCGTGTAGGCAGACGCGGCAACGTCGGCCAGCGGTGAATCGGCGCGGGGCGCGGGGCCGATGCCGTCGGACTTCTTGCCGACGACGGTCGCCACCCGCGACAGCAGGTTCCCCAGGTTGTTAGCCAGGTCGCCGTTGTAGCGGTTGGTGAGGCCCTCATAGGTGAAGTCGCCATCTTGGCCGTAGGTGGTTTCGGCGAGCACGTAGTAGCGGAAGCCGTCGACACCGAACTCGTTCACCAGGTCGAGCGGATTGACGACGTTGCCCTGGGTCTTGCTCATCTTCTCGCCACCGACGAGCAGCCACCCGCCGACCGCCCACCCCTTCGGCGGTTCCAGCCCGGCCGATAGCAGCATCGCCGGCCAGTACACGCAGTGGTGGCGGATGATGTCCTTGCCGATCAGGTGGCGTGCCGGCCACCAGCTCTGGAAGCGGTCGTCGTCTGTGCCGTAGCCGACCGCAGTGATGTAGTTGGCCAGCGCATCGAACCACACGTAGGCGACGTGCTTGGAATCCCACGGCAGCGGGATGCCCCAGGTGAGGCTGGTGCGGCTGATCGAGAAGTCACGCAAACCGCCGCGGATCAGCCCGAGCGCTTCGTTGCCGCGGAACTCGGGCACGATCGCCCCGGGGTGCGCTGCGTACCACTCGAGTAGCCGGTCCTGGAAACGGGACAGCCGGAAGAAGTAGTTCTCCTCTTCGCCGCGACGCCGAGCTGCACCATCTTGTGCGGCGCATCAGCCACCTTGAACAGCTCCGCCGTCGCCAGGTTCACGGACTTGTCGGTCGCCTGCGCGGAGAGGACGACCGCCACGAGCAGCTCGTAGGGCGTGCGGTATTTGAGCTCGGTCGTCGGCTGCGGGTTCGCCGCCTGCAGGCGGCGGTAGATCTCAGTGCGCTTGGCGGGATTCATCGCTTCTTGCGTGCCAGGGCCGCTTCGAGG
>JANNHO010000283.1:0-2589 GCA_031404435.1 Acidimicrobiaceae bacterium | reverse complement strand
TCGACTCCGGCCGCAAGCTGATCGAAGGAGATCCGCGCGAGGTGATGGCGTCGAGCGAGGTTCGCTCCGTGTACCTGGGCGACGATCTGGCTGGCGACGATCTGGCGGGCGAGTCATGACCGAGCTGTTGCGCATCTCTGCGCTCGATGCCGGGTACGGCGACTTCCAGGCACTGTTCGGCATCGACTTACACGTCGCCGAGGCCGAGACAGTTGCCATCATCGGGGCCAACGGTGCCGGCAAGTCGACACTGCTGAAAGCCATTGTCGGCCTCGCGCAGCCGATGGGCGGCGACGTGCACTTCGCCGGCGCATCAATCGTCGCGGTGCCCACTCACAAGCGTGTGGCCCAAGGAATCGCACTGGTTCCGGAAGGTCGTCGTATCTTCGCCTCGCTCACGGTTGAGGAAAACATCGTCATCGGTGGCGACATCTCGCGGCCCGGACCATGGAACATGCAGGCGGTGCTGCAGGCCTTCCCGTTGCTCGTGCCGTTGTTGAAACGAACGGGTGAAGGGCTGTCGGGCGGTGAACGCCAAACGTTGGCCATTGCCAGGGCGCTGATGTCCAACCCGCGACTGTTGTTGCTTGACGAGGTGTCGCTCGGCCTCGCCCCGATCGTGGTGCGTCAGGTGTACGAGGCCATTCCGTTGATCAAAGCGCAGGGAACCACGGTGCTGGTGGTGGAACAAGACGTCAACCAAGCCCTCGCGGTCTCCGACCGTTTCTACTGCCTGCTCGAAGGGCGCGTCGCCCTGGCAGACGTACCGGGCAAGGTCAGCAAGGACCAGATCACCGAGGCCTACTTCGGCATGTCGACCGTCGACGGAGCACACTGATGGTGTGGGTCAACGCCGTTGTCCAAGGCGTTCTTCTCGGCGGCCTGTATTCGCTGTTCGCGACCGGGTTGTCACTCGCCTTTGGGGTGATGCGCTTCGTCAACCTGGCCCACGGCGACGTCGCCATCTTCTGGGCGTTCATGGCGCTGTCGATTGCGAACACCTTCAACGTCCACCCGTTGCTCACCCTGTTCATCGTGGTGCCCGCCGCGTTCGTCGTCGGGTACGCGCTGCAACGGCTGGTGTTCGACCGCGTGGTCGGGGTCGATCCCGCGTTCCAAATCGTGGCCACGTTCGGACTCGGCGTGGTCATTCAGAACGCGCTGCTCGAGAAGTACACCGCCGACACCCGCGGGCTCAACGTCGGCGGCCTGGAGACAGCTTCGATCGCGATCAACGACACGATCGGCATCGGGTGGATGCCCCTGATCACGCTGGGGTGCGCGGTCGCGGTGCTCGGCGGCTTGGCCCTGTTCATCAACCGCACCAAGCTCGGCCGGGCATTCCGGGCAACCTCTGACGATGCCGACGCCGCTCGGTTGATGGGCATCGATGTCCGTCGCGTGTTCGCTGTTGCGATGGCGCTGGCCATTTCCACCGCCGCATTGGCCGGAGTCCTCCTCGGAGTGCGCGGTTCGTTCGCTCCGTTCAGCGGGCCCGAGAACCTGATCTTCGCGTTCGAAGCCGTCGTCATCGGCGGGCTCGGTTCACTGTGGGGAACCCTCGCCGGAGGGATCACGCTGGGGGTCGCCCAACTACTCGGCAATCAGATCGATCCGCAGTGGGGACAGCTCACCGGCCACGTCGTGTTCCTCGCCGTGTTGGCGATCCGACCCACTGGGATGTTCGGAAAGGCGACCCTCCGATGAGCTCGACGCCTCCGACCCCGCCGACAGTTGCGCCGCCGAAAGTTGCGCCCGGCGTTGTCCGCGTGACCTGCGGCACCACCACGAGCCGGGTGTTCGCAATCGTTGCTGTGATCGGCGTGATCGGTCTGGCGTTGATGCCGTCGTGGGGTGAGCCGTCGCTGCAACGCAAGATGGTCGAGCTGTTCACTTTGCTCGCATTGGCGCAGATGTGGAACCTGCTCGCCGGGTTCGCTGGGGTGGTGTCGGTCGGGCAACAGGCGTTCATGGGGCTCGGCGCGTACGCGATGGTCGCGCTGGTCAACGTGCACGGCAAGGACATGTACGCCTCTGTCCCCGTCGCCGCCCTGATCGTTGCCGTACTCGCTGTGCCGATTGGGCTGATCGCGTTCCGGTTGCGCGGCAGTTACTTCGCAATTGGCACATGGGTGCTGGCCGAGGTCGTCAGCAAGGTGATCATCACCCGCAAGAGTCTCGGCGCGGGTGACGGCGTGTCGCTGAAGGTCAACGCGTACAGCATCGAGTCGCGCCAAGACGTCATCTACTGGCTGGCGATGGTCGCCGGGATCGGTGCAGTGTTGTTGGTATACCTCGTGCTCCGCTCACGGCTCGGGCTGCAGATGCAGGCGATCCGTGACGAGGAGGGCGGGGCGCGGGGCCTCGGCGTGAACGTCTATCGCACCCGCTTCATCGTGTGGATCATCGCCGCATTCTGGACGGCGCTTGCCGCCGCCCCGTACTACCTGCAGCAGTTGCGGGTGCAGCCCGTCGGTACCGGCGGGGCGTTCAGTGTGGTGCTGTGGACGGCACCGATCATCTTCATCGTGGTCATCGGCGGGATCGGCACCATCGAGGGGCCGATCATCGGGGCCGTGCTGTACTACG
>JANNHO010000282.1:0-3200 GCA_031404435.1 Acidimicrobiaceae bacterium | reverse complement strand
TGGCGAACCGGTGGGCCTCGTCACGGATGCGCTGCAGCATGAACAACGCCTCGCTCCCCCGTGGCACCTCGACCGGCGCCGGGTTGCCCGGCAGGTACACCTCCTCGAATCGCTTGGCCAGCGAGGCGATCGGGATCTCGTCGGCCAGACCAAGGCGTTGCACGACTCGCTCGGCAACCGCGAGTTGGCCCTTGCCGCCGTCCACCAGCAACAGCTGCGGCGGGTAGGCGAACTTGCCGGGGCGTTTTCCACGCTCGCCGATCGGCAGATCGCGCTCGGCCAGGTACGCCGTCAGGCGGCGGGTGAGCACCTCCTCCATCGCCGCGTAGTCGTCGTTGCCCTGCACCTCCTTCACCTTGAACCGTCGGTACTCTCGCTTGTTCGGCAGGCCGTCTTCCAGCACCACCATCGATCCCACATAGTCGGTCCCTTGCAGATGAGCCATGTCGTAGCACTCGATTCGCAACGGTGCTTCCGGCAGGCAGAGCAGATCCTGGATCTCGGTCAGTGCCCGGCTTCGCGCGTTGTGGTCGCCAGCGCGCCGAAGCCGATGACGCATGAACTCCTCACGGGCGTTGCGGGTCACGGTTTCGTGTAGCGCCCGCTTGTCGCCGCGCTGAGGAACGCGCACTTGCACCCGCGAGCCGCGCAGGTGTGACAACCACTCCTCGTAGGTGGCCAGGTCTTCACTCTCGACCGGAACGAGCACCTGCTTGGGAACGCCAGCTGGCGGTTCGTCGCCGTACATGTCTTCGAGGATGCGGTCGATCAGCCCGCCGGGCGACAGGTCTTCCACCTTGTCGAGGATGAAGCCCTTGCGACCGACCACCCTGCCTTTTCGCACGAAGAACACCTGCACGGCCGCTTCGAGCTCGTCCTCGGCAAGCCCGATCACGTCGATGTCTTCGCTCCGCTCGGCCACCATCTGCTGTTTCTCGATCGCTCGCTGCACGGATGCCAGCCGGTCGCGCAAGCGTGCGGCCCGCTCGTACTCGAGCGTGGAAGCCGCATCACGCATGTCGGCCTGCAGCCGTTTGACGATCTCGTCGGTGTCGCCGTCAAGAAACTCGCACAGGTCGGTGACGAGTTGCCGGTAGGGCATCTCCTCGATCTCGCCGACGCACGGCCCGCTGCACTTCTCGATGTGGAACAGCAAGCACGGGCGCCCGATCCGCTGATGCTCGTTGAACTTGCCGGGGCTGCACGTGCGCACTGGGAAGCTGCGCAGGAGTAGATCGAGCGTTTCGCGTATCGCATATGCGTGCGCATACGGGCCGAAGTAACGGGTGCCCTTTCGTTTGCGGCCGCGCATCACCAGCGCGCGCGGGAACTGCTCGTCCAGTGTGACGGCGAGGAACGGGTAGCTCTTATCGTCACGCAAGCGGATGTTGAATCGCGGCCGGTGCTGTTTGATCAGGCTGTACTCGAGCATCAACGCCTCGACCTCGTTGCGAACCTCGATCCACTCGACCGTCTCGGCTGTTTGCACCATCTGTGCAGTGCGGGCGTGCATGTTGCGCGGGTGCTGGAAGTAGTTCGACAGCCGTTGGCGCAGGTTGGAGGCCTTGCCGACGTAGATGACGCGGCCCTGTTCGTCACGGAACTGATACGACCCCGGTCCTTCGGGAATCGTGCCGGTGGGCGGACGTTTCACCATCGCGGCACCATCGGATCACCCATCGGGGTTGAGGCTACCGAACCCGTACGCCGCCGAGATAGGTGCCGCTGCGTGCGGGTGCCCGGCCCCGGCCTGGGGTTCGGCGGTAGGGTTCGGGACGTGTCTGGACGTTTCTCGCTCTCGTTCCCCGGCCGTCGCGGCCATGACGATCCGTGGTTCCGCATCGGCACCGTCGATGTCAATACCAGCCTGCTCGCCGCGTTGCTGTGCGCCCTGTCGATGTTCGTCTGGGCAATCAGCCCGAGCCTGCTCGAACCGCTCGTGCTGTTCCCCGACGACGTGCGCGGTGGTCAGATCTGGCGCCTGTTCACCTGGCCCATCGCCAACGCCCCCGACATCTGGACTCTTGCGACGATCGCGATGCTGTGGTATTTCGGTCGCGAGCTGGAACGGATGGTGGGCCGCACCCAGTTCGCAATTTTGCTGCTGACCCTGGCAGTCGTGCCCGGCATTGTCGGGACGTTCCTCGACATCCCCCAAGCCGGCATCCGCCCGGTGGAGATCGCCATCTTCTGCGTGTTCGCTGCCGATTTCCCGAACGTGCGGTTCTTCTTCGGCCTGCCGGCATGGGTGCTTGCGGCCGTCATCGTCGGCATCGAGATCCTGCAACTTTCGGGGATGCGCGAGAGCGAGCGGATCCTGCTGCTACTCGTCTCGCTGGCCACGGCCGCGTTGGTCGGGCGCGGGTATGGCCTGCTCACCGAGTACGCCTGGATTCCGCACCTGCCGATGCCGATCTCGGCCAACCGGCCCAAGTCCCGGTCGAAACGCAAGCGGTCGCTCCCGCAGGGCCGTGACTTCGATCGCGTGGTCAGCGGGCCGTGGGCTGGGCCGTCACCGATGGATCAGAGCGAGATGGATCACCTGCTCGACAAGATGAACTCCGTCGGGCTGAGCGACAGCGAACGAAAGCGGCTCAGCGAGCTCGGCAAACGCCTCCGCGGCAACTGAACCTTCGCTCACGGCGCCGGCGCGGCGGGGCGGACGACGCGGCGGGCCAACGCGTACACCATCAGCGCCGCAGCCGCCAGCGTTGCCGCATAGGCGAGCGTCGGGTATCCGAAGCTCTGCTTGATGAACCCTGAGCTCAACGCAGCGATGCCGCCGCTGAAGCTCATCGCCAAGTCGCCGGCCCCCTGCACCTCGACGCGGACCTGCGGCGGCACCGACTCGGTCAGCAGTGCGCTCCCGGCCACCAGACCGAAGCTCCAACCCACCCCGAGCAGTAGCAGGCCGGCAAAGATCGTGACGGGTCGGTAACCCGCGACCACCGAGATGAACGTGCCTGCGCCAAGGGTGACCGCACCGATCATGATCGATCTGGGGCGGCCGAGCCGCTCGACAACACGACCGACCAGCGGCGAAAACCCGAACATCCCAACGATGTGGAGCGCGATCACGTAGGCGCTGAGGTTGGAATGGCCGTGATCGTTCATGTGCGGCGGGGTCATCGTCATCACCGCCACCATGGCAGTGTGCGACACCACCATCGCTGCAAGCCCCAACTGCGCCATCGGCCGTG
>JANNHO010000281.1:0-1509 GCA_031404435.1 Acidimicrobiaceae bacterium | reverse complement strand
TGAACTAGCAGCGCATGACAATCGTAGACGACACCGCGACTGCCGCATCTGGCATCGGTGGCGGTCCTTGCCAACAGGCACATACATCAACATCCACGAAGGATTGCTGATACGTCATGGTTGGCAAGCAGGCCCATAGCTGCAATGCGTCCAAGACCTGTCCGCTCACCGATGACCGCATGATCGACGCAATTTGTCCAGTCGAAACAAGTTCGTGTGTGCAACTGCACGAACTGTTCGTCAGTGAGCCGTCATGAACCTCGATGCCGATGATCCCGTCATGAACCTCGGTATCGATGATCTCGGGAGCCAGACGCCCACCGACACCACCAGCGGTGAGTTCTTCGACGCGATCTACCGTCGTGACGATGACCCGTGGCAGTTCGCCGACAGCGTGTACGAACAACAACGGTATGCCCACCTGGTTGCGATGTTGGACGGCCGGCGATTCGCTCGCGCGTTCGAGCCCGGATGCTCGATCGGTGAACTGACCGCGTTGCTCGCGCCCTGGTGTGCTCAGCTACTGGCGGTCGACATCTCCGAGGTGGCGGTGGCGCGTGCCCGTCAGCGCTGTATCGGGTTCCCCCATGTCGACGTACGGCTCGGCGCACTCCCCGATGATCTCCCCGCCGGGCCATTCGACCTCGTGGTGTTCAGCGAGATCGGGTACTACTTCAGCGAAGCGGCGCTCGGCTCGGTGCTCGAGGCGATCGTCGAGCAGATGTCACCGGGTGGTGCGGTGGTCGGAACTCACTGGACCGGTTCGAGTGCAGATCACATCATCAGCGGCGCGCAGGTGCACGAGGCGATCAATTCGGTCGGGTTGTTGCAACCCATCGAACACGCGTCGCGCCCCAGCTACGTCGCGGGTCGGTGGCAGCGACGATGACACCCACCAAGTTGGCCACCTACATGCGCACGTTCATCAGCGCCACGGCAACTCAACCTCCCGCCCTCGGTCAGGGCCGAACCCGTGAGCGGCTGCGGTGCCTACTCGATCTTGGACGGCGTGACCTCAGTTTGGCGCGAGTCGGGGAGGCCCATCTCGACGCGGTCCAGATCTTGAGCGAGGCCGGCCGAGTTCCCCAACCGGGATGTTGGTACGGCGTGTGGGCAGCTGACGATCCCGCACTTTCCCTGTGTCTCACCAGTGCCGGGTCACCGGTTGCCGGGTCACTGGTGTTGACCGGGACCAAAGGGTTCTGTACCGGTGCCGGGATGGTGGACAGGGCGTTGATCACCGTGCGCCACCCCGAGATGCTGCTGGTCGATGTCGACATGCGTGGGGCGCCCTCGATCACCGTCGAGACGTCGGAGTGGGCGACCGCTGCATTCGCGGCGACGGCCACGGGATCGGTGGGTTTCGACGGGCACCCTGTGCGCGAGTGCGACGTCGTCGGCCCACCCGGTTGGTACCTGGACCGACCGGGGTTTTGGAACGGAGCGTGTGCGCCAGCAAGTTGCTGGGCGGGCGGGGCAATCGGGCTCATCGACAAGGCGCGTGCTCGT
>JANNHO010000280.1:0-1848 GCA_031404435.1 Acidimicrobiaceae bacterium | reverse complement strand
GGACGCCGTCCCGGCGCGGTTGCGACTGGTGGCGGTGCCGGTGGGTCGACCGGGATCAGCCATCGGCGGACGACGAGCAACGTGACCAGCAGCACCACCGACACGGCCACCAGATGCACGCCGAGACTGATCCGCGCGGCTGCGGCGATCGAGCCGACGACTGCGCCGGCGACAAAGCCGAGGCTCCAGCCGCCGTGCAGGCGTTGCATGATCGACCGGCCGAGACCATCTTGGACGATGACCCCCTGGGTGTTCATCGCCATGTCGTTGAGCACGTCGAGCAGGCCGATCGTGGTCAGCACTGCGGCGAGAGCAAACGCCGATGGGACCACCGCGATGAGCGGCACGACCAGCGACAGCAGCGGTGCCGCCAGCAGCACCAGCCGGCGGCTGCCCAGGCGGGCGAGCAGCCTGGCCACAAGGAACGAGCCGATCAGACCGCCGATCCCGCCCCCGATCAGCGATGCGCCGAGCCCAGCGTTGTCGAGACCTAGACGGTCGCGCACCTCCGGCACGCGGGGCAGCCAGTTGGAGTAGGCGGCCCCATTGACGATGAACAACACCGCGACTGCAGCGGCGTTACGGTTCGTCGGGAGCGCTGCGGCGGGCGGAGAAACGTCGGTCGGGGAACTCATAACAGCCCCGGCACGCTATCGGCCGACAGTGCGCGGGACGTCGTTCGGTATGGTGCGTCACATGCCCGCAGCATCCCGTTCAACGAATCGCGGCCCGGCACATGTGGTGGTCGTGGGGGCGATCAACGTCGACCTGGTGATCGAGGCGGAGCGCCTGCCTCGCCCTGGCGAGACGGTGGTCGGTGCGGGCGTGCAACATCACGGTGGCGGCAAGGGCGCCAACGCTGCGGTCGCTGCGGCGCGGGCGGGCGCGTCGGTTCGTCTGATCGGGGCGGTCGGCGCCGACGACACCGGCACCGCAGCCCTCGCCGAACTGCGTGCCGAGGGAATCGACATCACCGACGTGGCCGTCCTCGATGGCACACCGACGGGGGTCGCGCTGATCGTGGTCGATCCGCACGGCGAGAACCAGATCGCCGTTGGTGCCGGTGCCAACGCCGCGCTCAGCGTTGCGCATGTGACGGCCGCACTCGGGCGGGCGCTGCCCGGCGCGCGGTGCGTTCTGGTGAGCACCGAGATCCCGGGCGACACGGCCGCCGCGGCCATCGCCGCGGCGGTCGATGTTGGCGTGACGTGCATTCTCAATCCGGCACCGGTGATCCCTGTCGTGTCCGAGCTGGTGACGCTCGGTCCGGTCCTTACCCCCAACCGCACCGAGCTTGCCGACATCGCCGAGGCGCTGCATTTCACCGATGCTGCACGCGACGAGTCGCCGCTCGAAGCCCGCGCCCGCGAGCTCGGCACTCGCTCGGGCGCACCGGTGATCGTCACCCTCGGCGCCGACGGGGCACTACTCGTCGCCAACGGTGTCGCCGAGCGCATTCCCTCGCCACCGGCAGTGGTTCGCGATACCACCGGTGCCGGCGACACGTTCAACGGCGTGCTCGCCGCGCACCTCGCCGCCGGAGACGAACTGCGGGTCGCCGTTCGAGCGGCCGTGGCCGCAGCCTCCCACTCCGTCACCCAACCAGGCGCGAGATCCTCCCCCACCCAATGATCTGGGCAGGAATCCTCTCGGAAACCGAAACAGATGCTGCCCAGATCTTTGTGTGGCGGCTAGTCGCCGGGGTACAGGCGGGCTCGGCCGAGGCGTTCGAGGCAGGCTTCGGCACTCCACGGCAGCATCGTCGAGCCGAGCCGGGCATCGCGGTACATGCGCTCGAGCGGCAGATGCTTCAGCATCGCCTGGCCGCCGCACACCCTGATCGCGGTG
>JANNHO010000279.1:0-8159 GCA_031404435.1 Acidimicrobiaceae bacterium | reverse complement strand
GACAGCGTCTGGTGGAGTGCGCGCTCGCGTAGGCACCCCCGGTCGTGGGATCTCGGGGGCACTGTCTGCGGGCGCCGCAGGCGAAGCGCCTGCAGCGGTTGCCGGGACCTCGGTCGCTTGCTCATCGGCCAGGGCACGCAGCGCGGCGACGTTGCTGTTGCCGATCGACTGCTGCCACTGCGCCACGATCGAGGCGAGCGACGGCGTGTTCGTTTTCGCCTGCTGCGAGCTCTTCTCGCCCCGCTCGACCAATTCACTTGCGCGGTCGCGCAACACGGGCGCATCAGCCATCGAAGCATCATCGACCCGGTGGCGCTCCGTCTCAAGGCCACTTCAGCTGCCCGATCGAGCAGTCGCCGATGCCCTCGACTCGTGCTCGTTGAGCCTTCGCCTCGGCCCCGTGTTGAGGCACGATCCACACAAGCGTCACCCGCACCAAGGAGGTTGTGCATGCCCCAGTACCTGTCACCAGGGGTCTACGTCGAAGAGATCGAAGCTGGTTCTCGCCCGATCGAGGGAGTGGCCACATCGGTCGCCGCGTTCGTCGGACTCGCCAAGTCCGGACCGTTCAACGCCCCGACGCTGGTCACCAATTGGACGCAGTTCACGCAGGCGTTCGGCGACTTCCTCGAGGACGCCTACCTTGCCCACGCCGTCTACGGATATTTCAACAACGGTGGTGGGTCGGCTTACATCGTGCGCGTCGGAGCCGACGACAACTCCGCTGCCATCCCGACGGCCAAGGGCGAGCTCACCTCGGGCCCCGACAAATCCCTTCCCGCGTACAAGGTCACCGCCAAGAAACCGGGCGACGAGGGCAACACCCTGTCGGTCGAGATCGAAGATGCGCCCGAGGGATCCGGCGACGACATGTTCAAACTCGTCGTCAAGCGGAACAACCACGTCGAAGAAGAGCACGAGGTCTCGATCAAGAAGGGCGCGAAGAACGCTGCCACCGTGGTCAACCAGGCGTCGAAACTCGTCCAGCTCGAAGAGCTCGCCAAGGGCGGCACGCTCGAGCGTCCCGCTGCCGGGAGCAAGATCAACCTCACCGGGGGAGGAGCGGCCGGTGCAGTGTCAACCGTGCGGATCTCGCCGGAGGACTACGTCGGCGACGCCTCCGACCGGACCGGGTTTGCTGGGCTGGAGGCCATCGAGGAGATCACGATGCTCTCGGTCCCCGACCTGATGGCCGCATACCAGCGACGACTGATCGACCTCGAGGGCGTCCAGGCGGTGCAATTGGCGATGATCGCCCACTGCGAACTGATGGGCGACCGACTCGCCATCCTCGACCCGCCGCCGGGCCTGAACGCCCAGCAGATCAAGGAATGGCGCGTGGACAAAGCCGGCTACGACTCCAAGCAGGCTGCGCTGTACTGGCCGTGGATCAAGGTCTTCGACCCTGCCACCGGACAGAACCAGTTCGTGCCACCGTCGGGCCACATGGCCGGTGTGTGGGCCCGCAACGATGCGACCCGCGGTGTGCACAAGGCACCGGCCAACGAGGTCGTGCGTGGTGCGATCACCCTGGAGCTGAACATCACCAAGAGCGAGCACGATCTCTTGAACCCACATGGCATCAACGTCGTGCGGGCGTTCCCCGGCCGCGGCATCCGTGTGTGGGGTGCGCGGACGCTGTCGTCGGATCCGGCGTGGCGGTACATCAACGTGCGGCGGCTGTTCAACTACCTCGAGGAGTCGATCCTGAACGGCACCCAGTGGGTGGTGTTCGAGCCGAACGACTTCGACCTGTGGCAGCGGATCCGACGCACGATCGCATCGTTCCTGGTGCGCCAATGGCGTGACGGCGCGCTGTTCGGCCAGACCGCGGACGAAGCGTTCTACGTGAAATGCGACTACGAAACGAACCCGGCCGAGAACATCGACGCCGGGATGGTGACCTGCGAGATCGGGATCGCACCGGTGAAGCCCGCAGAGTTCGTCGTGTTCCGCCTCGCCCAGTACTCGGGCGGCGCGGCACTGACTGAGTAGTCCCGCCCCCTTTCGACGCAACCCACCAGCTACCGAAGCCCACCAACGACCAAAGTGAGGAATCATGCCAATCGGCGAAGACGGCATTGCCGGCTACACGTTCAAAATCGAAATCGATGATCACCAGGAGATCGCCCAGTTCAAAGAAGTGTCCGGGTTGTCATCGGAGATCCAGGTCATCGAGCACCGCGAGAACACGATCACCGGGAAGGAAGTCGTCAAGAAGCTGCCCGGGCAGAAGAAGTACGGCGACATCACCCTCAAGCGCGGCAAGACCGACAACAAAAAGCTCTGGGAGTGGCACAAGAAGGTGCAGGAGGGCAAGATCGACGAGGCCCGCAAGAATGCCTCGATCGTTCTCTACGACTACGCGATGGGCGAGATCAGCCGCTTCAACCTGGTCAACTGCTGGCCGAGCAAGGTCTCCATCGGGGCACTGCAGGCGGGCAGCAACGACGTGCTCATGGAGGAGTGCGTCATCGTCCACGAGGGTGTCACGCTCGCTTGACGCGAGCGCGTTCACCCCAATCCGGCGAACCAGAGACGAACCCAGCGGCGAACCCAGAGACGAAAAAGGAAGGACCAGTCATGTCCACTGCCAGTGTTGCCGACCCGGCGTATCGACCAACCGACGACCGGCTGCAAACCGAGTACCTGTTCGTGCTCCCTCGCGGGTACGTCGACGACAGCGGCACAGTGCATCGCAATGGGGTGATGCGCCTGGCGACGGCCAAGGACGAGATCCTGCCATTGCGCGACCCGCGGGTGCGCGACAACGAGGCGTACCTCACGGTGCTCCTCCTGGCTCGTGTCGTCGTGAAGCTCGGCGAGGTGGAGTCGGTGCATCCCGGTGTGATCGAGCGGCTCTTCGCCACCGACCTGGCGTTCCTACAGGACCTGTACCGCCGCGTGAACTCCGAGGGCCACACCCACGCAGCCGTCACCTGTCCCTCGTGCGGGGCCGACTTCGAGGTGGACGTCGCCGGTGATCGCCCGGGGGAATCCTGACGTACGCGGCTGACCGCCTGCTCGAGGAGGTCGCGTACGTGAGCTACTACTTCCACTGGGACCTCGACCGGATCCTCGATCTCGAGCATCCGGTTCGCCAGCAGTTCATCGAGCAGATCTCGGCGATCAACCGCCGGATGAGCGACGGCAACTGACCATGAGCATCTGGCCGTTCCGTCTCGGTCGCCGAGCGCCCACGTCCGAACCCGGCGCGGAGCCTTCGCAGAGCGCCGTTCCAGCAGCGGCTCCACGCGCGGCGGCTCCCGTTGAACGGCCCGCGGACGACTGGAACCGGCTGCCCGTGCTTGCCACCACGAGTGGGCCACCGCCGCTGGTGGCGCCACTGAGCCGCATCGCCGCCCGGCTCACATCGAAGGCCGGCAACGTTCTGACCCTGGCCCCACTCGGCCATCAGCGACGCTCGGACGCGCCGACGGGTGTGATCAGCGGAGCGGTCGTCCCGAGTGCGACGACAGTGGGCGGCGGCCGGACCACCGGCTCGAACCTGGAACTGCGGATGCAGTCGATCCACCGTGGCGACGCGGAGACCGCCACGCTGCGGTGGGCTCAAACCACGGCGGCAGCGCAACCGTCAGCACCGTCGGCAACGCCGTCGCACGCTCGGTCGGTTACCTCGTCCGACAACCACCGGGCCGAGCAAGGGGTCCCCCAAGCACCCCCCTCCCCACCCCTGCCCGCCTCTTCACCACTGCCCGCGGCGGGCCCTCGCCATCTGGCTGCTTCGCCGACCCGGGTAACGCGCAGATCCGTGGAGCCACCGGCGTTGCCCGTTACCGCACCAGCACGACCGTTCTCGTCGGCGCTCGGCGCTGCGGCAGGCACCACCGCCGTCGTCAGAGCCGGCACTCCTTCGAGCGCAGCGACACCCCACCCAACTCGGACCGCGGATGCTGCCGCGTCGCCGCCCGATGCAGCCAAGCCAGGCCCGCTGGCCAATGCACGCACCATTCATCGCCGACGCGTCGGCGAGCCGCTCACGCACCGGCCATCGACGATGGTCGGTGTCGTCACCCCGGTCCGCGAACTACCGCCGATGATGGGCGCGTCACACGTGTCTGGTCGTACCCCACCCACGACGGGACCGCAGTTCGAGATGACGTCGGGCACTACCCACGAGCCTGCTCCACCCACGCCGATAGCTCGATCCGTGGCCACCCGCGACACGATGCCGCTGCGGCACGCCCGGCCAGGTTTGGCGCTGCCCGTCCCAACTCAGCGTGGGTCGACGACAAGCACCGCGCCGGGATCGGCGGCCTCGTCGGGCGCGACCACGGGCCCTGGCGGCAGGTCGGATAACCCGGCGGCTGCGCCGTGGAGCAGCAACCCGCAACCCGAACCCCGGCAACCCCACCCCCGGCAACCGGAACCGCGGCATCGCCAGGCACTTCCACTGGTCGGCCAGCGATCGCCATTGTCGGGACACCAACCGTCCGCACACGTCGGCGCGAGCGGACGTGTGGGCGGTGCCGGGGCGCTGCCGGTCTCGGTCGCACCGCGCCCCAGCACCGGCCCGATCGTGGTCCCCATCTCGCGGCAGGCGAGACCTTCTCCGCCACCGCAACCGTCGGCACCGCCCGAGCGGGTCCCTGCCGATCTCAGCGCGCAGCTGGAACCGATGCTCGGCACCCCGCTGTCTGACGTACCGGTGCATCGTGGGCCGTCGTCCGCTCGCGCTGCCTCGGCGATCGGTGCCCGCGCCTACACCGCCGGGGCCGAGGTCCACCTCCCGGAGGCACTCGGCCCAACATCGCACGGCGCAGCACGCGAGACACTCGCCCACGAGTTGACCCACGTGGCACAGCAACGCCGGCTCGGCGCGGTGGCCCCCGTGGAGGATTCCGCGGCTGGAGCCAGCATGGAGGCCGAGGCCCGCAGCGTGGCGCGCCGGGTGAGCGTGCCGCAGCGGGTCGAGGTGGCCCCGACGGCCATCCGTCGGTCGGCTGTGGCGTTGTCGCACTTCGCGGCGGCCCGCACTTCATTTTCGTCGCCGGCAGCTTCCACGTCCTCTCTGTCGCCGTCCGATCAGCGCGCCATCGCCCACCACATCGAATCGTCGGCCCTGTCGTCGGCGATGGCGACACGCTTACCCGGTGGGGGCGTGGCCTTCGGTGGCAGCGCCCCCGCGAGCTCGACGATCGGGGTGCAGCGCGAGCCGGAACGCAGCGTCCTGCCCGACAACCAGACCACCCCCGGAGCCGACCCCGCCCCGTCATCACCGCTCGACGACCTGACCCCCGAACGTGTCGCCGAACTGGCGTCACGTCTGTACGACGGCATCCGTGCCCGGTTGCGCCACGACCTCCTCGTGCAGCGCGAGCGGGCCGGCGCGCTGTTCGACCACCGCTGAAAGGACCCGATATGGCCGACGACCCAGGACAACAGAACCGTTTCAAAGTGATCGTGGATTCGCTGCCCCTCGGGAACTTCAGCAAGTGCGAAGGGCTCAAGGCCACCTACGACATCAAGGCCTATGAAGAGGGGGGACAGAACGGTTTCGTTCACCACCTGCCCGGCCGGATCAGGTACGAGAACATCACCCTGACCCGCCCGATCGACGGGCAGTCAAAGGGGGTCGCCACGTGGTTCGCATCATTTCGGGTGGCCGTCAAGCGAGCCCACGCCCAAATCGCGGTGTTGGATGCGGCCGGCAACGAGGTGATGAACTGGACCCTCAGCGGGGTGGTCCCGGTCAGCTGGTCGGCGGGTGGGGTCGACGTGTCGGCGAACAGTGTGGTCACCGAGACCCTGGTGCTCGCGCACGAGGGCTTCATGGACGCCGGCATGGCCTTGCCGTCGTTCGTGTAGGGAGTCGCCATGGGTACCCCGTTCAAGCTTGAAAAGGCGTTGTTGAAGGAAGCTCCAGCCAGCGGCAGCAGCCTGCTCGGCGACGTCGGCGCGATCGGCGCGTCCCTTGCCGGTGACATCACCGGTGCCGGCGGGATGGTGCCAACCCCGTGGGCCGATCGCGACCTGAACTTCCGCTTCAACCCCGACAAGATGACACTCGCAAAGACAGCGAAGTTCAAGGAACAGCCCCGTCCGACATCGCAGCAGGCCGAGCAGAAGGCGCCACCCCCGCCGCAGTACGTGGGCTCGACGAACCGTACGTTGTCGTTCGCCGTCCTGCTCGACGAGTGGGATGCTCCGCCGGGGATGGGGCGCGATGTCGGAACGATGGTCACCGCGCTCCAGAAGCTGATGGATCCGCCGACCGACAAGCCGCAGACCAGCGTCCCGCTGCCACCGAAGATGAGTTTCCACTGGGGCAGCTTCGTGTTCACCGGTTACATCACCAAAGCTGATGCCGTATTCACCCTGTTCCGCCAGGACGGCTCTCCCGCTCGGGCCGAGGTGAGCGTGGCAATGACCGAGCACATCGATACACCCGGCGCACAGAACCCGACGTCTGGCGGACCGGCCGGTCGGCGCAGCCGAATGCTGATCGAGGGTGACAACTTGCAGATCTTGGCGTATCGCGAATACGGGATCTCGGGCTACTGGCGGGCTGTGGCCGAGGCCAACGGGATCGACGATCCGCTTGCCGTGCGGCCCGGCACGATGTTGCTCATGCCGTCGCACGACGACGCCAGGTCTGGGCGCTGACATGCCCATCACGGCCCCGAGCCAGATTCCCCGGATCACCGTCAGCGGAACGCCGCTGCGGCCGCAGACAGCCATGACCTTGATCGACGCAGTCATCGATGACGACTCGTACCTGCCCGACATGTTCGAGTTGCGCTTCGCTGATCCAGATCGCATCCTGGCCGACGACATGCCCTTCGCCATTGGGGCCGAGGTCGAGATCAAGACCGGGGCATTGGGCGAGGATGCTTCGATGGTGCTGATCAACGGTGAGGTCACCGCGATCGAGGTCGTGCTCGACTCCTCGGGATCGTTCCTCACGATCACCGGCTACGACCAGTCCCACCGCCTGCACCGCGGCCGCAAGACCGCAACGTTCAACGACGTCACGGACTCCGACATCGCGAAGAAGGTCGTCCGGGCAGCCGGGCTGTCGATCGGGTCGGTGGACTCGACCGACAAGATCCTCGATCACGTCAGCCAGGTCAACGAGACGGACTGGAACTTCCTTCAGTCGCGGGCCCGCGAGTCCGGGTACCGGGTGTTCGTCAAGGGCGGGAAGTTCCACCTCGCAGCCGAGGCCGAGATGTCCTCGGGCGCGGCTCCTGAGTTCCGGTTTGGTGCCGAGCTCACCGAGTTCCGGGCACGGATGACTGCGAACGAACAGGTCGGGGAAGTGGAGGCGCGCGGTTGGGACTTCGAACAGAAAGAGGTCGTCAGCGAGAAGGTCGGCACCGTCATCTCGGCGGCATCGCTGGACAGTTCCTCGATCGACGCGGGCACCATCGATGTGTCGTTCGGCTCGTCGGCCTACGTGGTCACGGATCGAGCGATCGGCACGAGTGCTGCTGCCCAGTCAGTGGCCGAGGGGGCGATGCTCGACATGTCGAGCGGGCAGCTCTACGCGACCGGCACGGTGACAGGCGACCCGCGCGTCACGGCCGGCTCGACCATCATGGTCGCCGGAACCGGCAAGGCCTTCGACGGCGAATGGACCGTGTCGCACAGCCGCCACGAGTTCAACCATGACGGTTACCACACGCAATTCACCGTGTCGGGAAGCCAGGATCGGTCGCTCGCCGGCCTGATCGCGGGCATGTCCGGAAGTACCGCGAGTGCGAGCACGCAGGTGATCGACGGCGTGGTGATCGGGATCGTCACCGACACCGCCGACCCGATGAAGATCGGCCGGGTCAAGGTGACGTTGCCGTGGCTCGCCGACGACTTCGAGACGTTCTGGTGCCGTGTCTGCTATCCCGGGGCCGGCGCGGAGCGCGGGTTGTTCGTGTGTCCCGAGATCAACGACGAGGTGCTGGTCGCCTTCGAGCATGGCGACATCCGCCATCCGTACGTGATCGGCAGCTTGTTCAACGGCCAGGACAAGCCCGACAGCACCAGCTACTCCTCGTCGAGCGACGGCGCCATCATTCGGCGCGCGTGGACCTCGCGAAACGGTCACAAGATCGTCATCCTCGAGGACCCGCAGAGCCCCGACAGCGACATGATCAACCTGGTCACCAAGAACGGCGTGGTGATGAACCTGCGCGACGACG
>JANNHO010000278.1:0-1652 GCA_031404435.1 Acidimicrobiaceae bacterium | reverse complement strand
AAGGTCAACGGCCGGTTCTCGGCGCTGTAGGTCCAGCTCTCGACATACCCGGGTGGGTCCGGGCTGACGCGGGTGGTCATGTTGCCGTTCGCGTCATAGCCCATGAAGGTGGTGCTGCCGCGCGGATCGGTGACCTGGACCTGGTTGAGGCGATCGTCATACCCGTAGATGCTCCTATTGTGTGTCAAGGGGCCGGAGTCGTGCGGTGGCGGAGTGTGGAGTACAGTTCTCGTGCGACGTAGCGTTTGAGGCAGCGGATGATTTCGCGCTTCGTCAGGCCTTGGCTTCGGCGGCGGGCCATGTAGTTGCGGGTGGGTTGGTGGCTGGCGAGCCGGACGATGACGACGCGCCAGAGGGCGTTGTTGGCGTCTCGGTTGCCGCCGCGGTTGAGGCGGTGGCGGTGGGTGAGTCCTGAGGAGGCTGGGATCGGTGCGACGCCGCAGAGGGCGGCGAAGCTTGCTTCGCTGTGGAGGCGCTCGGGGTTGTCGCCTGTCACCGCGAGCAGTGCCGCGGCGACGTCGGTTCCGACGCCGTGATGGCGCAGCAGGTCGGGTGCCTCGGCTTCGACGAGCGCGGTGAGTCGTTTGTCGAGATCTTCGATCTCGGTTCCAAGGTGCTGGCAGCGGCGGGCCAGTGTTCGTAGCGTGAACCGTAGAGCGGAGCGGGGCTCATCAATGGTGCCGGGGCGGAAACGGGCGGCCTGATCGATGAGGGTCCGGATGGGGAGTTGACGCAGCTCGTCGCGCACGTCAACGGGGGCGGTGACGAGCGTTGCGTGTATCTGGTTGATCGCCTGGGTTCGTGCCTTGATCGCTGACTGGCGGGCGACGCGCAGCCCTCGGATAGCTTCCACCCGACCCAGGCCTGTCTTGGGGATCGTGCGTGCTTCGCCGGCGAGGACTGCCCGGGCAGCATTCTCAGCGTCGAGGAAGTCTGTCTTGCCGCGCATCCGTCGCCTGCGCCGATCGGGCCGGTCAACTTCGCGCACCTCAACACCGACGCTCACCAGGTGGCGGGAAAGACCCGCCCCCCACGCGCCGGTGCCTTCAATACCGACCTTGGCAATCGGCCCGAAGGAGCAAAGCCACCGCTCGAGATCCCGGTAGCCGGTGAGCGTGGTGGGGAACACCGCGCAGCCGAGCAGGCGACCGGTGCTGTCGATGGCTGCGGCCGCGTTGATGTCGCGGTGGGTATCAACGCCTCCGATGACATCAGCGAGCGTGGATGGCAAGGTATCCATGGTCATCTCCGTAGCAGTAGGGTCGGGGATGGCACGGCACGGTTCGACGACGGACAGGCCAGTAACGGGCTTGGTGATGCAAGCTCCTATTAGGTCACGATTGTCGACCGTGCTCGTACCGAAGGGGGCAGGGCCACTCACCAGTCGACAGATCTACGGAAAGACAACCCGCGGGCGTCAGCCGGTAGTTGGGTCAGGCTGGCTCGCGGCCCTGCCCCACCATCATTACTGCCGGTAGTTGGCGAAACACCGGAATCCGTGGCCAGCGCGCTTGACCTTCTTGACGAGGAGGGTTCAGCCCTCGGTCGGCCCGTTCGACGCTCCGGTCGCGTGGTGGTTGAGGATCTCGGTTCGCCACTTGCTGAGCGTCCGGCCGAGGGAGCGAATCTCGTCGACCCAGTCGGTAGGTCTG
>JANNHO010000277.1:0-4144 GCA_031404435.1 Acidimicrobiaceae bacterium | reverse complement strand
CAGGTGCTGCAACGTCGTGAAGAAGTCGCGCAGCTCTCCGGTCTGGTTGTGGTGGATCTCGTCCAGGGTGATCAACAACCCTGTCCCCTGCCTCGTCAGGAGGTCGCATGCCAGCTCGAGCTGGTTGCGGAGCCCGGCGGCAACAACGTGGGTGTCGTGCTGTCCCAGGTCATCGCTCCGACCCCGAGCGGAGCGGCGATCCCGGTCACGTTCGTGCGTTTCGCGTCCGGGTCGAGGCCAGCGAGAAGCGTCGGGAGGTGCTGGGTGACAAGCCGGGTGACGAACCCTGGGGTCGCCGTCTCGTGGATCGTGATCCAACCGCTTGCGGCAGCTATGTCGGCGACCTCGTTCAACATCACGGTCTTCCCGGTCCCCCGCGCCCCGGTGTACAACGTGGCCCGGCCGAGCGCACCAGGACCGTCTTCGATCGTTTCAGCGAACTGATCCAAAATGTCGGCACGTCCGGCGAGCACAGGCGGCGAGTTCCCAAAGCCAGGAGTGAACGGGTTCTTCATCCACCGCAGCCTAGCTAGTCTTTGGGTTCCTTATGGTTGTTTAGACAGTTGAGATAGTTTCGGTCTGTTTAGGTTGTTTAGATTGCATGACCGCCACGTTGGTCAGGCCGTCAACTCGTCCACGAACTCTTGGAACACCGCCCCGTAGTGCATCACGTCGGCATCGCTGTGCAGCACGGAGATCAGCCACTGCTCGTCGAGACCCGGCGGCAACAGCACGCCCCGGTTGATGCCGTGCATCCACTGCGCGAATGCGAGGTCGAAGTCGGTGTTCTTGTAGTCGCGATAGTTGCGCACCGGCGACTCGACCCAGGTGACGCAGCCCTTGGCTCCGAACTGCACGGTGTGCGCTGGAAGCTCAGCGGCATCAATGGTGGCCTGGCACGCCTCGACGAGGCGCGAGTTGAGGTTGATCACGCGTTGCGTGGTCTCCTTCGTGCACACGTCGGCCAGAACGGTTCGCATCGCCGCCATGCACAGCGGGTTGCCGTTGTAGGTGCCGAGGTGGAGCACCTTGCCGGAGGTGATCTGGTCCATGCATTCCTGGCTGCCGCCGAAGGCACCGACCGGCAACCCGCCGCCGATGCTCTTGGCCAACGCCACCAGGTCGGGCTGCACCCCGAGTGCGCCGGTGGCACCGCTCCAGCCGGCGGTGATGCCCGTCTTGACCTCGACGAAGATCAGCATCGTGCCGTACTTGCGGGTGACTTCTCGCACGGCTTGCAGGTAGCCGTCGTGGGGCTTGCAGATGCCGATGTTCTCCATCACCGGCTCGACGATGAACGCGGCGATGTCGCCACCCGACAGCACCCGCTCAAGCGCCTCGATGTTGTTGTACGGAACGATCTTGGTGTCGGCCAGCACGGCCCGGGTAATGCCCGCCGTGCCAGGGATCGCGTTCGGCGAATCGGGCGGGCCGGCTTCGCTGAGCGGCGGCTTCATCGAGATCATGACCTCGTCGTGGTGGCCGTGATAGCCACCTTCGACCTTGACGATCTTCTCCCGCCCGGTGATGCCACGGGCGACGCGAATCGCGTCCATCGTGGCTTCGGTGCCGGAGTTGGTGAAGCGCCACATCGGCAAGCCGTAGCGGGCCGCGAGGAGTTCGGCAACCTCGGCGTTGAGCTCGCACGGCGTGACGAACAGGGTGCCGTCGTCGAGTTGCCGCTCGATCGCAGAGCGCACCAGCGGATGGCAGTGGCCGGCGAAGAGGGCTCCGAAGCCCATGTCGTAGTCGATGTAGCGGTTGCCGTCGACATCTTCCATCCACGCGTCCTGGGCGCGGCGGACCACGATCGGGTGCGGGTCGTAGGCCTGGAAGCTGGACGGCACACCGAGGGGCATCACCTTGCGGGCCCGCACGCTGGCCTGCTGGGAAGCCTTGGTCCGTTCCATGTACACCTGGAGCTCACGCGCAGTGATGCGCCGGGCCCGTTCGACCAGATCGGTGTGGCGGATGGATTTCGTCGTACTCATGGGTTCCCCTTGCGGATCACGTTCCGAGAAGCCTAGCAGACAACGATATTCGTTGTGACGGGCCCGTTCGGCAACGCATCGTTTTCCCGGTGGAACTGTGCGGGCCGTGTGGCAAACTGTTGACCCTTCATGGTGGCCGTAGCTCAGTTGGTAGAGCTCCAGTTTGTGGTACTGGCTGTCGCGGGTTCGAGTCCCGTCGGTCACCCTGGGCCTTCGGGCCCCAACGTTGTCGGGCGGCCGTGGTGTTCCTACACTGCCGCCTCGCAACTGCGCCTCTAGCTCAATGGCAGAGCAACGGACTCTTAATCCGCAGGTTCTGGGTTCGACTCCCAGGGGGCGCACCACAAACACCCAGCTCAGATGCACTTTCTGAGCCACCCCGCCAATTCGGTCCAGTCATCCAGCTGCGAATCTGCCGCAAAGGGACGATTCACATGGGAACGATGGGAGAACGCCCGCCGGGCAGCTGGGAGCTCACGGTGTCCGCCGGCCTCGACCCGGCAACCGGCCGATACCGGCGCGTGATCCGCAAGATCAGGACGACTTCAAAGCGCGATGCGACGGCGGCGCTCGCCGCCCTGGAGACCAGCGTGGCCAACGGCCAGGTCTCGTTCGATGATCCGACTCTGGCCAATCTGCTCGATCGTTGGATCGAGCACATCACCGGGCCTGGCCGATCCGCAACCACGCTGTACCACTACTGCCAGTACGTCGATCGTGAGATCGTCCCCGTGCTCGGCGCAATCCGGCGCTCGAGGCTGTCGACGCTCGAGATCGATGCGCTGTACACGAGGCTGCGCAAGCGTGGTCTTGCGGGCTTCGCCCGAATCGGGCCGAGCGCGGGGGCCTCGTCCAGCGCAACGTCGCCAAGCTGGCCCCCGCGCCGGCGCAGCCGCAGCGCGAGCAACATCCGCCATCCATCGCCGAAGTTCGCTCGCTGATGACTGCGGCGATAGTGCTCGACCCGCTGTTCGGGCTGTTCATCCGGGTGATGGTCGCAACAGGCGCTCGCCGAGCCGAGGTGTACGGCCTCCGTTGGTCAAATGTCGATCTCGCCGCTGGCACCCTCGACGTGTCGCGCAGCTACACCGTGCTCCCAGGATCGCGGGGCGATTCGCCGACGAAGTCGCGGTCAGCGAGAACGGTCATGCTCGACCCCGACAACGTGACCGCGCTGTCCTGCGGGTGGATCGACGCCGAGCACGCGAGCGCAGTGTGCGGGTTCTCGAGCGAGCAACGGCGACCCGGCTACATCTTTGCGATGGACCCGACCGGGCAACGGGCATGGCGACCGGACTCGGCCAACGCACGTTGGGCCACGACGCGGCTGGCCGCCGGCATCAGCGCCTCAGTCCGGCTTCACGACCTCCGCCACTTCCAAGCCACCCAGCTCCTCGACGCCGGCGTGCCCGTGCCGACCGTGGCAGCGAGGCTGGGCCACGCCGACGGCACCACCACGATGAAGATCTACGCCCACCGGACCCAACGAGCCGACCAGCAAGCGGCCGACATCGTTGGCAAGCTGCTCGGCGACGCCGGCTGACTCAGCGCGCCAAACCGTCTGGGCGCGAATTCGCCGAAGCCGACAGGACGATCGTACGCGGCCGTCGACATCGCGCTCACTGGACATACGCGCCGATCGGAGCGCCCTTCGTTGGGCGTGTCAGGCGTCGTTCTGCGTCGCGCGTTCTGCGTGGCTTGCGGAGCCGGCGGGTTGCACGGTTTCGCCGGTGATGCGTTCGCCCGCGGACATTCCTCGGCTGAGCGAGGAGTGCGACAGGTGGACCCTGCGGGCTACGTTGCACTCATGTCGCACAGATCGCCGCCACGGGAACTCGTCGCCGCTCGGCTCGACCAGCTCGTCGGCGGATACAACTCCGAGGACGCCGACGCGATCGTGGTGCTGTTCGCGGACGACGGCCGGTTCGTCGACGTCGACGGTACCGAGCACTATGGGCGTGACGCGATCCGTCGCGACCACCTGGACCGGTTCGCCCGCAGCCCCCGGGTCTTGGTTCGAGGTCGATCAGGTCAGGATCGACGGGTCGATCGCGGTGGCCACGTGGCGCCGCCACCGCGCCGGTGACGGGTCGGGCACGCACGAGTCGTGGCGCGGTGTCGACGTGATCGAGTTCGATGCCGAGGGCGCGATC
>JANNHO010000276.1:0-2898 GCA_031404435.1 Acidimicrobiaceae bacterium | reverse complement strand
ACGCCGTACTGCACGCCGTCGACGTTTGCGTAGTTGGAGTAGTCGGGCGACCAGTTGGTGGTGATCGCAGCAGTCACGTTGTCGGCGAGCGGCTTGATCGAACCGGCGCGAGCAAAGTCGGCGAGCTTGCCGGGCTGCGGGAAGATGCCGATATCGGGCGGATTCCCGCCTTCCACCTGAACGTTGATGTTCGCTTCCCAGTCGGCGTCGCCGGTAAAGGTGATGTTGATGCCTTGGCTCTCGCCGAATGCCTTGAGCACGGTGTTGATCGCCCCGACGGACGGATCGTCGCGCTCGGAACCGGTGATCGTGACCTCGGCGCCGTCGAAGCCGCCGCCGCCGTCAGTTGCCGCGGGCGTGGTTTCTCCGGCTGAAGTCGCTGGGGCTGCGATGGTGCCCGCGTTGGTGTCTGCGGTGGTGCTCTCGTCGTCACTGCCGCACGCAGCAACGACGAGCGAGAACACGATCGGCAGCACGGCCAGTTTGTGTACACGTCTGTTCATTTGGTGACTCCCCCTGATTTCGTTTTCTGTCTAGTCATGACATGCCGGAAACGGACCGGCCTGTAAACGCTTACATATGTCGCTCGTTTCGTCAAGGCGTCGAGCATGTTTCGCGTTCTATCAGTTCGATCTCACCATCGTGGCGTGCTGCTGACGGGGTCATCCCGTCGAGTTGGTCGATGAGCAGACGTGCCGCACGCGACCCGTGATCTGACACCGACTGGTGCACCGTGGTCAGTCCTACGACCACCGAAAGGTCGTGGTCGTCGACCCCGACGAGCGAGAGATCGTGCGGTGCCGACCGGCCCAGGTCTCGAAGCGCGAGCATCGCCCCGAAGGCCATCTCGTCCGACATCGCCCACACCGCGGTGGGCGGATCGGGTAGCTCGGCGAGGACGTGCATCGCGATGCGACCGCCGGCCAACGAAAACGACCCGGCCACCTGCAATGTCGGGTCGGCCTCGATGCCTGATCGGGCAAGCGCTCGCAGATGCCCTGCCCGACGCAGCGATGGCACGACGAAGCGTTCATCGTCGGACGGTTGATCGCCGATCAACCCGATCCTGACGTGGCCCAGCTTCACGAGGTGGGACGTGGCGAGATCGCCGACCGCAACATCGTCGATGCCGACCGATGGGAAGTGATGGGTCGATCCACCGATCGTCACCACACGTCGTCCCCGCTGAAGCAGGTTGTCGACATCGGCTTCGGTCAACGGCACGTCGACGAAGATCACGCCGTCAACTCGTCGGTGGATCGATGTTGCTGCGTCGAGCATCGCTCGGCGAGCGGCAGCGTTCGAGACCCCGATCACGACCATGTCATAGCCCGTATCGGCGCAGATCGCTTCGGCTCCAGCAACGACCTGCGAAAAGTACCATCCGCTCAACAGCGGGACGGCAACCGCGATCGATCGAGACCGTCCGGTTGCGAGACGCGAGGCGGCCGGGTCAGCGCGGTAACAGAGTTGCTCGGCGATCGCCGAGACCTTCTCCCGAGTCGCGACTGCCACGTTCGGTAGACCACGCACCGCACGACTCACCGTCGCCACCGACACTCCGGCGGCCAACGCGACATCTTCGATCGTGGCGCCCCCCCGCTTCGAGGTTGCGTGATCCGATTTGATCAACGGCGCTGTCACGAACCCATGTAAACGCTTACAACGCCGATGGGTCAAGTCGACGAATTGTCGTGCGCTGCGGCCTCAGTGTGGTGAAAGTCCAAGGTCGGTCATCAGCACCGGCTGCGACTCGGTGATCGAACGGTGCGCGGCGACCCCCATCGCCACTGACCACAATCCGTCATCCACGGTGACTTCCGGACCGCGACCATTTCGTAGGCAGTCGATGAACCGAACATGCTCGACATACGAGGAACCACCGTGAAAGCCCAGGTATGGGGCATCGAAGGGCGCTGGGACAGAACGCACGCCCGACTGGTCGCGAGGACCGATCACTACGTGATCGCCCGGAAAGGCCGTCTCGAGTTTGGCGCGATCTCCGACGACGGTGATCTCTTGTTCGTGACGGCCTCCTTCGGCAAACATCGAGAGGTCCAGCGCGCCGCGCACGCCGTTGGCGAAGTCGACGATCACGAAGGCGTTATCGAGCATGTCGGGCCGCCTGCCGTCGTACATCTCATCCAAGTGGTTAACGTCGTGGCCGCCCGACGCGTAGACGCGCACCGGATTGCTCCCGGCCACCAGGCGCATCATGTCGAAGAAGTGGCAACACTTCTCGACGAGCGTGCCGCCCGTGTTCTCGGTGAAACGATTCCAGTGATCGACCTTGCTCAAGAAGGGAAAGCGGTGCTCGCGGATCGAGACCATGCGGACGGTGCCGGCGACTCCGGTGGCCAGTTGTTTCAGCAGTTGCGCGACCGTGGGGATGAACCGGTACTCGAGACCGACCCAGGTCATCGCGTCGCGATCGTCGGCTCGGCATTTCACCTCGAGGCAATCGGTCACGGTGGTGCACAGCGGTTTCTCCACCATGACCGCAAGATCGGTTGCCAAGGCATCGGTGAGGATCGAAGCGTGGGTGTGATTGGGGGAGACGATGACGACAGCGTGGAGGTCGTCGCGAGCCAGGAGCTGACGATGATCGGCATACGTGGCCACGGCGTGACCGACAGCCGAGCGACCCTGCGCCAGGGAGTTCGGAGAGGGATCGGCCAGCGCAACGACTTCAGCGTCGGCGATGTGCGCCAGGTCGTGGATGTGTTCGATTCCCATCATGCCGGTGCCGATGATCCCGTACCGGACAGGCCCATCCAGGACACGACGTGGCAGCATCGTGGCATTGTGCCACGGCGTGCGAAGTAGGTTGCGCTATGGCAAGACGCAGGTCGATCCGCCCCAGTGAACGAGCCGCAGAGGTGTGCCCCTCCCCATGAC
>JANNHO010000275.1:0-1502 GCA_031404435.1 Acidimicrobiaceae bacterium | reverse complement strand
TCGATTCGGTGATGCTCGGCGATGTGATGCCGCTGTTCGCCAAGATGCCGTTCTTCGATGGTCCGATGGGCAGCCTGACGACTCCGGGCGTCGGTTGGCAGCGGTGGTCCAAAGGCGCTCGGTCGTGGGTGCAGGCCATGCTGACTGTCGCGTCCCAGGCCATGGACGTCACCTTCGTTGGTTCGACAACCGTGCGTGGCGTGTGGCTCGACCCGAACGATCCCGACGGCCCGGTCTTCGTGTCGTGCAACGCCGACCTCTCCGACCCCGTCCCGTACGACAAGGTCGTCTTGACGACAGACATGCAGACGAACGCAAGCCTGCTGAACAACAGCAACAACGCGGCAGCCTGGTCGGCCCACTACGCCGATCCGTTGTCGAGTCAGCGTTGGGATGTCTTGCAGGGCGGCACGTGCTACATCCACGGTGACGACAGCATTCTCGCCCCCGATCTCGTCCCGTTGCAGCATGAGGTCGCGCAATTCACCGCGTACTACTCCACCGACGGCGCGCAGCCGAACATGCCGTACAACACCCAGACCACCTACACGACCTACCTCGTCGAGAACGTCCGCGACGACCCGATCGCCAAGCAGCTCTACGTCACCATGTACGGCCCGCCGGAGTCCGTCGTCAAGGTGCCGAACAACCCGTTCGTCGTGAAGCAGTTCATCCACGGGCTGTGGTTACCGGACAGCATGAAGAACTCAACCAAGGACGTGTACATGGCCCAGGGTGCGGGTGGCATCAACGGTGGTGCCGCACCGTTGCCCAACACCGGGACCAACCTGTACTTCGCCGGCAACAACACCACGATGGACTCGGTCGAGGGTGCACTCGTGTCGGCAATGGTCATCGCCAACTATGCGTTCGGGGTGACATATCCGATGCCGCTCCGGCCGCTGACCGCAACTGCACTTGCGATGTACCTGTACCAGTACCTCGGCCTGATGTTCCCGGTCGACGACGCAGCCACCCGGCACGCACTCACGCAGCAGCTGACCCTCGCCATGGCCGGCGCAGCGAAGTAGGGGTAACTCGTGTCGACCGGTCATGCGATAACTGTCCTCTTCACGGACCTGGTCGGCTCGACGCAGCTGGCCAACTCACTGACGCCTGATCGAGCCGACGAGATTCGTCGAGCGCACTTCGCAATCTTGCGCAAGGCGATCAACAACCACGAGGGGACCGAGGTGAAGAACCTTGGTGATGGCCTGATGGTCGTGTTCGAGCGACCATCGGCGGCCCTGGCCTGCGCGGTCTCGATGCAACAAGATGTCGAGGCGGCCAACTCGTTGCGGCGCTCCCCAGGCGCTTCGGTGTCGCCGAGCGACGTGGCGCTGGCGATCCGGGTCGGGATCGCCGTCGGTGAAGCCACGCGTGAGGAGAATGACTACTTCGGCGACCCGGTCGTCACCGCAGCGAGGCTGTGCGCCGTGGCCGAGGCCGGACAGATCCTGGCGACAGAGCTGTCGCGGATGCTCGCCGGACGAAACGCGAGC
>JANNHO010000274.1:0-11668 GCA_031404435.1 Acidimicrobiaceae bacterium | reverse complement strand
GCCTTCGATGTAGAGCTGAATCAGCGCCCGAACGTCCGTCAGGTCCTGGAGATTTTGAGCGGTCACGTTGCGTCCTTTCGCGTGGTGGAGCCGCCAGTTTCGCACGACGACTTCCGATGAGCTGAACCCTGCCTCATGGGTGCGCGCTGAGGGGCGCTGACGCTTCGGCGTGCCTTGGAGTCGAACAACCGGTCGAGCAGATCACCGACCGAACTCGACCGCTCGACGGCGTCTTTGAACTCGTGCAGCGGCGGTTCGTTGGCGTCGAAGTCGAACAGATGAAGGCCTTTCGTACCTCCCTGACGCTCGTAGAACCCGGGGACGGTGAACCCATGGAGATCGTTGTCGAAGCTCGTCGGGCTCAACACCTCGTCGAAGGTGGGGGCATGGGCCACTCGCTCTCCCATGCCGGCAGTCACCGGATCGATCCCCGCCCATTTCAGCATTGTCGCCAGAAACGACGCGTGGTCGAAGTCGTACGAGCTCCCCGCCGGGGCCCGAAAGACGGTGCCGGGTCGCACGAAAGGCGACACGAGAATCATCGGCACCCTCGCGCCGAGCCAATCGAACCCGAATCGGCTACCGGACCGATCCGGGGGCAGCGCCTGTGGCGGCGGTTCGTGGTCCCAGGTGCCACCATGCTCGTCGAAGGTGATCGCGAACAGCATGTGGTCCCACTGGGGGCTGGCCCGGAGCGCGCAATACAGCTCGTTCAGGTCGAACTCGGCCTGGCCGATCCAGGCTGGCGCGTGATAGTCGTTGCCCTGCAGCCCGAGAAATCCCTCTCCGTCGGGGAAGCCGATACCGCCGCTCGAGAACGGTTCGATGTAGCAGAACTGCGGGATCGGCTTGCCGTCGCGCACGGCCGTGAGGAAGTCGCCGTAGTACGCGACCGTTCCATCCCCGTGTTTCACCGCTGCGTGCAGCTGTGGGAACAGATCCTCGGTGAAGCAGTTGCGGTAGGGCAGGTTCGGGTCCATGTCGGCGATCCCGTGGTACTGCCAATAGACCGCCCACGTCTTGATGTTGGTCAGCGCGTTGAACAGTGTTGGCGCGTCGTAAAATCTTGCGTCAGAGTTGTCGACCGCGCCGCACGATGTGCCGCACACCGAGAAGGCTCGGTTCGGGTTGGTCTCGGTCGGCACGGATGAGAACCAGCGATCCGACACAGCGAAGTTCTGCGCAAGGCCGTACAGGACGGGGAGCTGCTCGGCGGTGAAGCCGCCCATCACCTCGTTCAACGCTGCCGCCACACCGACGTTGCGGTCGGAGTAATCACGCACGAAACCTGTCATCGTCGGCGGATCGACCCACGGTGTACCGGTGAGCGTGCCGTCCCCGTCGGCGTAAAACTGGGTGGTGACATGTTCCCAGATCTCGTGCGGGTTCCACCGCGGGGTCCGCCACGGATCGGCCTGATCCTGCGTCCCACATGGGGGCGCGTACTTCTCGCCGTCGTACTCGTTGTACATCTCCGGGGTGATCCCGTTGAACCGGTTGCCCGATCCGGGTGGAAACACCTGCTCGTCTGGCAGAGCGACGCCCTGGTGCAACCACCCCAGCACCGAGTCGAGCGAGCGATTCTCAAGCATCAACATCACAACGGTTTCGATCTGCGGCATCACCGGTTCCATACGCACCTCCCTGGCTGACACTACGGTCAGCGGCTGGCTTGGAGCTGTTCGATCTGGCGGACGAGGCCGGTCATTGCGAGTTGGCGCGCAGTGACGAGAGCTTCCTCCAACAACGGCGCGGCCCTGGCCCCATCACCTTGCCTGATCAGCGCGCGTGCCCACCAGTGGCGCGTGCGGGCAACCAGTGGCGGCGAACGCAACGCCTGTTCTTGCCGCAGCGCTTGCGCAAAAAGGTGATCCGCAACTTCGTGATCGCCGTCGACTGCAGCGAGGCCGGCGAGCAGCCGATCGACTGCACACACAGCATGGGTGCCGGTGACCATCACTGCGATCTGCCCGGCGTACGGGTGGAGCAGCTCGCGTAGCACCGGCGCATGCTGGCGTGCATCGACAGCAACGATCGCACTGGCAACGTTGGTCAGCGACAGCAAGGTCATCCAACCGCGCCCCGCGGCTTCGAAGCGGTTTGGGGCCAACTCGTCCAGCAGGGCTCTTGCTGCGTTGTCGTCACAGATCTCGGCCAGGACAAACGCCTGCGCGGCGCGAAGCACCTTGAGATCAGGAAGCGTTGCCAACAAGTTCATCAGCTCCCGCAGTGCGGCATCCAACTGGCCCGTCTCGATCATCAGCCAACTCTGTTGGGCTTGTGCGACCAGGGCGAAGTTGAGATCGTGGCCGCCACGTTCCGCCATTCGGGCGGTTGCCGCGGCGGCGAGCCCCCAGTTGCCATCAAGCATGTGGTCCATCGCCTCGCTTTGGAACACCATCGAATCCAGGTACCAGTCGGCTCTGCGTGGATCGGAGCGCACCAGATCGAAATGGCGTGCCGAGGCGTCGCGATCACCGAGGTGCATCCACATGACCGACATTGCCAGGTCGACAGGGAGACTCTCTGTGTCCACCCCGGCACAGTTCTCGGAGAACCGTTCCACGATCTTGAGCGCGCTGCGGGGCCAACTCGTACTGGTCAGGCTACGCGCCAGGCGCATCGCGATCTGACACGACTGGGTGTCTCGCGGGTCGAGGTGATCGACGATCCCAGCGACACGTCCGACGTGGGCCGAGGCGTCATCGCCGTTGTCGAGGTACTCGCGCACAACGAGTCCGGCCTCGGCCTTCCATCGAGTGACCAGCGTCGTGTCGGTGAGCAGCGCAATTCCCCGCGCCAAGAACGCTGAGTTCTCCGGCTGGCTCTGCACCAACGATCCGGTGTTGATGGTGAGGAGCGCCTCGCCCATCCTCGTCTCGTCACCAAGCGCGTGCGCGGCGGCGAATGCCTCCTCTGCTTCCGCAAGCGTGTCGGGCTGGTTGAAACGCAGACCGCACACGCGGGCGATCAACAGGTCGCACCGCAGGGCGGGGTCGTCGATCGCCAATTCGTCGAGGAGCGCGAGACCGCGATCAGCGTGGACTACGGCGTTGCCATCCAAGGCGGCCGTACAAGCGCGGGAAGCGCGAAGGGTCCAAGTCGGCGCAGCCGACGTTCGCCCCTGGACATGGTGAAAGGTCATCTCCTCGAGGTGGCTATCGAGGCGCGTCGCCCATCTCTGTTCGAGTACGGCGGCGAGTTGGCGGTGGAGGCGCTGCCGCCTCGCGCCGGACATCTCCGCCAGCAGCACATCGCGAATGACCGCGTGACGGAACTCGAAACCCTGGCCCGTGTCGACCACGATCCCAGCGGCCGCAGCCGCCTCGACGTGGTCGAGCACATCGTCGTACTCGCCGGATGTGGACTCGAATGCACCGTGATCCGCGACGGCCGCCGCATCGATCACGTCAAGGTCGAAGATATGACCTGCCGTGGCGGCGATGCGCAAGGTGGCGCAAGTGCGCTCGCCGAGGGCGTACAACCTCCTGCCGATCACATCGCGCAGACCGTCTGGAAGCGCCATGTCGGCGTGTGCCACCGTCAACATCGCATGCGACCCACGCACCCCGCCAACCGTTCCGACTCCGCTGTCGGCAAGGTGACGGATCAGTTCGGCGACGAACAACGGATTTCCCGCCGTTCGCCCCTGGACCGCATCGGCTAGTTCGCGACCAGCATCGTCGAGCGCGTGCCCGACGGCCAGTTCGACGATCTGGCCCACTGCGGCACGATCGAGCCCGGTGAGGACCAGCCGATGCACACCGTCCATTCGACGCATATCGGCAAGCAACGCGGTGAGGGGATGATTGGGGCCGACCTCGGTATCGCGGTACGTACCGACGATCGAGACGTCGAGATTGCCCTGCTCGAGCACGTGCCTGATCGCTTGCAACGATCGTGTGTCGGCCCAGTGCAAGTCGTCAAACACGATGGTGATCGGCCCAACGTTGCCGACGTCACCAACAATGGCAACGATCGCGTCGACCACCAGATCATGGCGACCCTCGGCGTCGACCATCGCCGCCGACAACGCGGTGGGCAGCCGCTGCGCGAGGGCCGGGATCAACAGCACGAGCCCTGCAGCGTGCAGTGGTGAAAGCACATCAAGTGTCGTCTGAGGCAGCGCCTCGATCAGCGGGGTGAGCGCATCGGCCCATGGACGGTACATGACGCCGAGTTCGGCGTCGCAGCGACCCAGCAGCACCGACGCTCCACCGGTATGCAACCGGTATGTGAGTTCAGACACCAGTCGGGTCTTTCCAATCCCAGGTTCACCGCCGATCAGCACCGCCCGCCAGCGTCGATCATTGAATCTTTGCACCAGATCGGTGACCATCGCACTGCGGCCCGCCAGCGGACTCCGCCGAGCTGCCGCAAGCGGACGGGGGAACGGCATGGACCGCGTCGTGCCAACGCGATCCCACAGAACCCGGACCGCCACCACGGGATCGGCGATGCCCTTGAGGACCTTCGACGACGGTGCCGACATCCGATGGGCGCAGCGCGTGCCGGCCATCACCCGCACCACATCGGCAATCAAGATCTCGTCCGGGGCCGCAGCATCGCACAGGCGCGCCGCTTCGATCACCGGCATCCCGTTGCAATCACCGTCGGTCTCGGCGACATCACCAGTGGAGATGCCAACACGCGTTCGCGGATGTTCTCCGAGCAAGATCGTTTCTTCGCCGCGATGGTAGATGTCGGCAATTCTTTGGATCTCGACACCAGCATCAATCGCGCCGCCGGCGGCGGGAAACACCGCCATCGCGCCATCACCGAGCCACTTGAGCACCGATCCCCCGGCATGGTCGATTGCCGCCGACCACCGTTGGGCCAACTCGGCGAACCACGAGTCGGCGGTGACATCGCCAACCAGTTGACGAAGCTGCGTCGACGCGCCGATGTCACAGAACAAAACCGTCCGCGTCGAGAGTGCCGGCCTTGACGAACCGGCGACGTCACCCATGGGCGCGAAGATTACCAGTGAGCTGGAGGTTCATTTCGATCGACCACACCGCGCCTCCGCGTGCGGTGGGCATCTCAGGTTCGCTGCGGGTAGAGGAAGCGGATCAGCGCGAATGCGAGGAGTCCCCCGAGTAACTGCATGACGATGAACATCGGTGCCGATGAAGGTTCAATGCCGGTGAAGCTGTCCGACAGCATTCGGGCGATGGTGACCGCTGGGTTGGCAAAGCTGGTCGACGACGTAAACCAGTAGGCGCCGCCAATCCAGACCCCGACTGCGTATGGAACGGCCGATGCGCGGCCGGTGCGCACGCAACCATGGATCACGAGCAACAGCCCAACCGTGGCGACGACCTCCGAGAGCCACAACGCACCCGACGAGCGGGCATTGGTCGACCATTCCACGGCGGGTAGGTCGAACATCAGGTTCGCAATGACTGCACCGATGCAACCGCCGATCGACTGGGGCGGCGACGTAACAGACGCTGTCGCGGGTTGACAGAGTACCGAACAGGCGGTCGACGAGCGTGACGACCGGATTAAAGTGCGCGCCCGAGACAGCCCCGAACATCAGGATCAACCCGATCAGCGCCCCTGCTGTTGCGGCTGCGTTTTCCAGCAACTGCAAGCCGACATCATTTGGTGATAGCCGACTGGCCATGATCCCAGAGCCGACCACGGCGACGATCAGCAAGCCAGTGCCGAGCGCTTCGGCAACGAGTCGGCGGGTCAGATCGAGGTGCTCGGCACCGGTGCCAGTCTCGACCTCGTCCGCGAGTGGCACTCCGCGAATCCTCACCTGTTCACGCGTTGCGCCGCCCGGATGAGGAGCTCGGCCGCGCGCACGCTGATCAGACTATGCATCCAGGTTCCATCGCATCACGTTCCGGCGAGGTTTGTGCTGCCGCCATGTTCACATTGGCCAGACTCTGGGTATCCCTGGCGCGGTCAAGGGTAGTTCGTCCGCTCAAGGAGGCACAGATTCACCGCGTTGCGCTCGCCCCGAAACCGCACAGCGTCAGGCAAGCGCGCCGCTTTGCCGCCGAGTGCGTTGCCGAGTGCGCCGCCGACGCGCGCCACAACGTCATTCTGCTCGTCAGTGAACTTGTCTCCAACGCAGTGCTGCACGGCGGCCCCCACGCGCCGTTGGCCGTGGTGGGCTTGGCCGTTGAGGTTCGGCCGGACCGGGTCCGTGTCGAGGTCGAAGACGCAGGTTCAAGTCTCCCCGTCGTCGGAGACGGCGCAACCGAACGAGTGGGCGGACGAGGGCTGGTGCTCGTGGCGGCGCTGGCCAGCCGGTGGGGTAGCATCCAATCCGACGCCGGTAAGACCGTGTGGTTCGAAGTCACCACCCCGTCCGCCACCGGATCGAAGGGTGGTGACGGTGATGAGTGATGATTCGATCGAAGAGCTCGAAATCCGCATCTCATTCGACAGCCAGAGGCCGACATTGTACGTGGTCGGTGACATCGACCTCGTCGCCGCGCCGAGCCTTGCCGGAGTCCTGCACGCCTTGTTCGACGACGGCTACCACGATCTCGCCGTCGACCTTGCCGGGTTGACGTTCATGGATGCCCGAGGTCTGGGCGTGCTCGCCGAGACCGCGAGTCGGGCCATCGGAGCCGGAGGAAACCTCAGCATCAGCAACGCTCCAGCGTTCATCCGCCGGATGCTCGACATCACCCATCTCAGCGACCGGATGGTGTTCACGACCTCCGTTGTGAGCCGTTCCAAACTCGGCCGCCGACACGCGGCCGACGAGCAACTCGCCAGCGTCGGTGAGCCGGAGGCTTCCGCGCCAATGATTTCGCAGCACGGGTTGGTGAGGTCGAGCACCGACGTGGTCGACGCAGCTCTGCGGCTCGTCACAGCGCTCGCCGGCGCAACGGTCGGCAACGCGGACGGTGTCAGTGTCACCCTGGAACGACACGGACGACTGATGACTGTCGCCGCGAGCAACGAGGCCGTGTCGACGATGGACCGTCACCAATACGAAACCGGTGAGGGGCCATGCCTCGACGCGAAAGCAACAGGCCGCTGGTTCTACATCGAATCGCTCGCCGACGAGACCCGATGGCCGACGTTCGTTCCGCTCGCGCTCGACCAAGGGATTCACAGCATCTTGTCGTCTCCGTTGGTGACGCAGGAGCGACCCCACGGTGCACTCAACATCTACTCCGCCACCAAGCAAGCATTTGGCACTCACGAGCAAGAACTCGCCGCGCTGTTCGCCGACCAGGCCTCGCAGATCCTCACCACCGCCGGCCCCGACCCCACCGACGAACAGTCGAATGAGCGGTTCGCGACCGCCCTCACAGCCCGCCAACAGATCCACCAAGCCCAAGGTGTGATCATGGAGAGCGAACACGTCAACGCCGACGAAGCGTACGGATCATTGCTCCGTCAGGCGCGCGCAGCGGGAATCACCGTGCTGGCTCGTGCTTGCGAGATCCTCAGATCAGGCCACTCCCCCGACGAGGGACACACGTAGGCCCACGATGGACGATGCCCTCGACCAGTTGGAGAAGGCACGGCGCGGGCTCGGCTTATCGGTGTCGGATCTGTGGTGGCTGTACTTCGCCGTCGGCGGGATGAGCACCGAACTCGAGATCGAAGCAATCCTCTACCGGGCCTTGATACCGACCGCGACGGATCATGACATGCTCGCCGTCGCGCTCAACGAGCGCTTCAGCGAACTCGGCGGCGATCACCCCGTGCCGTACTCCGACGATGACTCGCATCCGCATCCGTAGACGCACACAATTCCACCCCCTCATCTAGCGGGTTGATTTCCAATCCCCGAGCGGTCGGCGGAACTCGGACCCGACAAATGAGTCCTTCAGATGGGCCGCAATCGTGCCGATATCGTCAAGTGAGTCCTTGAGGGACGCTTGGTTTGGGCAGGACGATCGTCGCGATTGTCGCCCCGTACGAGCTCGACGCCACCTCTGAAATCTTGCAGGAGGAGTGTCATGTCGACAATCAATGAGCACGTTGGTGGCCTGTCCACGTCGTCGCAAGCAAGTCAAACCGCACCGCCAACCGTTGAAACTAGCCACGCCGACGATCATCCGCGGGTGATGGGGTGGGTTGGTGCGGCCGCGTTGGGAATGGGTGGGAGCAATCAGAGCCTGTTCTTGCTGGCGGCACTCCTGGCGTCGCAGGGCACTGCTGCGATACCACTGTTGGCGATTGGCCTGATGTTGAGTTGGGCAGCATTGCCGGGGTGGACAGAACTGGTGTTGATGTGGCCGAAACGTGTCGGAGGGATCGCTGCGTCGTGCGCTGAAGCGTTTCGCCCGTACAGTCCGGTGCTCGCCAACCTGACCGGCACCTGCTACTGGTGGGGGTGGATTCCGACCTGCGGTCTGACAGCGCTGCTATCTGCGTCGGCGCTGCACCAGTGGTACCTGCCGTTCGTGCCGGTCAACGTACTGGCCGCCGGTCTCGTCGGGCTGTTCACCGTTCTCAACCTGTACGGAATGCGCCGGGTCACCAAGGTGGCCGTGTGGATCGCCACTGGTTCAGCAGCGTTGGCGTTCGCCTCCGCGGTGATCCCGGTGGCGACGGGTAACGTCGATTGGGCTCAGGCGTCGAACTTTCATCTGATCTCACCGTTCACCGGGCGTTTCGGCGGGGTCACGAGCGCGATGGCGGGGCTGTATCTGATTGGTTTCGCGGCCCCGGCATTCGAGGCCGCGGCCTGTCATGTCGGAGAGATGCGCGACCCGGAACGCAACCTTCCACGAGCGATGTTCGTGAGCGCGGGAATGGCGACGTTGTACTTCCTGGTGCTGCCGGTCGTGTGGCTTGGCGCGCTCGGACCTGCAGCGATGACTCGTGATCTGGCGACGACGCTCGGCCCGACGTTCGCGCCGCTGTTGTTCGGTGGGGCGAAAGCGGCTGCGGTCTGGTTCATGGTCCTCAACATGTTCCACGGCACGCTCACTCCTCTCAGCGGAGCGTCGCGAACACTTTCGCAGCTGTCGGAGGACGGACTGTTGCCTCGCAGCTTGGCCCGCCGCAACCGCGCCGACGCTCCGTGGGTGGCGATCGTGCTGACAGCGGTGATGGCAGTGTTGTTCCTACTCGGGGGCGATCCGGTGTGGGTGATCGCAGCGGCCAACTTCACGTACTTGATTGGAATCGCTCTACCAAGCATCGCCGTCTGGTTGCTCCGCAAGAACGAACCGGACCGACATCGCCCATACCGGGCACCGCGGTGGACGATTGGTCTTGGCGTCGCCGGGGCGGTGGTCTGGTTGCTCAGCACGGTCCTCGGCTTCCAGCAGTTCGGTCTTCCCACAGTTCTGCTCGGCCTCGGGCTCGCCTACTCCGGTTCGGCCGCATACTCGTGGCGCCGCTGGCGCGACACCCGCGGCCTTCCAAGACGAGTACGCCGGTCGCTGCATCTCAAGCTCACCGGAGCGATGATCGCCGTGCTCGTCCTCGACGGTGCCGGTTACCTGATCGCGGTCGCCAGCGTCGGCGATGTCCACCCGATGCAGATCGCGATCCTCGAAGATGTGTTCGTCGCCGTCGCCCTCGTCACGATCACGGTCGGCCTTGTTCTGCCGGGGATGATCGCCCATGCCGCGATACAGGTCGCTGACGCCGCTGACCGATTGGCCACCGGTACCCTCGCCGACCTGACTCGGGCGATGGGAGCGTTGGCGACCGGGGACCTCGACGGCGCTCGGGCGAGAGTCGATACCCTCCACATCGAGATCCGCTCGGCTGACGAGGTCGGCGCGATGGCGGCGAGCTTCAACACGATCGTCGACGAAACGGCTCGCGTCGCCGTGTCACTCGAAGGTGCCAGAGAGGCCGTGCGGGCAAATCGCCACTACCTCGAAAAAGGCAACGCCCAACAGTCGGCCGTCGCCCAGCTCGGGCATCGCGCCCTGGACCGTGCCCCGCTACCAGATCTGTTGCACGAGGCGGTCCGGCTCGTGCAACAGGTGTTGAACGTACCGCTGACCTCGATCTTCGAGCTGAGCACGGACGGCACCAGTGTCCGCTTGACCTACGGAGCAGGATGGTCAGCCGACACGATGGGTAAGTCGACCGTTGTTCACAGCCCCTCGTCTCCGATGGGCGCTGCGCTTCACGGACTGCAGCCAATCGTCGTCGATGACCTGACCGCTCCAGGGCCGGAGCTGCAGATCCGTCCTGTGTGGCTCGATTGCGGTGCTCGAAGCGGGGCGTGGGTGCCAATCACCACCATGCGTCAGCAACCCTTCGGCGTGTTAGCCGTACACGCGCCCGAGATCGGCCGTTTCGGTCAGGACGACGTCCATTTTCTCGAGGGCGTCGCCAACGTGCTCGGCTCGGCGATCGAGCGGACTCGCAATGAGGAGCAACTCGCCTATCAGGCCGTCCACGACCCACTCACGAACCTGCCCAACCGGGTGCTCTTCGTGGACCGGCTGACGAGCGCCCTGGATCGCCTGAGGCGCCATCGCGGAACGCTCGCCGTGCTGTTCCTCGACATCGACCGCTTCAAACTCGTCAATGACGGCGTCGGTCACGTCCGCGCCAACGAGGTCCTGATCGAAGTCGCAACCCGGCTCCGCATGGCGCTGCGTGCGGGCGACACGCTTGCCCGGTTTGGAGGAGACGAGTTCGTGGTGCTGTGCGAAGACGTCATCGACGAGGCCGACGCACTAGTGCTCGCCGGTCGCCTCACCGACTTCACCCAGGGTCCGATCATGGTTGGCGGGACAGAGCACCTCGTTACCCTGAGCACCGGCGTCGCGCTCACCTCTTCCCACACGACACTGGTCGAGGACCTGCTCCGCGACGCAGACGCAGCGATGTACCAAGCAAAGGAAAGTGGGCGGGCACAGGTCACCCTCTTCGCCGAATCGCTGCGAGCCAAAGCACTCCACCGTGTCGATACCGAAACCAGTCTGCGTCACGCGCTGGCCGCAGGCGATCTGCGCGTCCACTACCAACCAGTGGTCGACGTCGCCACCGGAATGATCACAGGGTTCGAGGCGCTGGCGCGCTGGAAACACCCCAGCCGTGGCCTCGTCCACCCGATCGAGTTCATCCCCGTGGCCGAGGAAAGCGGCCTGATCGTCCCACTCGGCGAGTTCGTCCTCGGCGAGTCCACTCGCCAACTACGGCGCTGGCAGGAGGAGTTCCCCCAGTACACCTGCCTCGACATGGCAGTCAACCTCTCCGCGCGCCAACTCATCCAAAACGACCTGACCGCGGTGGTCGGCAACATCCTCGACGCGTCTGATCTCGACCCCTGCCACCTGATCCTCGAGATCACGGAAAGCGTCCTCATGCGCGACGCGAAGGCATCGGTCAACGCGGTGCGCGATCTCGCTGCGCTCGGAGTTCGCGTCGGCATCGACGACTTCGGCACCGGATATTCTTCGCTCGCCTACCTCAAGAAGTTCTCGGCGGACGTGCTCAAGATCGACAAGACCTTCATCGACGGGCTCGGCACCGACCCCCAGGATGCTGCAATCGTTGCAGCAACGATCACCCTCGCCGGCATCCTCGGTATGCGTACCATCGCCGAAGGCGTCGAGCACCAGCCGACGAACAGCAGAGCGCACGCCGCCGCAATCTGGAAGGCGGAGCCGAGATGGGCATAGTCGCTCGACGACCAGCCGAATTCGGCTTCGAGTGTGGGCTTGAGCAACGACAGCACCTGGCGGTCGACATAGTTGAGGGCGATTGC
>JANNHO010000273.1:0-19400 GCA_031404435.1 Acidimicrobiaceae bacterium | reverse complement strand
TCCGCTGACGAACGGCGCCGCGTACGCGAGCGATGCGGCGCAGCACGCCTCGACGGTCGCGACAAGATCGCCCATCGTGGTCGGCCGGCGCGGGTCGCCCCACGAGAAGTTGTCCATCAACGCGATTGTCGCCGGGTCGGCGCCGACCGCGACCACGTTGCGGATCGCTTCGTCGATCACCGCATGGGCCATTCGTTCGGCGTCGACGGTGCCGTACCACGGGTTCACGCCGATGCCGATCGCCAGACCATGCTGGGCGGAAGGTTCGGCGATCACCACACCATCGGCGGGCGCGTTGCGATCGATACCCACGAGCGGGCGGACGACGGTGGCCCCAAGGATCTCGTGGTCGTAGCGGCGAATGACCGCCTCCTTCGAGGCGATGTTCGGGTGGGCGAGCAGTGCCAGCAGCGTGTCGGCAGCCGACTCGCAGCGCGGAATAGCACCGTTCCGGTGCGGCTCGGGCAGCACGGCCGCGAGCGTGCGCTGCGGCCGTCCGTCGTGGAGGAACTTGGTGTCGAGCTGCAGCACCACGTCGTCGCCATGGCGCACCGTCAACACACCGTCGCCGGTGAACGTGCCGAGCACCGTGAGCTCGACGGCGTGACGCTGCGCGATCGTGGTGAACTCATCGAGCTGTGCGGGTGGCACCGCGACCACCATCCGCTCCTGGGCTTCGCTCAGCCAGATCTCCCACGGCGCCAGTCCCGGGTACTTCAACGGGGCAACGGCGAGGTCGACATCGGCACCCGAGTGCTCGGCCATCTCGCCGATCGCCGACGACAACCCGCCGGCCCCACAGTCGGTGATCGCCGAGTAGAGGCCGTGCACGTCGGCGAGCAGATCGATCAGCAGCTTCTCGGTGATCGGGTCGCCGATCTGCACGCTCGCGCCGGCCACGTCACCGGTGGTGGCATCCATTGTGGCGCTCGAGAACGTGGCTCCGCGCAGGCCGTCACGCCCGGTCCGCCCGCCGAGCACCACCACCAGATCGTCGCGGTGCGGACCGGTCAACGGTGCGCGCTCGGCGGCCACGCCGATGCATCCACAGAACACCAGTGGGTTGGCCGTGTAGCCGGGGTCGTAGAGCACCGCGCCGGCCACCGTCGGCAGGCCGATCTTGTTGCCGTAGTCGGCCACGCCGGCGACGACGCCCTCGCGCACCAGGCGCGGGTGGATCACGCCCGGCGGCACGTCGCCATGGGGGAGATCGGCCGGTCCGAAGCACAGCACGTCGGTAGTGGCGACCGGGTGGTGGGCCGCGCCCATCACGTCGCGGATCACGCCGCCGACACCGGTGTTCGCCCCACCGAACGGCTCGATCGCCGATGGGTGGTTGTGCGTCTCGGCTTTCACCGCAACCGTGATCCCAGGTACGTACGACACGATGCCGGCGTTGCCGACGAATGCGCTGCGCACGAACGACGCATCGATGGTGTCGGTCGCGTCGCGCAGTTGGGCGAGGAGCGGTTGCACCAGCGAACCGTCTGGCAGCGTGACCAGCGCGCGGAAGGTCTTGTGCGCGCAGTGCTCGCTCCAGGTTTGGGCGAGGGTTTCCAATTCGACGTCGGTGGGGGCGCGGCCGGCGGCGGCGGCGAAGTAGTCGGCGATGGCTCGCAACTCGGCAGGGTCGAGGGCCATGCCCCGCTCCCGGTTGAGCGCCGCGAGCGCCTCGTCGTCGAGTCCGTCGAGGGTGATGTGTTCGACCGCGGCAGGGTCGGAGGCGTGGGAGAACGCGGGCTCGATCTCACCGATCGCCACCCGCTCGATCACCGGGTTGGAGAACAGCCTGGTTGCGAGTCGCTCGATCTCACCGTGCGAGACGGTTCCGGTGATCTCGAACCGGTGGCCGCTCGCTGCGTCGGCCAGTGGCGAGCCGATCACTTCGGCGGCCGTCAAGAGGGCGACGGCGACGCTGTCGGTGACTCCGGGCAGCAGCGCCGTTTCAACGATCGCGGGTCCGTCCGCTGCGGTGTCCGGCAGCGTCCAACTGCCGTGCTGAAGCAGCGGGTCGACGAGCACGCGCTCGAGCTCGGCCATTGCCGTCTCGCCGATCGAGCCGTGGATGAAGTAGATGTCGGCAACCGCGATCGCGGCGATCGAGGCGACCCCGAGCAGGTGCGCACTGGCGACGAGCGCTGCGCTACGCGGGTCTGCACCCGTCGATCTGACGGTGAGACGAGCCACTCCCTGCACTGACACGACCGTACGGCGGCACGGTCGATCGCCGACCGCGCCTGAACGAAAAGTAAGCTCCACGACCGTGACCCGACTCGTGTACGTCCGCCATGGGGAATCGAACACCACGGTGTCGCGGGCAATCGGTGGGCCGCGCACCTGTTCGGGCCTGTCGCCGCTCGGCATCCAGCAGGCGCAACGGTTGCGCGATCGATGGATCGAGGCGCCGGAGTTCACCCCTGACCTGGTGGTTTCCAGCCAGTACCCGAGGGCACATCACACCGCTCAGATCATCGCCGAGGCGTTCGGCAGCCCCGAAGTGGTGATCGACGAAGGGTTTGGCGAGCACGACCCGGGGCCAGACTGCGATGGGATGACGTTCGCCGACTTCATTGACCGCTACGGCACCGGGGCGTGGACCTCGGACCCGTTCGGGGTGTCGTTCCCCGGCGGCGAAACCCTCGCCGAATTCCAGTTCCGCGTCGGCCGGGCGGTGCGCAGGATCGTCGACGACCACGTCGGGGCGACCGTGGTGGTGGCGTGCCACGGGGGCGTGATCGACGCCGTGCTGCGCCAGGCGCTGCGGATGCCCCCGACCGGGTCGTTCATGATCAACACCTTGAACACCTCGATCACCGAGATGGTGCTGCATGAATCCGGATCGTGGACCCTGCGCCGCTACGGAGATGTCGCCCATCTCGCCGGACTCCCAGCGGCGACCAACCTCGACAATTCCTGAACGATCCTGTGCGCGAAACCGGGAGGCAAGTCTGCGTGATATCGGTATTCCGGGCCGCGTGTAGGCAGTAGTCCGACGGGGTGGGCTCGCCGAGCAACTCGGTGAACGATTTGCCGGGGGAACGGTCTTTCACACCGGCCCGGAAACGATCCGCTTCCGAGATGACATTCACGCCGTCCCCATTTGCGCGCTCTGGAGCCAGCAACAGGTGCATCGCTGAGCTCGACGACGAGCCACTCAGGATCAGTGGGATCGGTAGACAGTTGTGCGGTGGTCAATTCGATGCACGATCACAGCGGAGCCATCATCGTCGATTTCGTAGACAATGCGATAGGCGCCACGACGTGCCGAGCGCAATCCGGCGAGCTCTCGTTGTAGCGGCCCACCGACTCGGTACGGGTTCTCGATGAGCGCTCCAAGCATGAACTCAACAATTGCCACGGCGCTGCGTTCCGGAAGGCGGTTCAGTTGTCGGTGGGCGGGCCCCGTGACACGCAGTTCGTCCTGTGGCTCAGCGCTCACCGTTTGAGGTGGGTGGATCGCAGATCGTCGCCGGTGACGAAGTCGCCAGCCAGGTACGCCTGGCGGGATTCGCCGAGTTGGCGCCTCGCTTCCGTGTCCGAGAGCAACTCGAGCGTGTCCTCCAAAGAGGCGAGGTCGTCCGGGCTGATGAGTACGGCGGCGGGCCGCCCGTTGCGCGTGACAACGATCCGGTCATGGGTGTACTCCACGCGATCGACCATCTCGGAGAATTTCGACTTCACCAGTGCCAGCGGCAACGTTTCAGACATGGTCACAATTCTAGTCGTCGTGGGACCTGTGTTGGTCGGTCTGGAGTCGTGCTTGTCCGAAAATACCCCGTGGCGGTGGCTCTCTCGACGTCATCCGCGCCGCGGGTGATCCGGTGCCCGCCTACAGTCGGCGTGATGGGCGTGCTTCCGACGAGGGTGATCGTGGTCGGGGCCGGCTCGGCCGGGTGCGTGCTGGCGGCGCGCCTCAGTGAGGACCCTGGGCTCTCGGTGACGCTGTTGGAGGCCGGGCCGGATGCCCGGCCGGCCACGACGCCCGATGAGGTCCGCGGTCCGTCGTTCGTACGGGCGATGGCGCTGCCCGACCGGCACTGGGCCGATCTGGTCGCCACTCGCGCCCATGGGCAGGAGCCGAGGCTGTATGTGCGTGGCCGTGGTGTGGGCGGGTCGTCGGCAATCAATGCGATGGTGGCGTTGCCCGGCGAGCCGGCCGACTACGACGGCTGGGAACGTGACCACGGTTGTACGGGGTGGGGATGGGGCGACGTCGCGCCGTGGTTCGAGCGCACCGCTCTGGAACTGCATCGCGCCCCACCGCGTGAGTGGGGGCCGGTCAACCTTGCGCTCGCCGACGTGTGGCCGGAGTGCGCCGGTGGCGTGCTGCTCACCCGGTCGACCGGGGGGGAGCGGATGTCGGTCAGCGACTGCTACCTCGAGCCCATCCGTGATCGCGTGAACCTTGCCGTGCGAGCCGATGCGCAGGTGGTCCGGGTGTGTTTCGAGAAACGCCGCGCAACCGGCGTGCAACTAGTCGATGGCGCGGAGATCGGGGCCGATCTCGTCATCGTCAGCGCCGGGGCGATCCAATCTCCGGCGATCTTGCTGAGATCGGGTGTCGACACGACCGGAGTGGGTGACAACCTCCGCGATCACCCGTCATTTCCGGTCGCGCTCAGCCTGACCGACCCGGTTGATACCACGATGCTGCCGGTCGCCACGCTTGCGCGCCTTTCTCGGGAGCAAGGTGATCACGACCTGCAGGTGCTGCCGATGGAGTACGCCGACCCGGCCCAGCCGACCCTCGGCATCCTGATCGGCGCGGTCATGCACGCGCACTCGTACGGCACCGTGCGCCTCGTCGACGCCGGGCCGGCAACCGATCGGCCGGTCGTGGACTTCGACATGCTCTCCGACGAGCGTGATGTGGCGGCGCTGAACGTCGTGATCGATCACCTCGAGCGAGCTGTCGCTCACCACGCGTTCCGGGCTGTGGCCTCGCCGATGGCGTTCGATCGCAGCGACGCGGGTCTGCGCGCCGCGATCGGCGACTACGTGCATGCAGCCGGCACCTGTGCGATGGGCACCGTCGTCGACACCGCGTGCCGGCTTGTGGGCTACGACGGCGTGATGGTGTGTGACGCCTCGGTCATGCCAACCCTGCCGCGAGCCAACACCCACCTACCGACGGTGATGATCGCCGAGCGCATCGCCGCGGCCACGATCGTCCGCCTCCGCGAGCAGCCCTAGCGAGCGTGCTCGGCGAGCGGGAAGATGGTGTCCCATTCGGCCGCATCAGCGGTCACCCGGGCCCGCTCGTCGGCGTCCATCGGCACGAACGCTGCCGCAGCAGCAAGCACCTTCGGCAGGACCTTCAGGTCGCCGGCTGCGCACAGTGCATGCACGCCCGGGGTGGACAGCGTGTAGCGGACACCGCGCTCGATCGAGGCCTCGTCGAAGAACGGCTCGTACCACGTGTCGGCGGTCTTATCCCGGTCCTGCCATGGCCGGTGGGCGACCGCCTTGATCGCCATCACGCCCACATCGCGCCGGGCGCACTCGGCCAACAGTGCGGCAGCATCCTCGGCGTACTGCGGGTTCGCCATCACTCCCGCGTACACGGGGAACAGCACCGTGTCGAGGTCGTAGCGCTCCACGGCCGTGCGCTGCGCCACGGGGGTGCCGAGGTTGTGACCGGTGATGCCAACGAACCTGGTGAGTCCCTCGTCGCGGGCCCGCAGGATCGCGTCGAACGCCTCGGCGCGGGTTTCGAGATCGTCGAGGTCGGTCACGCCGTGGATCTGGTACAGGTCGAAGTGGTCGCAGCCAAGGCGCTGCAACGACGTCTCCATCTCGGCGCGAACTCCATCGGGGTTCTTGCGCCCGGTCTTTTCCGCAACGAACAGGCGGGCACGGTTCGCCCCGATGAGCGCGCCGACGGCGAGTTCGGCGTTGCCATACGAGGGGGCGATGTCGATGTGGTTCACCCCTGAATCCAGCGCAAGCGCGAACGCGGCTTCGGAGTCGGCCTGGCTGGAGCGGCCGAACGCAGCCCCGCCCAAGATGGCGTGCGAGGAGTGGTGCTCGGTGCGACCGAGACGGCGAGTGGGCATGGCGGAAGGCATCGCCCGCGACTGTACGCCGTCGTCCACGATGCTGCTCGCTGCGGGGGCGGCGAGCAAGACTCGCGACGATGAGCGCTTCCAACAACACCGGCACGAACACCTCGTATGGCCACGGCTTGCATGAACTCGGCGACGGCTGCTTCGCCTACCTGCAACCCGATGGCAGCTGGGGATGGAGCAATGCCGGCCTCGTCGTCGGCGACGGGGTGTCGTTGCTGGTCGACACGCTGTTCGATCTGCGTCTCACGGGCCAGATGTTGGACGCGATGGGAGATGTCACTGCTGCGGCACCGATCGCAACGCTCGTCAACACCCACGCCAACGGCGATCACTGCTATGGCAACCAACTGATCGACGGTGCCGAGATCATCGCCACGGTCGCCGCCGCGCATGAGATGACCGAGGTGCCGGCTTCGATGCTGGCCGCGCTGATCAGCGCCCCCGGCGAGGTGGGGGACTTGTTCCGCAGCTTCTTCGGGGCGTTCCACCTCGATGGCATCGAGATGACCCTGCCAACGCGCACATTCGAGCGCAGACTCGACTTGGAGGTGGGTGGGCGAACCGTGGAACTGATCGAGGTCGGTCCGGCCCACACAGCCGGCGACATGCTCGTCTACGTCCCCGACGCGAAGACCGTCTACACCGGCGACATTCTGTTCATCGGGGGCACGCCAATCGTGTGGGCGGGACCGCTCGGCAACTGGGTGGCTGCATGCGACCTGATGCTCGGGATGGATCTCGATGTCGTCGTTCCCGGCCATGGCCCGGTCACCGACAAGGCGGGCATCGTTGCGGTGCGCGACTACCTTGCGTTCGTCGATGCAGAAGCGGGCACCCGCCATGCCGCCGGTATCGACGCGTGGGACGCGGCGCGCGACATCGCCAAGCTGGTCGGCGCCCGCCAAGAGTTCAACTCGTGGGGCGAGTTCGGTCGGATCGCGGTCAACGTCGAAACTGCGTACCGAAGCCGTGATCCGCAGCACTCGACGCCCGACATCGTCGAGCAGTTCCGCCGCATGGCCCGCATCGAGGCCGGCACCGCAGCCGGGTGAGCGACTTCACACCCGATCACGATGTCGCGATCATTGGTGGGGGTCCGGCTGCGGGCGCGCTTGCCGCAGCCTGCGCGGCCGTGTCGCTTCGGGTGGTGCGGATTGGGCCGGCCGCCGCCTGGACGGCTACCTACGGCACATGGGTCGACGACATCGCCGAGCATGCGTCGAGCCTGGCAACCACGTTCCCCGTCGACGTGGTGACCACGCGCCGACGCACGCTCGAACGCCCCTACGGCGTGTTCGACAACGATCGCCTGCGGAGCTCGTTGGCCGACGGATCGGTCGTCGACTCGCGCGTTGCTTCGGTTCGCCACCACCAATGGGGTGCGCAGGTCGTGAGCGAATCGGGCGACAGCATCGCCGCCCGCGTCGTGATCGACGCCTCCGGGGCACAGACCCCGTTCGTGCTCGGGTCGCGCGTTCGCCACACCCCGCTGCAGCGCGCTTACGGACTGGTCCTCGACCATCGCCCCGACGCGATCGGTGGCGACGGCGGAGTGTTCATGGACTGGCACCAGTCTGGCGATCAGCGCCCGCCGACGTTCCTGTACGTGGTGGCGCTGCCGGTCCAGCGATGGCTCGTTGAGGAGACCTCGCTGGCATCGTGGCCGCCGATGCCATTCGAGCAGCTCCGCGACCGCCTGGCAGCGCGTCTCGGGGCGGACCTCACTTCGCGCTCCGAGCACGTCGAGTGCGTCTCGATCCCGATGCGGCCCGGCGTGCCGAACCTTGCGCAATCGAGTGTCGGCTTCGGTGCGGCCGCCGGATACGTCCACCCGGCCACCGGCTACTCGGTGGCCGCGTCGTTGCGTGCCGCACCGCGCGTCGCCGCGGCGATCCGCACGGCAGTTGCGATCGACGAACCCCGGCTGCGGTCGCGGACCGTGTGGGATGCGGTGTGGCCGCGCCCGCAACGCCGGGCCAGGGCGCTACACGACTACGGGTTGGCGTCGTTGCTGCGCCTACCGCACGAGGACATCGCCGAGTTCTTCGACGCGTTCTTCTCGCTCCCGACAGAAAGGTGGTCTGCGTACCTGCGCGTCGACGCCACCGCGGCGGAGGCGCGAGAGGCGATGATTGGTGTGTTCAGGAACGTGCCGTGGCGGGTTCGTCGGCAGTTGGCGGCGGGGGACCCGCGTCTGCTGATCCGCCTGGTGCGCTGACGACCTCCGCTCGACAGGTCAGACCCATCCGCCGTTGGGCTGCGCTGCGGCGGACGGCGAGCACCCATCCGACGATCACTGCGATGGAGAAGACCCACCACTGCATCATGTACGACAGGTGCGAGCCCTCGGTCAGCTCCGGCGGAGGCACCGGTGCCGGCGTCGCCGTCGGTGCGGGCGTGGTGGCGAGCAGCTCGACGTAGACCGGTTCCACCCCGCCGGGCAGCTGGTCGGCTATCCGGTTGATGTCGATCCGATGGAACTCGGTGAGCTCGCCGGGCGGGTCAGTGAGACCTCCCAGCCGCCGTCGCTCGGTGGCGCGGACCCGCCCAGTGATCGTCACCTCATCCGCCGGCGGTTCGGGGATGGGCGCACCCTCTTGCACGAAGCCGCGGTTCACCAACAGCGTTGGCCCACCGTCGATCCGCAACGGAGTGACGACGTGGCGGCCAACGATGCCGCCTTGCGAGCGGTTGATGATCGCGACCTCGTCGTCACCCGCATACGTGCCGGTGACCTCGACGATCCGCCATGCGACCGACTGTGGATCGGTAGCGGCCGTCGCGGCAACCGTGGTGTAGTCGGCGGCTGGCTGGGAGGACCGCGACTCGACCTGTGTGTTGAACTCGCGGCGGTCCTGCAGCCGGTGCAGCTGCCAGAACCCGAGGCTGACCATCAGCACCTCAGCGCCGACGACGAGCAGATGAAACGCCAGCCACTTCGGTCGGAACAGGAACCGGTACATCGCCGACGACGTTAACGCTGCCGCCTGCGGCGCCCACCGCGTGCCGCCCACCTCGTGCTGCCGGTCGGTTGCGCTGCGGGCCCATTACCGTGTCGCACCGTGCCAATCAACGACCAGCAAGGACAGCCTGTGGCCATCGTGACCGGTGCCGGAAGCGAGGCAGGGATTGGCTTTGCGATCGCGCGGCGCCTCGCCCGATGCGGGATGCACGTCGCGATGACCGCCACCGGTGCGCACATCCACGACCGGGTTGACACGCTGCGGGCCGAGGGGTACTCGGCCGACGGCTACGTTGCCGATCTGCGTGACCCAGCCTCAGTCGAGGCGATGACGGATGCGATCGTACGGACCGGCCAAGACGTACGGACCGGGACAGTGGACGTGTTGGTCAACAACGCCGGCATGGTTTCAGTGGCCGGGGGTTCCGACGCGTTCAAGCTGATCGACGAGCTCACCATCGATGAATGGGACGACGCGATGCGCCGTAACGCAACCAGCGCCTTCCTGATGTCGAAGGCGGTCATCCCCGGAATGCGCGAACGCGGCTATGGGCGCATCGTCCACATCTCGTCCGTGACCGGACCGGTGGTGGCGTTCGAGCGGGCGTCGGTGTACGGCGCGTCGAAAGCGGCGATGCTCGGCATGGCCAGGGCGACGGCGCTCGAAGTGGGCAGGCACGGCATCACCGTCAACGTGGTCGCACCCGGCTGGATCCACACAGCGTCGTCGAGCGACACCGAACTCGCTGCCGGCGCGGCATCACCACTTGGCCGCTGCGGCACCGCTGACGAGGTGGCCGCAGCAGTGGAGTTCCTCGCCAGCAGGGACGCCGCTTACATCACTGGCACGATGCTGATCGTCGATGGCGGCAATCACGTCATCGAAAACGTCTCCGGCCGCTGACCGTCGACCATCGCAGGAGCGTGGTGACGTCAACTACGGTCGGCGTGATGCCGAGCGAACCGTCAGCACCATCCGATCTGCCCGAAACGGCCGCCGGTGCAGCGCTCGATTCGCCGGCCGAGGTGCGGGTGGAGTGGGCGCCGGCCTGGCTGACGCCGGAGTGGTTGTCGGGTGTGCTCGGCAGCGAGGTCACCAGGTTCTCAGTCGACCGGATCGGTGACGGGCTGGTGGGCATGAACCTGCGCTTGCAACCCGTGTACGCCAACGGTTCGACTGATCACAGTGCGGCGCAACCCGGCAGCCTGGTGGTCAAGCTCCCGTCGCCCGATCCGATCAGCAAGATGACCGGAGTAGCGCTCCGCAACTACGAGCGCGAGGTGTTCTTCTACCGTGACCTCGCCTCAACGGTCGATATCCGAGTCGCCGCGTGCCACCACACCGAATGGGACGCGGCCACCGGCGATTTCGTGCTCGTACTCGAAGACCTCGCGCCGGGCGCACAAGGCGATCAGCTCACCGGTTGCTCTGTCGACCAGGCGCGCACCGCGGTGGTCGAGTTGGCCAAGTTGCATGGGCCGCGCTGGGACGATCCTTCGTTGCACGGGCTGGAGTGGCTCAACCGCCGCGCCGGCCCCGACGACACGGCTCGCCTCGTGGAGTTCTGGGCGATGTTCATGCCCGGCTTCATGACCACCTACACCAGGCACCTCTCGGCGGAATCCGTCGACCTGATCGAGCGGCTCAGCCCGCGACTCGGTGACTGGGTGGACGGCCATGTCGAGCCGTTCACGGTGACCCACGGCGACTACCGGCTCGACAACCTCATGTTCGCAACAACCTCCGGTGGCTATCCCGTCGCAGCGGTTGATTGGCAAACCCCTGGGCACGGCGCGGCGCTCGGTGACGTGAGCTACTTCATGGGGGCCGGGCTACTTCCGCAGCAACGGCGCGAGGTGGAACGTGAACTGCTCGACGAGTACGCCCTCGCCCTGTCCGCCTACGGCGTTGCGATCGACAGCGCCGACCTGTGGTACCAGTACCGCCGCGACGCGTTCAGCGGCGTGATCATGGCTGTCCTCGCGTCGCAGATCGTGGGGGTCAGCGAGCGTAGCGAGGCGCTGTTTTCGACGATGGCCATCCGCCACACCCAACATGCGCTCGACCTCGATTCGCTCGCTGTGGTGTGAGGGGCAGCGATGACTGACGAGCTGCCCGATTTCCACATTCCCCACGCCGAGAAGATCGAGTGGATGATCGAGACGGCGGGCTGGGCGATCGAACCCGTCGCTGCAAACGTCGATGTCGTCCCGCCGGTGCCGGGATACTCGTACAGCATCGGGTTTCCGGCGGCGTTCGGGTTTCCGGAGGTGCTCGTGTTCGGGCTGACCCCGGTAGCCGTGCGTGGATTGCTCGACATGGTGGCCGACATGTTGCGCGGCGGGACCGACATCCCGGTCGGCGTGGAACTGGTCGGGCTCTTCGACAACGATCTGCGTTGCGTCTTTGCCCCGATCGATCCCAGCGAATGGGGACACCTGACCGAGGTCGCTGCCTCGTGGTACCGGGGAGCGCCGTATCAGGTGGTGCAGTTGCTGTGGCCCGATCGCAATGGTTTCCTGCCCACCGAAGCGGGCTTCGATCAGCGGGTCCGTGCCGCCCAACCGGTCGTCGGTCACGCCTGACTCGCCAGTCAGTGCTTCCGGTGAACCATGGTCACGCCGGCACGAGAGGAAGCCGTTCCTCCATCGCATGCGGGACGCCGTGTTCGGCGAGGAGTTGCATGAACGGGTCGGCCGAGAACGCCTCCGGACCACGAACGCCGGCGTCGTTCCACACGCCGTGGGCCACCAATTCGACGGCGACGACGGGGTGCACGGCGGTCTGCCACACCACTGCCTGGTGGCCGAACTCGCGCATCGTCCACTCGTTATCGACCAGGTGGTACAGGTATGCCTCACGTGGCTCGCCGTCTATGCCGATCCCGCGTACCAGAGCGCCGGCACATGTGCGGCCATGCATCCGGGCACCCAACTCGGCCGGGTTGGGCAGCACCGCGGCGACCACGTCGCGAGGTGAGATCTGCTGTCCGCGCACGGTAACCGGACTGGTGCTGTCGAGGCCGAGCTTGTGCAGGGTGGACAACACCTGGAGGAACTCGTCATCGAGGCCGTACTTGAACGTGACCCGCCCAACGTCGAGCCAGCGCGGCATCAACAGCACCTCTTCGTGTTCGACGTTGACGCACTGCAGCGGACCGATCCCGTCCGGGAACACGAACGTTTCCGGTTCGCTGAACGGCTCGGTGGTGAACCAACCGCGGTCGCGTTCGTAGATAATTGGCGGGTTCAGGCACTCCTCGATGGTGGTCCAGATCGAAAACGTGGGGGCGAATGAGAATCCGTCGATGACCAGATCGCTGCCATCGCGTACACCGATCTCGTCGATCCGGCTAAACAGATGATCCGATGCGTAGCGGGCGGCGACGTCAGAAAAACCTGGCTCTACGCCCATGCCGACCAGTGCGAGTTGGCCCCGTTCCTCCCAGCGATGACTCATCTCGAACTGCGCGTCGCCGAGCATGATTCCCACCTGTTCGTACGGGTGCGTCGGGTGGGGAACCGACATGTGCATTGCCATGTCGAGGTAGTGACAGCCGGCGTCGAACGTAGCGTCGAAGATGGGCGGGTTGACTCGCGGGTCGCACGCGTTGACCACCATGTCGGCGCGCGTGTGGCGGACGAGTTCGACGATGTCGGAGCGGCACGACGCGTCGAGTCGAGTGCCCGTGACCCGCGGCGACGCCGCCTTGTGTGCGGCGGCGGCGGCGCGACGGCCATCGATATCGGCAACCACGATCTGTTCGAACACGCCCCGTCGGGCAGCAATGGAGGCAAACGCTGCTCCAACTCCTCCGGCACCCACCACGATGACTCTCATCGACAAACAGTACCAGGCGACTGACTGACGCGTCAGCCAGTGCGCAGTGTGTACTCCCCGCAACCGATCGGTCAGCTCGCAGGTTCGGTGAGCTCGATGTAGTCGTCGCGCGAGACGGTCTCCTCGGATGCTGCGCCGCTGGGCAACGGGACCGCCACCTGGATGCCATCGACGACGAACTGGACCCTGCCGACCCCGCGGAGGTCGGTGAGGGTGAGCACGAGTTGCCCGACAGCGAGCACCTGATCGGCGATGGAGATCTCAGCGAACTCCGCAGCGAGCTCGACGGTGGCAAGCCCACCCGCGATCTGAACATCGACGATTACCGACGGATCAGGGATCGCCGAACGAAACGAGCGGTTCTGCTCGGCCGCGGTCGGACCGGCGAGCAGGTCGGCGACGACGTCACGAGGTTCCAGTGGGGTGACGATGCGATGGCGCAGCCGGTCGAGCATGCCGTCGCGAACGAACCACACCGTGATCGGTTCCGACGTCGCACCCGGAGTCGGGTCGGCGGTGTTCTGAGGGCGCAACGCCGTCGGCAGATCGCCTTGCGGAACGGCGCGAGCCGAGTCCTGCACCGGGAACCCGCACCCCACCAGCACCGTCGCGCCCAGCACCGGCCCGCTGAGCGCCACGACCGCGACGAAGCCAGCCTGAGCCACTTTCGTTCGTGGACGGCTCCAGCCGGTCACGACATCACCCGGGGCAGGCGCACGATGAACCGTGCCCCACCGTGGGGACTGTCGACGATCTGCACGCTGCCACCGTGCAGGCGCGCGTGTTCTTCCACCAACGACAACCCGAGGCCCGTTCCTTTGGGCACCCCTTGTTGGCGTTCCGCTCCGCCACGATGGAACCGTCCGAACACCGCTACCCGTTGCGGTTCCGGCACCCCTGGGCCGGCGTCATCGATGATGACGAAGAGCTCCGCGTCGGTGCAGGCGATGATCACCGCTGTGGCGCCGCCGGCGTAGCGATCAGCGTTCTCCAACAGATTTGCGATCATCCGTTCGAAACGGACACCGTCGACGACGAACCGGTGATGGACGTGAGTGGTTGGGTCCCCGTCGATCGCGCCCAGCTGGTTGACGATGATCGCCGCGTCGAGGCCCATTCCTGCCACCGTGTGTTCGATGATGTCGACGACGTCGACCGGTTCGAGGTGCAGGTCGGCGGCGCCCGCGTCGATGCGGGAGATCTCGAGCAGCTCCAACGTCAACCGCTGAAAGTGCTCCACCTGTTCGGCGAGCGCGTCCACGGCGAATGCGGCGCGCCCGGTCAGCTCGCCACGGCGGGCAACATTGATCGCAGCGCCCATCGCAGTGAGCGGCGTGCGTAGCTCGTGGCTGACATCGGCCGTGAAGCGGAGCTCACGCGCGATCCTGGCTTCGAGGGATTGGGCCATCTCGTTGAAGCTGTCGGCGACGGGTTGCAGATCGGGGTCATGGGCCACGCGTACCCGTCGCGACAGGTTGCCTTCGCTCATCGCCTGCGCCGCCTGGGCGACATCGGTGAGCGGGCGCAGCAGTCGTTTCGACGCGAGCCATCCGGCCACTGCGCCGGCGAGGGTGGTGATCGAGGCCGCACCGATCAACACGGTGGCAAGGATCTCGAGCGTGCGCTCGTACTCGCTGACGCTCACGAACTCGTAGTACTCGGCCCCGATACCGGGCAGCGACACCCCGATCAAGACGTACGGCGTGCCGTTGACCTCGATCCGCTGGCGGTACGCGCCCCCAAAATCGACCGCGTCGTGCACCGACTCGCGTACCGATTCGGGGATCTGCGTCTCGTTCAGCTCGACGATCGGCGCGTACCAGCTGTCCTCGAACCACAGCACCGGGCGGGTGTTCAGCGCCGAACGGAGCGAGGTCAGCGCCTCGTCGCCGCCCGTGTCGCCGGCGGCCAGGATGCCGCGCACGACGAGGGCGTTGAGCAGCACCTGACGTGTTGCCAACGTCTCGCGCTGGCCGAGCAGGTACCACCGGGCCAACTGGTACGTGGCGGTGCTGAGCATGACCGACAGCACCAGCGCCAACACGGCGAACCCGAACGCCGACCGGGCTCGCAGCCCCTGCGGCGCCTTCTTCACGTGGCCCCGCGCCCGCAGCAACGAGTGGCCGGCTGGGCGACGACCTGGATGAGACACGCGTGGTCATCCATGACTGCAAATCTACCCATCGGTCTGTACTGGCGCTCGGCAGCCGGATCGCCGGTCCACGGTGGCGCGGCGGTGTTGGCTACGGTCCCCGGTGCATCGCCGCGCAGGCCTTGCCGACTGGAGAGACCGTGAGAGGGACTCGTGACCGCTGAATCCGACGTCGGGGGCATCGGGATGCGCGGGGGTGTGTTGGGTGGTTTGCTCGACGGGGGAGCGAGCGTGCTGATGCCAGGTGTGTGGGATGCCCTCAGTGCCAAGCTGGCTGCCGCGGCAGGTTTCTCCACCGTGTTCGTTTCGGGCTACTGCGTCAGCGGCAGCCTGCTCGGCCTGCCCGATTTCGGCTACCTAACCCAAGCCGAGATGGCCGAGACCGCCCGCCGGGTGTGTGTCGCGGTGCCGGAACTGAACGTCGTTGTCGATGCCGATACCGGGTACGGCAACGCGTTGAGCGTGGCGCGGACCGTGGAACTGTGGGAGCACGCCGGCGCGTCGGGACTGTTCCTCGAGGATCAGGTATGGCCCAAACGCTGCGGGCACATGGCAGGCAAGCAGGTGGTGGAGCGTGTCGAATGGCTGGCCAAGCTGCGTGCAGCGTGTGCGACGCGCAACTCGCTGCACGTCACCGCGCGCACCGATGCTCGAGCGTGCCTCGGTCTCGACGAGGCGATCGAACGGGCCAAGATGGCCCGCGACACGGGTGTCGACGCATTGTTCGTCGAGGCGCCGGAGACGGTCGCGGAGATGGAACGCATCTCTGCTGCCCTGCCCGGAATCACGCTGGTGGCGAACATGGTCGAGACCGGCAAGACGCCGTTGCTCACGCCGGCGGAGTTGGCCGAGCTCGGCTTCCGATTGATCGTGTCGCCGTTGTCGCTGCTGTTCAGTGCGGTGCTGGCGATGCAGACCACGCTCGCGCAACTCGCGATCGACGGGACGATGCGCGACCACCTCGACCAGATGATCGACTTCGACGGGTTCGGACACGTGGTCGGCTTGGCCGATCATCTCGACGCCGAGCAGCGCTACCACTGAGAAAATCCCTCCGCAACCGACGGTGCGGGCACTAACGTCGGAGGCTCGATGGGCGATGGGCTATGAGCGACAAACCGACCTCCGCGTCGAAGCCCCTGCCGGTGACCGGAGCGTGGCGCCCAGGCGACGACGCGGGGCACCGCCGGTTCTATGCCACGCCGCCGAATCGGCTGTTCGCGCTCGACACTGGAACGGCGTTGGCGGACATGGTCGTGGCTCACGAAACGTGGGGCACCCTCGACGGGCGCGGTTCGAATGCGGTGCTGTTGTGTCACGCGTGGACCGGAGACAGCCATGCCGCGGGCCCGGCAGGTCGGGGCCACCCGACCCCGGGGTGGTGGGACGACATGATCGGTCCCGGCAAGGCGATCGACACCGACCGCTTCTTCGTGGTGTGCGCGAACGTGCTCGGCGGATGTCAAGGTTCGACCGGCCCCGCCTCCCCGCATCCAGCCGACGGACTCCCGTATGGGAGCCGGTTTCCGGTCGTGACCGTGCGCGACATGGTGCGTGCCCAGGCCCGTCTGGCGACGCATCTCGGCATCGACGCCTGGCACAGCGTGGTCGGCGGCTCGATGGGCGGGATGCAAGTGCTCGAGTGGGCGGTGATGTTCCCTCAGCGGGTCCGTTCGATCGTCCCGATCGCCACATGTGCGCAGGCAACCGCTCAACAGATCGCGTGGGGGGCCATCGGTCGCCGCGCGATCCGGCTCGACCCGCGCTGGCGTGGTGGCGACTATTACGACGCAGCACCCGGTGACGGTCCTGCCGAGGGCCTGGCCGCAGCGAGGATGGTGGCCCAGGTGACGTTTCGCAGCGACAACGTGTTCACCGATCGGTTCGGGCGCGAGCTCGCCGATGGGTCCGAGCTCGACGGGCACCTCGATCTGTGGCAGCGCTTCGAAGTCGAGCGCTACCTCGACCATCACGGGGAGAAGCTCATCCGCCGCTTCGACACCAACAGCTACCTGATCATCGGCAAGGCGATGGACCTCCACGATGTGGGCCGCGGTCGGGGCGGGCTGAAGTCGGCGATGGGCCGGATCACAGCTCCGTCGCTGACCATTGGGATCTGGAGCGACATGCTCTATCCGTCGTACCAGCAACAGCAGATCCACCGGATGCTCGACGCGAACGGGACGCCGAGCAGCTACGTCGAGATCGACTCGCCGCACGGTCACGACGCGTTCCTGATCGATCTCGATCAGGTTGGCGACGCGCTGACCAAGTTCCTCGATTCAGTCGGTTAGCAGTACCGGTCAGCAGGGGTGGTCAGCAGGGGTGCCGACGAGCGGTCGGAGCGCCGTGATGGCCCTGCTGCTGCGCGGCAGCCTGAGCGCCATCATCGCCGGCCGGTCGAACGAGTCACGCCCACGCAGAACGAACACGGCACGTCCCCTGGGCGGCTCAGGGGATTCCGCGACCATCTGCCAGATCGTGGTGCGGTGGCGCATGTTGCGCTTTTGATCGACGAGCAGCGAACCGTCGCGAGCAACCGAGAAACGGGTTTCGCGCCACCGCGACATGGCGTTGCCCTTGTCGTCGAGCAGTTGGGCATTGCAGAGGAACCTGGTGCCATCCTTGGCCACCCAATGTGGTTCGATCATGAACCCGAGCCATCCCAATCCAGCCATCACCGCGACAGCCAGCACGATCCACACGACGTCCATCACCGCCAAGCTTGCCCGATCGAGGCTGCGGTCGCCCACTCATCCGTGACGAATGTTCTCGTTGACCGTCCGTAAGCCGGCTTGGTGCGCGAGAATAGCTGGATGCTTCGAGGGCGCGATTCCGTGGAGGGTGCGCAGGTACTCGCCGTCGAACTGACCGAATCCGAAGCGTCGCTGCGCGTGTATCTGGCTGCGGGTGGTCTCGTCATCCTGGGTTTGGTGCTGTTGCTGCTCACGATCTGGTGGTGGCGCAGCACGCGTCCCGAGTCGGCCGTGCTCGGTCCCCTCGAGGTGATGAGCGAACGACGTTTCGCCAAGGCACACGACTCCGATCGGCGCCGCATGATCGATGGGCACCGGCCGCAGGGCGCGCTCGCGCTCGAAGGAGCAGTCGCGGCACCGGTACCGGTCGACCTTGGTGCGCTGGTCAGGGACCACCCAATCGACTTCGGCGATCTGCGTGATCCTGCGCTGGCCGACCAGGCCGAACTGCAGTTGCCGTCGCGTTCGGCACATGTTGCGGCCGTCGAACTTCCTGTCAACCTGTCCGATTCGGCCCCGTCGATGCAGGCAGACGGCGGCGGCGCCGATGACGAAACGATGATCGATCCGTTGCTGCAACGGGTCACTTCTTCCGACTGAACGGAGCGACCGGGCAGCAACCCCGGTGCGTCCCGGGGTTGGTGGCCCACGCCCGGTGCAGATGGCGGGGCTACCCTGGTGGGATGGCTCATTCTTTCGACGTCGAGGCGATGCTGGTCCGGTTTCGCGAGCGCGCGGCGGCCGTGCGGAAGCGTCCGCTGCCTCCAGTTGCCGGCGATGAGCGGCAGGCGTTCCTCGCCCAGGCCAACACCGACTTCATGGATTACGCCATTGTCGGCGACGCCGATGCGACGCTCGTCGACGGCATTCTCACCCTCACCGTCGATCTCCGTCCCGCCGACCAGCGGACGTAGCAGGGGTCGGGCATCCTTGTCGGACGGGCGCAACACTGTCCGTTGGTCAACGGTCACTGGTATCATTCCGTCTCGCAAATCTGCGGATGTGGCTCAGCTGGTAGAGCATCACCTTGCCAAGGTGAGGGTCGCGAGTTCGAATCTCGTCATCCGCTCCAAGAAACACCAGGTCAGCGGCCCTACGAGGGCCGCTGACTTGCGTTTTCGGCTTCCCGGTATACCATCGCGCTATACCATCGGGTACGTTTCGCCCCTGAATCACCCCTTGTAAGCAGGTGAAAATGGCCGAAAAGTCGATTTCTCAGAAGTCTTCCGACGCCTCAGCGAGCAAGGCAGTCGTGTCCGGTCCGCGGGCCAAGGGGAGTGGTGGGGTCTTCGCGATTCGCCCCGGAGTTTGGCGGGTCGACATCGAACTTCCCCGCGACAAGGTGACCGGCAAGCGGCGTCGAGTGAGCCGCTACATCGAGGGCGCTCGCAGTGTGGCGGAGGTCGAGTTGTCACGGTTGCGGGTCGCCGACAACGAGAAGCGACTTCCAACCGGCGGCACGTCGGCACGTTCGGTCCGCGCTGCGCTCGATCTGTACCTTGAGGCGGCTGACTCCGGGCTGATCGAACTCGCTCCTCGGACCATCCTGACCACACGGTCGGCCGCGAACACGATGTGTGCGGTCACCTTGCTCGGTGGACGCCAGTTTGGTCAGTTGAAG
>JANNHO010000272.1:0-1577 GCA_031404435.1 Acidimicrobiaceae bacterium | reverse complement strand
ATCCGCCTCAATGAGGTGCGCGAGAGCATGAAGCTGGTCCGTCAGATCCTCGACCGGATCCCCGGTGGCGACTACCGCCTGCAGAACAAGAAGGTCACCCCGCCGCCGCGGGCGCGCATCGACGAATCGATGGAGGCGCTCATCCATCACTTCAAGATCTTCACGGAAGGCTTCAAGGTGCCCGAGGGTGAGGTCTACGAAGCGATCGAGAGCCCGCGCGGCGAGATCGGTTGTTACATCGCCAGCGACGGTTCGCCGACGCCGTACCGAATGCACGTCCGGGCACCATCGTTTGTGAACATCCAATGCCTCCCGCACATGATGCGCGGAGGCCTCGTGGCCGACGCCGTAGCCGTGATCTCCAGCGTCGATCCGGTGCTCGGAGAGGTCGACAGGTAACCATGTCCCGGTTGAACGAAGGCAACGTGCGCCTCGCGCACGAGATCATTGCCCGCTACCCGCGGGCGCGATCCGCAACGATTCCGTTGCTGCATCTGGCCCAGGAACAACAGGGCTACATCACCAACGACGCGATTCGTCACATCGGCGAACTCGTCGGTGCCACATCGGCCGAGGTGCTCGGCACCTGCACGTTCTACGAGATGTTCAAGATGGAGCCGGTCGGCAAGTACCTCGTCAACATTTGCGGCACCATGTCGTGTGCGCTCATGGGTGCCGACGAGCTGATGCACCGCGCCGAACACAAGCTCGGCATCAAACCCGGTGGCACCACCGCGGATGGTTTGTTCACCCTCGAACATGCCGAGTGCCAGGCGGCATGTACCGAGGCACCGTGCCTGCAGGTGAACTACCGCTACCGCTACCGGGTCACCCCGGCAGAGCTCGACACCCTGATCGACGATTTGCGCGCCGGCAAGCTCAGCGCCGAGATTCCCCAGCACGGCACCGTCGCCCGGGTCCGCCAGAGCATCCCGGCCGACCGCGCCGTCGGTGCTGTCGCCCCGGAAGATGCCACCGGCGCGCCAGCCTGGCTCGTGTCCGCACAGGCCACCACCGAGCAGGCGCCCTCGTGAACGGCACCACGTACGCCCATGCCCCCGGTTTCGTCGCTGGCGACCGCCCCCAGATCGTCACGTCGCGCTTCGCCTACGACGACTCGCACACCCTCGAGCGATACCTTGCAACGGACGGCTACAACGGCCTTCGTGCTGCACTCGGTCTGACCCCGGCGCAGGTGCACGATCAGGTGCGCCGTGCCACCGTGCTCGGTCGCGGCGGCGCCGGATTCCCCGCCGGTGTCAAGTGGGGCCTCACCCCGGAAGGTAAGTTCCCGCGCTACCTCGTGGTCAACGGCGACGAGAGCGAACCCGGCACCTACAAGGACCGGCTGCTGATGGAGCTCGATCCCCACCAGCTCATCGAGGGCTGCCTCATCGCCAGCTACGCGGCCGGGTTGTCGCAGTGTTTCCTGTACCTCCGTGGCGAGATGGCTGTCGCTCAAGAACGCATGGCGGTGGCGCTGAACGAGGCCTACGCGGCCGGTTACATCGGTACCAACATCCTCGGCACCAACTTCTCGATCGACATCGTGTTGCACTGGGGCGCCGGAGCGTACG
>JANNHO010000271.1:0-37267 GCA_031404435.1 Acidimicrobiaceae bacterium | reverse complement strand
ATCGTCGGTGCAGCCGAAGTACGCGACAAGCTCAAGCTCGTCAAGCGCTGACATGAGCCCGCTCCCAGATCTGCGGCGAGTCGGGTTGCTCGGCGGGGGTGTGATCGGTGGCGGGTGGGCCGCCCGCTTCCTCCTCAACGGAGTCGACGTACAGATGTACGACCCCGATCCAGAAGCACCGCGCAAGGTGGCCGAGGTTCTGGCCAACGCGCGCCGGGCCACCACCAAACTTGTCATGCCGACCCTGCCGGCCGAGGGCATCCTCACCTTCGTCGATTCACCGGAAGCTGCGGCAACGGGCGTCGATTTCGTGCAGGAAAGCGCGCCCGAGCGGGTGGAGCTGAAGCAGGACCTGCTGCGCCGGGCCAGCACCGCCGCCGGGCCACAGGTGGTGTTCGGATCATCGACGTCGGGGTTGCTACCGACACTGCTGCAAGACGGGATGACCCACCCCGAACGGCTGGTCGTCGGCCACCCGTTCAACCCGGTGTACCTCCTACCGTTAGTCGAGGTGTGCGGGGGCGTGGTCACGTCGACAGCTGCCTATGAGCGGGCCGCCACCGTGTACGAATCACTCGGCATGCACCCGCTGCGGCTGCGCAAGGAGATCGACGGGTTCGTCGCCGATCGCCTGCTCGAAGCGCTGTGGCGCGAGGCGCTGTGGTTGGTCAACGACGGCGTCGCCACCGCCGCCGAGATCGACGACGCGATCCGGTTCGGGGCCGGGCTGCGGTGGAGCTTCATGGGCACCTTCCTGGTGTATCGCATCGCCGGCGGTGAGGCAGGCATGCGCCATTTCATGGCGCAGTTCGGCCCGACGCTGCAGTGGCCATGGACGAAGCTGATGGACGTTCCCGAGCTGACCACCGAGCTGCTCGACACCATCGTCGAGCAATCCGACGAGCAGGCCGCCGGAACCTCGATCCGGGAGCTGGAGGTGCTGCGTGACGACTGCCTGATCGCGGTGATGCAGGGCCTCCGTACCGTCGGCTACGGCGCTGGTGAGGTGCTCGACCGCTACGAGCGCCAACTCTTCGACCGCGGCACGACCACGGACGCCGAGCCCGATATGACCGTGCCGCTGCGACTGTATGAGCGACCGGTGCCGACCGAGTGGGTGGACTACAACGGTCACACCAACGACAGCCGGTACATGCAACTGTCGAGCGAAACCGGCGACCGGTTCCTGCGCTTCATTGGTATGGACGGTGCCTACCTCGAATCGGGGCGCAGCTACTTCACGGTGGAAAGCCACGTGAGCTATCTGGCCCAAACCCGAGCCGGTGACCGGCTGTACGTCACGGTGCAACTGATGTCGCACGATGCCAAGCGGCTGCGGATCTTCACCGCGATGCACCGTTCCGACGACGACACGCTGGTGGCCACCGCCGAACACATGATGCTCCACGTCGACACCGCCACCGATCGAGCCTCCCCGGCCGACCCGGCGATCCTCGCCCGATTGGCGGCGATCGCCGAGCATCACGACCACCTGCCGGCACCCACTCAAGCCGGGCGCGGCATCGGCCAGGCGCGCTGACGAGCAAACCGGTTTGCGGCAGTGGGCTCGATCGACTTCGTCAGCTGCCAAGCGTGGCGACACTGACAGCCACAGCAGCCGCCGCGGCATCCGCGAGAACCTTGCGAACCGATTCGGCGATCGGCAGCAACGATGTGGCGTCGAGTGCGTGGTCGATGCGCCGACGGGCATGATGACGAACAGAGCGATCGGGCGCCACGAGTTCGAGTAGCTGAGCGGGACCGGTCATCGATAACAGCAAGGCCGTGCGCGCGTCCAGCGGCTCGTCTCCAGCGGCTGCAGAACGGAGTCGCCGGACCACCATGTCGCGAGCCGCCCGATCGATCACCTCGTTGCGCGGGCGCACGGGGCCCGACGCTGGCCCCACGAATCCGTCCTTGACGAGCCCTGCGACGACAGCGTCCCACGTGCCCATTCCCACGCGCCGGTCGAGGCCGCGACTCATGGCCGACAGCGCGGCCGTTGTCTTGGGACCGGTCTCGGCGAGAACATCACCGGCGGCAGTCAACAGACGCGACTCCGGCCGGTCATCAAGGTGGAGCTCGGCCATCAGGAGTCCCGCCAGGCATGCGTTCAGGTTGTCCCTGGTTCCAAGCGCGGGACGACCGGAGTCGGGATCGATCGCAACCAGAGCTAGTTCCTCGGCGAGCAACATGGCCCGAGGCTACATGCCCTGATTTGACGCGGCAGAGCGCGAAATCGGCCCGACATCAGCTCATGGCCCGGTCGCTCGATCGCAAGCGATGAGGCAGCTTTCGAGGATCTCGACGATTTCGGACTCGTCCACTATCCTCGGCCAGCACGATGCGAGTTCTCGTGACGTCGACGCCGGGCCTTGGCCATTTCAACGCGCTGGCTCCGTTGATGTCCGCTTTACAGGTTGGCGGACACGACGTGCTTGTCGTGACCGCTGCCGAATCGTGCGCGCGAATCGAGAGCTATGGGTTCGCTGTGCGCCAGGGCGGCATGGCTGCCGCCGACCGCCGCGCGGCGCTCACGCCCCGCATGCCGGAGGTCATCGCGTTGCCACCCCGGCAGCGTCGTGCCCTGTACTTCTCGACCTTCTTCGCGGAGGCCGCCGCCCCAGTGATGCGCGTGGATCTGAGACCAGTGTTCGACCAGTTTCGACCGGATGTCGTCATCCATGAAGCCGCGGAGCTCGCGGCCGGACCGATGGCGGTGGCTCGCGGCATCCCACACGTGACGGTCGCGTTCAGCGGCGCGATGGCCGACTCGGTTGAGTCGTTGGTGATCGACTCGATCTCGCCCGTGTGGTCCGCCGAAGGGCTGCCCGCGCCAACCATTGATGACATTGGCGGCGACCTCTACCTGCATCCATTCCCAGCTTCGTTCGGGCAGGCTCCGACCTCCCGCGCAGTGCGGCCGATGCGGGCAGAGTCCTTCGACGGCACCCCGGGCCAGTCACCGCGCTGGCTCGACGACCTTGGCTCTGCCCGACCGCTCGTATACCTGACCTCGGGCACGGAGCCGGCCTCCGCGATGGCGCCGTGGGCGGCTGCAGTCGAAGCGCTCGGATCGCTCGAGGTCGACGCCATTGCGACCATCGGAATGCATCTCGATCCGTCGGTGCTCGGAACCGTGCCTCCCAACGTTCATGTCGAGCGATTCGTACCGCAGCGCTTGATCCTCGACCGGGCAGCCGTCGTCATGTCGCACGCAGGCGCAGGATCCCTCCTCGGCGCGGCACGTAGCGGGCGTCCGCAATTGCTCAACCCGATTGCCGCCGACCAATGGCAGAATGCCGACGCGGCAGCGGGTGCCGGGGTCGCGATCACATGCGAGATCGATCAACGCTCGGCCGATCAGATCCGAGCAGCACTCGACAGCCTCCTTCGCGACGCCAGCTACACGCATGCAGCGTCACAGGTCGCCGTCGAGATCGCCGCGATGCCGTCCCCCGCCGACCACGTCGCCACGATCGAAGCCCTCGCCGCCCCCTGAGCCACACGTCAACAGGTAAGTCCGTTTCCGGTACGCGGCTTCCACCGACATCTCGGTGTCCAACTCGACGAGACGCAACAGGCCGTGCACGACATCGGCCAACCACGCTGACCAGGAACCACTCACGAAGGGCGACAACCCAGATCTGCTGTGAACCGACGTCATCCGAGTGCTGAGCGCCCACCCGTGTGCGCGCTCGACACTCGGATCCCCCCTGCCACACTCGGACGACACGCGTGGACTCGGACGACACGCGTGGACTCGGACGGCACGCGTGGACTCGGACGACAACCGCTCGACGGGTTCGGCTCAGTAGCCGGCCGGGTAGAAGCCGTTGATATCGGCGATCAGGTGGGTCGCGGCGTTGCTGTAGATGCACACCCTGCCGCCCGCACCGATCTTGACGATGACCGCGTTGGGAATCGTCACCCTGGCGGCAAAGTTCAGGCTGGAACTGTTCGGGACCGGCGTTCCGCAGGGGAACACCGTCAGAAATCCACCGGCGGCCGGCTCGGTCACGGTGATGTTCAGAACCGCTGCGGAGGCATCGGCGGGAACGCCGGCTCGACCGGATATCTGCAACTCGGTGATGCCCCCAACGAGGCGGACACCGATCCCGGCGAGCTCGCCATCGATGGTCGCCGTCCCCGCCCTGGTGTCCAGCACGCGTGCCGGTGCGAGGGAGGTGAAGCTGGAGCCCGCGGGGTAGAAGCCATTGATGTCGGCGATGACATGGGCGGCCACATTGCTGTAGATACACACCCTGCCGCCCGCACCGATCTTGACGATGACCGCGTTCGGGATGGTTGCACCCGGGTCGAAGTTCAAACTGGAGCTGTTTGGCACTGGGGTCCCGCACGGGAACACCGTGAGGAACCCGCCGGCGGCCGATCCGGTCACCGTCACGTTCAACACCACCGCCGACGCGTCGGCTGCCACCCCAGCGCGACCCGTCACCTGCACGTCGGTGATGCCGCCACCGATGGCGAGGCCGGCACCCGCGAACTGGCCGTCGATCGTGACGGCGTTCGGCCTGGTGTCCAACACCCGTGCCGGTGCCAACGACGTGAAGCTCGCCCCGGCCGGGTAGTAGCCATTGATATCGACAATGAGGTGGGTGTCGACGTTGCTGTAGATGCACACCTTGCCGCCCGCTCCGATCTTGGCGACCACGGCGTTGGGAATCGTCGCTCCGGCGGTGAAGTTGAGGTTGGAACTGTTAGGGATTCCGGTCCCGCATGGGAACACCGTGGCGAACCCGCCGGCAACGGGCTCGGTGACCGTCACGTTCAGCACCGCTGCTGCGGCGTCGGCCGGAACCCGGGCTCGACCGGCGACCTGGACTTCGGTGACGGTTCCGCCGGGCCGTATGCCGATCCCGGCAAACTGCCCGTCAACGGTGAGTGCGCCAGGTCGTGAGTCGAGCAATCGCTCGGGTGGCAAAGCGATGGTGGTGAGCGACGGCACGTACAGCAACAGCGGGTTCGTCGAACCCCCATTGGTGACGACGCCCGATGTGGCGTTGTCGATGAGCCGGGCCGCGACCTCGGCGGGGGTCAACGCCGGCTCTCGTTGCAGCAGCAGCGCCGCTGCGCCGGCCACGTGGGGTGCCGCCATCGATGTTCCTTCGGCCACGAACGTCGCCGTCGGTGAGGTGATCCATGCCGAGGTGATCGCGACGCCGGGGGCAAAAAGGTCGACGCATCCGCCGTAGTTGGACCAGTTCGGCGAGTAGTCGGTGATGTCGGTGGCGGCGACAGTGATCGCTGCGGACAGTCTCGCCGGCGACACACCGCAGGCGTTGATGCCGTCATTGCCGGCCGCGAGCACCGCCGTGATCCCATCGTTGATCACCGCCTGAACCGCTATGTCGACGAGGGTGTTCGGCGCGCCCCCGATGCTCATGTTGAGCACCGCAGGTTCACCGGTCTGGTGATTGCTCACGATCCACTCGAGCCCACTCAGGATCCATGCCATCGAGCCGCCGCCCGAGCAATCGAGCACCTTCACCGGAACAATCGAGACGTTCTTGGCCACGCCATACGTGGCACCGCCGAGGGTGCCGGCGACGTGGGTTCCGTGGCCGTCGCAGTCCAGCGGACCGAGCGCGTTGATGTACGCGCCCGGGAGCACTCGGCTGCCGAACTCGGTGTGATCGAAACGCACCCCCGAGTCCAAGACATAGGCCTTCACGCCGGTGCCGTCAAAGCTGGAATCGAACCAGCCCGACGGCGACTGAGTGCGCTGGTCGATGCGGTCGAGCCCCCACACCGGGGTCCGCTGGAACGTGCTGGCTAGGAGCGCGGAGCGAGGCGGAGCGCCCAACCGGATGTAAGTGTCGGGCACGACCGAGGTGACATCTGCGTTTAAGCGGAGGGTGCCGGCTTGAGCGTCGGTCGCTCTGACGATCGCTCCTGCGAAGATTCCTTCGAGGGTGACGTCGATCTGAATGCCGGCGTCGCGAAACACCGTTGCCTCGGCCACAGGGTCGGTTCCGGCATCGAAGCGAACGATGTAGGTGCCGTCCGTGGCGGCGGGCGCGGCGAGTGCCTCGCCGTTCTGGGCGGGTGACGTCTCGGTAGCGACAGCGCTCGGTGGCAGCGCTGCACTCACCGAGGTCGAGGCCGTGACGGCAGCACCCGGCAGCGTGCATGCGAGAGTGACGAGCGCGCGAACCGTCCTACCGAACCTCACATGTACCTCCTCCGCCGGGGCAGCAGTACGGTGCCCCGTTTCGCTCGGTAACACAAGCCCGGGCTGACGATCTTGCGACGATCCAGAGATGATCCTCACGGACCGTCTACACGAGCCTGCCACACCCACGGAGCGCGGCAACCACGCCCGAGCGCACCAGCGGTTCAGTGGGTGCGGATGAGTGGCTGCGAATCGAAACCGGGCCCGAGTAGGCGCGCCGCTTCGGCCAGCCAGGTCCGTTCCACCCGATCGGCGGTAACGCCCTTCGCCTTCACTGTCAGCAATGGCGTCAAGCCATCGATCAGCGCGGCAAGCACGAACATCGTCTCGTCGGCGTCGCTATCGAGGAACTCGCCGGAACGTTGCCCGTCGCGGATCACCGCCCGCAGTGCGGCTCGCCAGCGCCGGTCCATGCGATCGCGCTCCGATGCAGCAGCGGGGTCGCGAATCGCCAGCACGGTCAGTTCCATCCACAGAGCCCAGTCGTAGTGGTGCAGCATCGCCTCCACCAAGGTCCGCAGACGCTTCGACGACGTTTCACCCGCGGCGGCCGGTGCGGTGTAACGATCGTGGAACTCTTGTTCACGCAGCGCCAGCGCCTCGGCGAGCAGCCCGTGCTTGCCATCGAACCAGTACAGGATCGCAGCCGGGCTGGTTCCCGCGGCTGCGGCGATGTCGACGACCCGAGCGTTGGCGTACCCGCGCTCGGACAGCACCTCGGCTGCGGCCGCCACGATCTGCGCCTTGCGCACGTGATCGAGTCGGGGTCGGGGCATGTGGCTCGCTTTCGGACGCTTCGGGCGACTTCCCGAAGCCGTCGGGATTGAATCCTGAGTGTATATTCAGCTTATGACATCAACGGTGGCCGTGGTCGGGACCGGACCTCGCGCTGCCGGGTGGGCCACCCGATTTGCTGCCGCCGGGCTGGACGTGATCGTCGACGATTCGGCCGTACCGGCCGAGGTCGTTCAGCGCTGGCCGATGGCGCAGCGTCTGGGGCTGTTCCCCGGAGCGAGCCCCGCCCGAGTACGACTTGTCGAGGACGCATCCGAACTGGCCCGAGCCGATCTCGTCCAGGTGATCGGTCCCGCCGCCGCGCCGCCCGGGGCGCGCCTCGTTGCCACCGACGCCACCGCGCACGCCCACGAGCCGATCCATCTCGTCCCGCTCGTCGCATTGAGCGCGGGGCCGCGCTTCGGCGACCTGCGCGTGTTCTACGCCTCCATTGGGATGGCCCCGTGCGGCCCGGACACGCCGACGGAACAGACCCAGCGCCTGGGGCAAGGCCTCGTGGACGTGACGGGCGGAGACCCTGCGGCGATCATTGCGGTGATGCGTTCGTTGCGCCCGTCGGGCGTCGGTGCAGGTGCTGCCGTGGCCGCGCACGAGGCTCGTCGTCTCGCCAGCGAAGCTCCCGCCCGCTGGCGTATCGGTGACGCGATCGGTGCGCCACTCGAGCTCTACACCACCTTCGTCGAGCCCGACTGGGTTGACTACAACAACCACATGACCGAGGCCGCCTACCTCACGGCAACAGGCTGGGCATCCGATGCGCTGTTCCGCTACATCGGCGACGATGAGGCCTACCGGGCCGCCGGGCACAGTTTTTACACGGTCGAGACGCACGTGCACTACCTGCACGAGGTGAACGTCGACGAGCCACTGCTGTTTCGCACCCACCTGCTCGGTGCCGACGCCAAGCGGATGCACCTCGTCCACCACATGCACCACGCGCTCACCGACGGGCTGTTGTCGAGCGTGGAGCAGATGCTGGTCCACGTCGATACCGAAGCGGGACGTTCCGCACCGATTCCCCACGACATGGCCGCGGCGATCTCCGCAATCGTCGACGCCCACTCCGCCGTGTCGGCCCCCTCGCACGTCGGCAGCGTGATGCGCCTACCGCACCGCACCTGAACCCGCCCCACCCCCTTTCTGGAGATCCGATGCACTTCCAACTGTCCGACGAACAGCAGATGATCGTGGACACCGTACGCGCGTTCACCGAGCGCGAGCTGTTTCCCCACGAAGACACCGTCGAACGGCTGGGCACAGTGCCGGCTGATCTCGTCATCCAGATCAAGCGACGCGCGATCGACGCCGGGTTGTACGCGGCGAACATGCCCGCCGAGCTCGGCGGCGGCGGTCTCGACAGCTTCGACGTCACCCTCGTCGACCGTGAGTTCGGCGCGGCGACGTACGCGCTGCAGTACATCGTGGCCAGGCCGTCGAACATCCTTCGCGCCTGTACCGGCGACCAGATCGACGAGTACCTGCTGCCCACCATCCGCGGCGAGCGTGTCGACTGCCTGGCGATGAGCGAACCGGCCGCGGGGAGCGACGTGCGCGGTATGCAGTGCAGTGCCCGCCGCGACGGCGACGACTACGTGATCAACGGCAGCAAGCACTTCATCAGCCACGCCGATCTTGCCGACTACGTCATCCTGTTCGCGGCGAGCGGCGAGGAGCAGACCAGCCGTGGCCCGAAGAAGCTGATCACCGGGTTCCTGGTCGACTTCGATACTCCAGGTTGCGAGGTGGTCCCCGGCTATGAGTGCGTCTCCAACCGCGGATACCACAACCTGATCATCAACTTCGACGACTGCCGGATACCCGCCAGCAAGATCCTCGGCGAGGAGCACCGCGGCTTCGATGCGGCCAACAACTGGCTCGGCTCCACCCGGTTGCAGGTTGCCGCGGTGTGTGTGGGGCGCGCCCGCCGGGCCCTCGGCATCGCGACCGAGTGGGCGGCAACACGCCGGCAGTTCGGGCAACAGATCGGCAAGTTCCAGGGCGTGTCGTTCAAGCTTGCCGACATGCAGACCCGCCTCGATGCAGCCGAACTACTCACGCTGCGCGCCGCTTGGAACGACGCGCAGGGCACGGTCACCGATTCGGAGATCGCGATGGCCAAGGTGTTCTCCAGCGAGATGTGCCAGTTCGTCACCGACGAGGCGATCCAGATCCTCGGTGGCATGGGGTTGATGAGTGAGCTCCCGCTCGAGCGGATGTGGCGCGACACGCGCGTCGACCGAATCTGGGACGGCACCAGCGAGATCCAGCGGCACATCATCTCACGGGCGATGCTGCGCCCGTTCGGAGCCTGACGCGTGCCTCACACCGCCACGACAACAGATGCCATCCGGGACCTGCACCGCTTGCTGCAGCCACGCTCGATCGCTGTCGTCGGAGGGGCAGCGGCCCAACGTGTGGTCGAGCAGTGTGTGGAGTTGGGTTTCGCCGGCCCGATCTGGCCGGTGCACCCAACTCGAACGGAGATGGCTGGAATCGCCTGCGTACCTACCCTCGACGATCTCCCCGGAGTTCCCGACGCCGCCTTTCTTGGCGTCAACCGCCACGCCACCGTGGCCGCCGTCGCGACGCTCGCGGCCAGCGGTGCCGGCGGTGCCGTGTGCTACGGATCGGGCTTCACCGAGGCCGGGAATCGCGAGCTACAGCAGGCGCTCGTCACCGCGGCAGGTGCGATGCCGTTGCTCGGTCCAAACTGTTACGGCTTCGTCAACACCTTCGAACGGGTCGCCCTGTGGCCTGACGAACACGGCATGAGACGCCACGAACAGGGGGCCGCGATCGTGTCGCAAAGCGGCAACGTCGCCCTCAACCTCACGTTCCAACAGCGGGGTCTACGCCTGGCCACGATGATCAGTGTCGGCAACCAGGCTCTCGTCGGTACCGAGGACTGCATCGAAGCACTGCTCGACGACCAACGGATCACCTCGATCGGCCTGTTCCTCGAAGCCGTCCGCGACCCGCAACGGTTTGCTGCAGCCGCACTGCGTGCCCACGATCTGCACGTGCCGATCGTTGCCCTGCAGACCGGACGATCGGCAGCCGGGGCGATGATCGCCACGTCGCACACCGGCTCGATAGCGGGTCGCGCTGCCGCCTATGACGCACTGTTCCAGCGGTACGGCATCGCAGTAGTGCACACCCCGGCCGAACTGGTCGAAACACTGAAGTTACTCGACCACGGTGGCCCGTTGCACGGCCGGGCGATGGTGTCGCTCAGCTGCTCGGGTGGTGAGGCGGCGCTGGTCGCCGATCTCGCCGAGGGCGGGCCGTTGGTGTTCGAACCGTTCACCGACGAACACCGCAGCCGGATCGAAGCGACGCTGACCGAGCTCGTCTCGGTCAGCAATCCATTCGACTATCACACGTTCATGTGGGGCGACCGGGCCGCCACCGCAGCCTGCTTCACCGCCGTGATGGGTGGGCCGCAGGATGCCACGATGCTCGTACTCGACGCGCCGCCCCTTGCCGACAACGATCCGGCGGCTTGGTACGCAGCGGCAGACGCACTCGCCGACGCGGCCCTGCAGACGGGCGGCCGGGCCGTGGTCGTGGCGACGCTGGCCGAGTGTCTCGACGAGTCGTTGCGCGAGCATCTGCTCGACCGTGGCGTCACTCCCCTCCTTGGGCTCGCCGAGGCGCTCGCCGCCCTCGGCACCGCGGCATGGCTCGGTTCCACAGAACCCGGGTCCGCCGCAACACGCGCCACAACCCATGCCGCGGTGCCTTCGCCCGGCGAGCACCGCGAGATCGACGAGGCAGCAGCGAAGGACCGGCTCCGGACAATCGGCGTCGACGTGCCGATCGGGACGGTCACTACACCAGCGGGCCTCGCCTCTGCTGCCACCACGATCGGCTATCCGGTCACGGTCAAATCGCTCGGCCTGGCGCACAAGAGTGACTCGGGTGGGGTGCGTGTTGGCCTCCGTAACGAGGCCGCGCTCCTCGCTGCGGTCGTCGCGATGCCGTCGACCCCGGCCGGCTACCTGTTGGAAGCAACCGTCACCGACGTGGTTGCCGAGGTGCTCGTCGCTGTGCGTCGCGATCATCCGGTGGGGTGGCTCGTGACGGTCGGCTTCGGCGGCGTGCACACCGAACTGTGGCACGACGTCGCCCATCTGCTCGCCCCTGTCCAGCCCGCCGACGTGCTCCGTGCGCTTCGCTCGCTGCGCAGCTGGCCGCTCCTTGCCGGGTTCCGTGGTCGGCCGACTGCCGACGTCGCCGCGCTGGTCTCGCTGATCGTCCGCCTCGGCGATGCCGTAGTCGGAACCGACGTGGTCGAGGTGGAGCTCAATCCCGTGCTCGTCGGCGAGCATGGGGCGATCGCCGTCGACGCATTGATGACCGTCGACACCCACCCGGACATGGAGGCAGGTATGGAGGCAACAGATGAGTGACGGGTTCTGGGTGGAACAGGACGGCCCGGTGGTGACGCTCACCATCGACCGGCCAAAGGCGAATGCAATCGATGCGCCGACAAGCTGCGCGATGGGTGCCGCGTTCGTCGGTTTCGATGCCGACCCTGACGTGCGGGTGGTCATCGTCACCGGCGCCGGTGAACGGTTCTTCTCGGCCGGTTGGGATCTTGGTGCCGCTGGCGAGGGTGAAGCCTTCGACAGCGACTACGGCCCTGGCGGGTTCGGCGGATTCCCCGATCTACCCAACCGCGCCACGCCCGTCATCGTCGCGGTGAACGGCATGGCCGTTGGCGGCGGATTCGAGATCGCGATGGCCGCCGACCTCATCGTTGTCGCCGATCACGCTCAGTTCTTTCTCCCCGAGGCGGGCCTCGGACTTCTCCCTGATGCTGGCAGTATCCGCTTGCCAACCCTGCTGCCACCCCACATCGCCCGCGAGATGCTGCTCACCGGGCGGCGGATGGATGCATCGGAGGCAGCACGGTGGGGGCTGGTCAACGCTGTCGTCCCCGCAGCAAACCTACTCGCCGAAGCCCGCAGCTTCGCCGATCGGATCGTCGCGTCGGCTCCGTTGAGCGTGGCTGCGATGCTCGACATCGGCCGGCGCACGCTCGGAACCGATCCGGTGGTCGCGATGCAGGCGATCAAGGGCTTCGCCTCATACCGGCAGGCCATCGACTCCGCCGACGCCGTGGAAGGCACCGCCGCATACACCGAAAAACGCGCACCTACCTGGCGGAACAAGTAACCCGCGCCCGCCGGTCGGTAGCGCGGGTCAGGTGGTGACGAGGGGCTGATACTTGGGGTTCGCGGCGATGAACTCGGCAACGAACCAACACACCGGAACGACCTTGAGGTTTCGCGCGGCGACCTCGTCGAGCACGTGACGCACCAGGCGCGCCGCGAGACCTCGACCGCGCATCGAAGCGTTGATCACGGTATGCGGCAGCACCATTCGGCCATCGTCGAGGACGTAGTCGCAGTACCCGACGACCTCGTCATCACACGAGATCTCAAAGCAGCCGTCGACGGGGTTGTCGTAGACCCGGTAGGTGCCCCCCGACGATGCGCTGGTACCTGCGTTGTCGTTGTTCATCAGTTGAACCGTCCTGTTCCGAAGATGTCCGAGGAACGATCGAGAATCGGTTCGATCATCCTCGCCAGGTGCTCGACGTTGGCGACGTAGCGGTCGCCGTCGGCGGAGTTGTGGGACACGCTGAGTGTCCATGATTCGCTCTTCCCCCACGGCGGGAGGAACACACCACCATTGTGCTGCACGAGGAAGTGGCAGTGGCTCGCGGCGGTGGAGATGGCCAGGAACTCGCGGTAGTTCGTTGCCGGCCGGTCATGGAACACGACCGAGCCCTTGAAGCCGTACACCGCGCCGTACGCCGCCTGGCCGTGATCTGCGAGGGCCTTCAACGAGGCGTCGAGCATCGACCTGCCCAGGTCCTCTGCCTGCGCGTACGAGTTCGGAGTGAGCACCTCGGTCAGCACGGCACGGGCCGCGGCCATTGTCAGCGGGTTGCCATTGAACGTTCCGACCTGGTCGTACACCCCGTCGGTGATCGCCGCCATCACCTCGGCGGTACCGCCGATCGCTCCGCACGGCACGCCACCGCCGAGTGCCTTGGCGAGGCAGACGATGTCGGGGCGCACGCCGAACAGCGCGGTGACCCCTCCGGGATGAACCACCAACCCCGTCTTCACCTCGTCGTAGGTGAGCAACGCGCCATGGCGTTGCGTGATCTCGCGGACGCCCTCCAGGTAGCCGGGCAACGGCGCGATGATTCCAGCGTTCATCATCATCGGCTCGAGAATCATCCCGGCGACCTGCCCACTGTGCGCAGCGAACACCCGCTCGAGCGCGGCCAGGTCGTTGTACGGCACGATCCGCACCAGATCGGCCATCTCCTGGGGTATGCCCGCTCCGGGGCGACGCACCGGATCATCGACGGGCCCGAGCTCGTCGGCCGATCTGAAGATCGACACCATCGCCGCATCGTGGTGCCCGTGGTAAGACCCTTCAACCTTCACGATCAGCGAGCGACCGGAGATCGCCCGCATCAGGTGAATCGCGTCCATCGTGGCTTCGGTACCGGAGTTGGTGAACCTCCACAACGGCAGGCCGAAACGGGCTGCAAGCGCCTCGGCGACAGCGACGCTGTCGTCGGTCGGCTGGGCGAAGTGGGTGCCGAGAGCGACCCGGCGCTGCACCGCCTCGACCACTGCCGGGTGGGCGTGACCGACCACGTTGACGCCATAGCCACCATGCAGATCGATGTACTCGGTACCATCGACGTCCCATACGCGCCCGCCAAGGCCGTGACTGACCCACACGGGGACGGGTCGGGAGCTAGCCCAGCTGGACGCGACGCCACCGGGCATCACCCGTTGTGCCGCTTCCCAACGCGCACGCGATCCGGACATCCGTTCGATGAACAGCGCTTCCTCACGGCGGACCAGGTCGTCGAGCGACGTCACCGGTGAGTCGGGCTGGGCCATCTCGAGTCCTCCACGTCATCGTCTGCTTCAACGGGGCGCCTGCGGTCAGACGTCGGTGAGGTACAGAATATCCCCCGTCGGTGCGTCCGATCCGCCGCTGGGCTCCAGCGTGATTCCCCACGCCCGTGGAGCACTGTCGATGCCGACGCCGGTGCCGATGCCGATCGAGCTGCGAATGCTCCCCTCGCTCGCGTCGTCGAGCATCCGCAGTGGAACCGACCCGTCGGCACCGATGAGCCACAGCTCGTAGGCCTGACCATCGGGTGCGCCGGGAAGTCCGTTAGCGAGCAGGACCATACGCTCACCCTCGTCGCTCCACGCCACCTTCACCGATCCGTCCGCTGACGATCCAGTTGCCCCGGTCGAGCCCAGGGTCACCATCCGAGCATCGCCATGAGCAAGCACGAACTCCAGATCGGTGGCGTACGCCGGTGCCTCGTCACCTCCGGTCACCATCGCGCCGGTAACGAACGCCAGAACCACAGCGGCCGCCATGGCCAACGCACCGCCATAGGTGCGCTGCTGACGGCGGCGTCGTTCGGCAAGGTCGCTGATCGAGTCAGGCAGCATCGGCGACAACTGACGAGTCTGAGCGATCTCGGCCATCACCGCGGCCCGCACCGACGTCGATGGGGCAGCGGTCGACGCGCCAGCGAGTTGCGCGAGCGCGGACCGGAAGTCGGACACATCCGCACGGCACACGTCGCACGATGGATAGTGCGCCTCGAACGCCATCCGTTCACGTTCATCGAGCGCATCGAGCGCATATGCCGCGCCCAAATGATGGATGTCGACGTCAGTCATTGCTTGCTCCCAACTCGTCACGCAAGCGGATCATCCCGTCGCGAATTCTCGTCTTCACGGTTCCCTCGGCAACCCCCAACAACTGCGCAACTTCGCGGTACGTGTGTCCACCGAAGTACGCCAACTCGACCGCTTCGCGCTGCAGCGATGTCAGTTCGTCGAGGGCGCGCCGCACGCGGGCCTGTTCGAACGTGGTTTCCACTTCATCGGCCACTGCGTCGTGGGCTGGCATCAAGCCGGACACGTCGCGCAAGTTTCGCTCGCGCGATGCCTGTTCGGAGCGAACACGATCGATCGCTCGCCGGTGGGCGACGGTGGCCGCCCACGACTTGACCGAACCCTTCGACGAGTCGTAACGCGCCGCCAGCCGCCAGAGCTCGACGAACACCTCTTGCGTGACCTCATCGCTCTGAGCCGGGTCGCGCACGACCTTGAGCACAACACCATGCACCAGCGGCGAAAGCTCGTCGTAGAGCCGCCCGAATGCAGCCTGGTCGCCGCGGCCTGCCTGGCGGAGCTGATCACCGAGTGAATCCGTCCCGCCCGAGCCACGATCGTCGGCGCGGCCGAGCGACGTCAGTCGTCCGGTACGAGCGAACTTCAAGACTCCCATCAGACGCATCCGTCGAGGGCAGTGACGAATGTCATGGTTTGAGTTCGGAACCGGCGCGTTCGCAGATTGGTCATCAGATGGATTGCCCGGCGGCGAGGCGCACCACACGTGCTTCGGTCACCAATGCGGTCACGAGATCCCACGGTGTCACATCAAACGCGGGGTTCCACGCCCCAGTGCCGGCGGGCGTGATCGTGGCCGGCGTGCCATGGACCGGCGTGCCGGTGGCCGGTTGACCAGGTGACGACATCGACACCACCTCGGACGGGTCGCGCAACTCGATGTGCACCGTCGAGCCATCAGGTGTCGCCCGGTCGATGGTCGACTCCGGGGCGGCGACCACGAACGGCACACCGGCGCGATGTGCGGCGAGCGCAAGCGGATACGTGCCGATCTTGTTGACCACGTCGCCGTTGGCCGCTACCCGGTCGGCACCAACGATGACGACATCGACCATCCGACGGGCGATCACCGACGCCCCAGCACCATCGACCACCACGCGGTGCGCAATCCCCATCGCGGCCAACTCGAACGCCGTCAGGCGTGCCCCCTGCAGCAGCGGCCGGGTCTCGTCAACGAACACCTCGCGAACACCGCCCGCCTCGTGTAGCGCACGCACGATCCCGAGTGCCGTCCCCCATTCCACACACGCAAGGCCGCCGGCGTTGCAATGGGTGTGAATGCCGGGCGGACCATCGACGAGCGAGCGCACCAGTTCGGCACCGCGGCGGCTCAACTCCCGGTTGGTGTCGATGTCTTCCTGCACGAGTGAGACAGCGGCACGCACCATTGCCTCGGCGCCTCCGTCGATCGCGTCGAGGCACCGCTGCACGCCCCACGCGAGGTTCACCGCGGTTGGCCGCGCCGAGGCCATGCGCTCGGCCTCGCGGATCACGTGACCGGCACCGAGGGCGCGGCGCTGCGCGTCGAGCGCGGCGATCGCCGTACCGAGCGCGCCCGCCACACCGAGCGCCGGAGCCCCCCGGATGACCAATCGCTGCACCGCGTCGATGACCTCGTCGACGGTGCGCAGCTCGACCATCATCATCGTGTGTGGCAGCAGCGTTTGATCGATCGCCACGATGTGATCGCCGTGCCAGTCGATGGTGCGCATTACCACGAACAGTACAGTCCGAAGCTATGCACGACGCGGCCGACACCGGCGACACCGGCGAGGTGATCGTCGACCTCGCTCGACAGGCCGTGCAAGCGACCTGCGCGCACATGGTCGCTGACGCGATGGTCGTCGGTTCGGCCGGCAACGTGAGCGTGCGGGTTGACCAGCATCGTTTCGTCGTGTCGGCCGGTGGTGTGGCATACCACCGCCTGCAGCCCGGTGATCATCCACTCGTCGACCTGCGGACCGGCACGTGGACGGGGCCGCGGGCACCGACCAGCGAACTGCACCTGCATCTCGCACTCATGCGCGCCCGGCCCGGTGTCGGTGCCGTCGTCCACACCCACTCGCCGTATGCGGCAGGGTTCTCGGTGGCACGTCTCGACCTCGAGTGGGTGTGCAACGAGAACATCGGTCCTCGCGGCGAGCGGATCTTGGTGACCTCCCCGTACGCGCCGCCGGGCTCGAACGATCTCGCCATCGCCGCCGTGGCGGCGCTCGATGCCCAGCCGGGGTCGCGGGCGTGCCTGCTGGCCAACCACGGTCCGCTGGCCCTCGGCGACGATGTCGACGAGGCGTACCTCATCGCCCGCCAGGTCGAGTGGATCGCGCACATCACCCATGTGGCCCGCAGCGTCGGCACCGTGCACGTGCTCTCCGCGCCCGAGCAGGATGCGATCGGCGTCAACTACGGCTTCGCCGTTGCTCGGCCCAAACCCCTCGCCGACCGAACCGCCGCGGTGACCCGAACGTGAACAGACTGCGCGCAGACGTGGCGATCATTGGCGGGTCCGGGTTCTACGAGATGCTCGACGATTCGCGCACCCTGGTCCGCGACGTCGTCATCGACACACCCTTCGGGATTCCGGCGGCGCCGATCACCATCGGCACCATCGGCGACCGGCGAGTCGCGTTCTTGCCGCGCCACGGCCGCAACCACCACTTCGCCGCGCACCGCGTGCCATATCGCGCCAACATCGCTGCGCTCGCTTCGCTCGGCGTCGGGGCAGTGTTCGCGCCATGCTCGGTCGGCTCATTGCAACCCGACATCCATCCGGGCGAGTTCGTGGTGATCGACCAACTCGTCGATCGCACCTGGGGCCGCGCTGACACATTTCACGATGCGGGGGGACCCTCCGGCGACCCGGGCACCGACGGGTCCGTGCACCACCAGAGCTTCGCCGATCCCTACGACGCCGGGCTCCGTGCCACACTCGTCACCGCCGGCCGAGCGAACGGCGTGGCGATACACGATGGTGGCACCATGGTCGTGATCAACGGCCCCCGGTTTTCCACACGGGCCGAAAGCGTCTGGTTCCGGTCGATGGGCTGGCACGTGGTCAACATGACTGGCTATCCCGAAGCGGTTCTCGCCGCCGAGGCAGGACTGAAGTACGCGACCATCGCTTTGGTCACCGACTACGACGCAGGCGTCGATGGTCACGAACCTGTCACAATGGACCAGGTCTTCGCCACGTTGCGTTCAAACATCGCCGCAGTCCGCGACGTGTTGAGCGCCGCCATGGGTCGGCTTGCCTGACTTCCACGACTGGCTACAGTCGAACAACGTGATCACCGGCCGTCAGCACCAGAACCCACCCGCGAGAGCCGGGCTCGGGTGATCGAAGCCGATCCGGCCGGCATCGGCACGTGCCTCGAGTTTCGGGCGTCGTTTACTCTCGGCCGCGACGGTCGCCGCTCGCGCGTGCTCATCGTCGACAGCGACGCCGCCGTTCGCCACCGGGTCGCCAGACAACTTGAGGCAGATGGCCACACCGTGGTGCACGCAGCCGACGGTTGGTCTGGGCTTTCGGCGGTCTCGGCCGTCGATGACGAGGTGATCGGCTTGGTCGTGCTGGCACTCACGCTGACCGACATGGGTGGGCTCGATGTCCTCCGCCGGGTACGTGCCATGTCGAGCATCCCGATCATCATCCTGTCCAGCCGCTGCGGCGAGACCGACCGCATAATCGGGCTCGACCTGGGCGCCGACGACTACGTCACGAAACCGTTTTCTCCGGCGGAACTGGCGTCACGCGTCAACGCCGTGCTGAGGCGCTCGACGCATCAACCCTGCGACCAGTTGGCGTTCGGCCCGTTGGTGATCCACCTCGCCGCACGCGAGGTGACGGTGAGCGGAACCGTCGTTGCGCTCTCGCCGAAGGAGTTTGATGTGCTTGTGTTCATGGCCCGCTCTCCACGGCGGGTGGCGACCCGCGCCGAAATCCTGCACCAGGTGTGGAGGTCGTCACCGGATTGGCAATATGAGGCGGCCGTCACCCAACACGTCCACCGATTACGTGCCAAGCTCGAGTTCGATCCGGCCTAACCGCGCTGGCTGAAGACTGTGGCTCGGGTCGGCTATCGGTTCGAACCGTAACCAAATCCTGTGATCAAATCCCCGGTGGACACGACTCGTGGCCGGGCACGACGCCCGGTCACGAGTCCTGCTCGAAGAGTCCTGCTTCGTCAGGCGGCCGCTTCGGCCGGCGCGTTGCGGGCGGCAACTATCGCGTTCAGGCGAGCGGACGCGAGCCCGAACACAGCACCGATCACCAGTGTCACCAAAACGTTGATCCACACCATCGCGTACGGCGTCGACAGAACCCCGCCGAACGCTCCGGCACCGGCAGTCGCCGGGTCACCAAGCGCCTCGACGCTGTTGCCGACCCCGCCGCCGTCGTCCGCCCAGCCATCGAGGCCTGTGGCAATCCACCAAAACACCACCGAGGCGAACGCAGGGAAGCACGCGGCCACGCTGTACTTCTCGCTGATCGGGATGATCAGCACGAGCACGAACGCGACCGCGCCGACGATCAGGGCGATGCCCCAGAAATCGGGCAGCCCGGCGAGTGCGGGACCGACCGCCATCGTCACGAGCGCCCCCAAGGAGCCGACGACGCAGGCGATCAGCGTCTTCACGAACGCATCGGTGTCGGCCCCGAACAGGAAAAACAGGCCCCAGCTGACAAAGCCCGCCGGTACGACGAGATGGAAGTTCGACGGCAGCGCCAGACCGATGCCAAGGTCTCCGCTGGTCACCCAGTGGAAAGTAAAGTTCAACGCGAACTCCACGTAGATGAATGCCAGGACACCGATGATGATCGCTAACGGAGCGACACCCTTCATCTTCTCGACCATCATGCCACCCCAGCCGTAACCGACTCCGCAGCGCGGAAAATGAACAAAGTACAACTCATGAAACCCCCAGTGGTACGGCACCGCGACGGGTGTCTCGGTGTGACCACAACCCCCGGCGGTGGTCAGGGCGACATTACGCAGCTCAACTCAACGCTTGATCGTCGACGTATCAACGTTCTGTCAACGAGCGCGCGCTATCAGCCGCCGGATTTGAAGCTGAGCCGCAACTTGGTGCGGTAGGCGATGATCGTGCCGTTCTCGATCAACACGTCCATCTCGACGACCTCGGCAACACGCAGATCCTTGTAGGTCCGCGAGGCTTCACGTACGGCGTTTTGGGCTGCGAACTCCCACGAGTCGCTGCTCGATCCGATCAATTCGACGACTTGGTACACGCTGTCATTCATGGGCTGCTCCTACGGCGGGTGACGGGGACGGGGACGACTGGAACTTGATCGAGATCGCTAGTTCGGTGCTCATCCGCACCGAACCGTCGCGGTGAACATGGCATTGCAGCCGACGGACTTCACCAACGCGGGCATCGTCGTGGCGCACACATAACTCGGTCACGGCGAATCGCGCTGCCTGGTGCCACGTTGCCCCACTGCCGATCACGCGCCGCACCTCGTAGACCGATTCGTTGCCACCACGGATCAGCGGCGGCTCGCCAGTCGAAAAATCATCGGACCCGGCTCGACCGGAGAGCTGGCGGATGGCCTCCATCAAGTCGCCGGTGAACATCTGCCGGCGTCGGCGCGACGACCCTCCGTAATCGGCTGGATTCAACGGCGGCCCGAACCGAATCTCGGCGCGCCGGAACGGGCGTGGCACACGGGCACCGACGGGTTGAATCCGGTCGGTGCCCACCAGGCCGATCGGGACCACCGGTGCGCCGGTCATCAGGGCCAACTGTGCTGCACCAGTGTGGCCGCGGTGCAACAAACCGTCGCGCGAACGGGTCCCCTCCGGATAGATCGCCAGCACGTCACCGCGGCGGAGCACACCCGCAGCAACCTCGAGCGCCACCATGGCTTGACGCGCTGCAGCACGTTCGATCGGGATCAGACCGAGTGCCGGGAACAGATGGCGTGTCGTCCACGAATCCATGTACTCGGACTTCCCGATGAAGTAGGTGCGCCTCGGCACCGACAACATCAGCACGACTGTGTCGAAGAACGAGATGTGGTTCGCTGCGAGAATCACCGGCCCGGTCAGTGGGACGTGGCGTTCGCCGTGGGCAGAAACGGGAGTGAGCGTGCGATATGCGGCGCCGGTGACCGCGCGGGCGACTCGGTAGAACCGGTCGCCGTCGCTCGTCGTCACGCCCGCAGACAGTAGCTGTCGTCGCACGGCCGATTGGACAGCGACAACGATGAAGGCTCAGCCGCTGAGACCCTCGAGTACCTGTTGCAACGATCGCAGACCGGCGGCAAGCGAGGCGCTGAGATCGGCCAGTTCGGTCTCGCCGACGTTCATGCTGATCGGAACGCTCAGCTGCACCGGTACCTCAGCATCGATTGGGACGGTCTCGTTGATGGGGATGCTGAGCGTGAGGTCGATCGGGACATCGATGTCAACGGGCACCGTGACATCGAGGGGGATGTCGGTGCCGAACGGGCCGGCGATGCGGATCGTCGTGTCGAACGATTCGTTGATCGGCAAGGTGGTCTTGACCGGGACTTCCACGGTGCGGTTGATGACCACGTCGGTGTTGATCATCACTGTCTCGTCGATCGCCACGTCGAAATCTATCGTTGACGAACCGAACGACTCCAGCCCGGCGATCGCCTCGTCGAGGCCCCCGGAAACCGTTGGGGCGATGCCGGCGATCTTGGTCTGGAAGCCGGTGACCTGTGAAGCGAACAGCGCCGATCCAGCCTCGACCCGGTCAAGATCGGCTCTGGTGTCGTCGAGGGCGTTGGCCAACACTGCCATGTAGGCGAACGCGGCGACGAGTACCAGCGCGAACGCTCCGAGCACGATGGCGAGATGGCGATGCACCCATGACTGCATGTGGACTCCTGATGGTTCGGCCGTGTCGGCCGCCGAGAGGGCGGGGTTCGAGAGGGCGGGGCTGGGGGTGTCGGGTGCGGGTGCTGCGGATGCGGGTCGGCGCATGGCGACGGCCGCGATCACCCCGACGGCGGTGATTGCAGCGGTTGCCAGGAAGGTTTGGGCGATGGTGCTCGAGGTGAGCTCGATCTGGGCGGCGCGTACGGCTCGTTCGAAACCCGGATCGGTAATCGGGGGCAGGTCGAGCCCCCGCCGCAGCCGCTCAAAACGGGACAGCCCCCACGCCGTCAACGCCGACAACCCGACGCTGAAGCCGAGCAACCTGGTGACCATCACGAGTGCCGCTGCGCTGCCGCGCTGATCGTGCGGCGCGGCCGAGATCACCGCCGTGTTGGTCGGCGCAATCGTGAGACCGAATCCGGCCCCGAGGATCGCCAGTTGGGCCGCTATCAGTAGGTACGAGGTCTGGCCATCCCAGGTGAGGCCCATCGCCACATACGCAACCGTCGCGGCCATGAGCCCGACGATGGCCGGCGGGCCGTACCACGTTCGTTCGGTCAGCCGCCCGCCGACGTAGGAGGCGACGGCCATCGAGGCGGTCAGCATGGCCAACACCCACCCGGCAACTACGGCTGAACGCTTGAGGTCGCCTTCGACCGCATTGACGAACAACGGCACATCCACCATGGCGATCACCAGCGCGGCGCCGACCACGAAGTTGGCCAGCAGGGCGAGACGCAGGTTGCGGCCGCGGAACAGACCTGCATCGATCAGCGGGTCGGTGGTTCGGCGCTGATGGCGCACGAACAGTGCCGCCGAGACGACGAAGACGAGGTAGAGCCAACGCAGGTCTCGACCCCCGCCACCGGTCAGTTCGTCGAGACCGGTGATGCTTTGGATCTCCGAGCCCGACAGCAGGGCGACGTTCAACGACACCAACGCGACCGTCACCAAGATGGCGCCAACCCAGTCCACCCGCCGGGCACGTTCGGGCCGGTCGTGGTCGACGAGCGCCCACCAGGTGGCGGCAAGACCCCCGGCCGCGAGGGGGATGTTCAGCCAGAACTGCCACTGCCACGACAGGAACCGCACCAGCATCGCGCCGTACAGCGGGCCCCATACCCACCCCAGCGTTTCGATCGCACCGAGGGTGCCGAGCGCTCGCGCCCGACTGTGTGGCGGGTACACATCACCCACGACGGCGAGCGCGACAGGAACCATCGCGCCCCCGCCAATTGCCGTGAGCACCCGGCCGACGAGGAACGGGCCCATCGATGACGCCAGCGGGATGACGATGCTGCCGATGATGAACAGCAGGTAGGCGACGACGAACGTGCGTCGCCGGCCGACGATGTCGCTGATCCGCCCGGCGATCGGCATCACCGCGACAAACGCGATCAGATAAACGTTGACGATCCACGCGGCGTCGTCGAGGCCATTGGGCAGGACCACGCCGAGGTCGCCGATGATCGGGCGCAACATGGTGGCCACCACCGTAAGGTCGTCGGCGGCAACGAACACGCTGAACCCAACCGCGGCGAGAACTGCGCGCGGCGACGGCGAACGGAGCGGGTACGAACCGGTTGATGTCACACGATCAACCATCGACGTCGGGGGCCGAGATTGCGAAGACTTCGCCGTAGTCGCTCAGCTCCAGCACCCAGTTCGTCGCCGCGCCATCGAAGGTCGTCGAGAACTCAGCGGCCGTCACCAACGCTGTGTCGCGTCGCACCCACAGATCGATCAGAACATCCTGGTTGGAGACCAGCCCGGCGGTGACGACCTCCACGCGTTCGGCAGGCGCAGTGCCGCGCAGGTGGTATCGCCGGCCTCCGCGATCCTCCTCGCCGATCAAATCCACGCCGTCAAGGTCGGCGAGCAGAGGCCGCCATCCGGTCTCGGGATCGAAGAACGTGCCAGGATCGATGTCGTAGCCCATCGGCAGGGTTTTCGAACGTGCCGGTCACGGGATTCGACAACCACACCGTGTCGTCGATGGCAACCGCCCCGAGTTGCGTGGTGAGCGACCCGTCGATGGTGACCGTCAAGGCCGCGTCGGCCGAAGCGGGTGCCGCGAACCGGCCGACGATCTTGTCGAGGGCCAACGAACCAAAGGTGTCGATGAACACCGGCGCGCCGCTTCGCTCGAGTTCGAAACGGACGCTGGTGACCTCACCCATCGCCGTCGACGATGTGGCCAGGATCGTCTCGGCGACCGCCGGCAATGGTGTTCCCTCGGGTTCCGCGTCAGCGCTGCACGACGTGAGCGCGAGTGCTGCGCAGCCCACAACCGCCAGCCAAACCCTCATCCGCAGGTCCCCCTCGTCGTTGACGGCTCATCTTCGACGGCCGACATTACCCATGCCCGCACACCCCCGCACCCGAAACCCGTAAACCGGATTGAAGGCTTCTCAGACTTCGCTGATCGGACTGGAAGCGGCGCAGGCGGACTGGAAGCGGCGCAGGCGGAGGCTGTTCGAGACGACGAAGACGCTCGAAAACGCCATCGCCAGCCCGGCCAGCATCGGGTTGAGCAGGCCGGTGGCCGCCAGAGGGAGGGCGGCCACGTTGTAGGCAAACGCCCAGAACAGGTTGGCCTTGATCGTGGCCAGGGTTCGACGTGACAACCGGATCGCATCGACTGCGGCGCGTAGGTCACCACGAACCAGCGTGAGATCGCTGGCCTCAATTGCCGCGTCGGTTCCGGTCCCCATCGCCAGCCCGAGGTCGGCTTGGGCGAGGGCCGCGGCATCGTTGACCCCGTCGCCAACCATCGCCACCACCCGCCCCTCATCCTGCAGGCGGCGGATCACCTCGACCTTGTCGGCGGGAAGGACCTCGGCGATCACGTCACCGCCGCTGGTGTCGATGCCCACGGCCGCGGCGATCGCGTTGGCGGCGCGTTGGTTGTCGCCGGTGAGCAGCACCGGGCGCAGCCCGAGGGCGCGCAGACCGCCGATTGCTTCCTTCGACGTCGGCTTGATCGTGTCGGAGACCACAAACACGGCCCGGGCCTCCCCGCCCCAGGCAACGTAGACCGGGGTCCGCCCGGCCGCCTCGGCAGCATCGCGAGCTGCGAGGAGCGTGTCGTCGAGATGGATCGACCAGTCGGCTAGGAACCGTTCACGTCCGGCCACGACCGCGTGGCCGTCGACGACGCCACGCACGCCGAGCCCTTCGGTGTTGGCGAACGACTCGACGGCCGCCAGTGCAACCCCCCGCTTGCGGGCGCCGGCGGCGATCGCCTTCGCGATTGGATGTTCAGACGCGTCTTCCAGCGAGCCGGCTAGGAACAGGACCTCCTCGGCGGAGGTACCACCAGTGACGACGACATCGACGAGCGACATCTTGCCTGTTGTGATGGTGCCGGTCTTGTCGAGCACGACCGTGTCGACCCGACGGGTCGATTCGAGCACCTCCGGGCCTTTGATCAGGATGCCGAGTTGCGCACCGCGGCCCGTACCGACCATCAACGCCGTGGGTGTGGCGAGGCCGAGCGCGCATGGGCAGGCGATGATCAGCACGGCGACTGCCGCAGTGAACGCGACCGTGGCGTTGTCCGTCGCGGCTGCGCCAAGCCAGAAGCCCAGCGTCGCCGCAGCAAGCGCGATCACCACGGGCACGAACACTGCGGACACGCGATCCGCCAGGCGCTGCACCTCGGCTTTGCCGGTTTGGGCCTGTTCGACCAGCCTGCCGATCTGGGCGAGCGCAGTATCGGCACCGACCCGTGTGGCCCGCACGACGAGACGGCCGCCGGCATTGACCGTGGCGCCCGCGACCACATCGCCGGGGCCGACTTCCACCGGTACCGGCTCGCCTGTGAGTAGCGACGCATCGACGGCCGACGTGCCGTCATCGACGACACCGTCGGTGGCGATCTTCTCTCCCGGACGGACAACGAACCGGTCCCCGACAGAGAGTTGGTCAATCGGAATCCGGCTCTCAATTCCGTCGCGGATCACGGCCACGTCCTTTGCGCCGAGCTCGAGGAGCGCCTTCAGCGCTGCGCCAGATTGACGTTTCGCCCTCGCTTCGAAGTAGCGCCCAGCAAGGATGAACACGGTGACACCGGCTGCGACCTCGAGGTAGATTTGGCTGGAGCCCATCCCGCGTTCGGGTCGGATCGAGAACCCGTGACGCATCGTCAACTCCCCCGCCTCACCGAAGAACAATGCGTACAACGTCCAACCGAACGCAGCGAGGGTACCGATCGAAATGAGCGTGTCCATCGTGGCCGCGGCATGACGCAGATTGGTCCAGGCGGCCTTGTGGAACGGCCACGCTCCCCAGACCACGACCGGCGCGGCGAGGGTGAGCGACAGCCACTGCCAGCCATCGAACTGCAGCACCGGAACCATCGCCATTGCGATCACCGGTACTGCGAGAACGGCCGAGATCACAACTCGTTGGAGGAGCAAGCGGGTCGGCTCGTCGGGCTGCTCGACGGGCTCGCCCCCGGGCACAGCGACCTGAGGGAGGTGGGCGGTGTAGCCGGTCGCCTCGACCTGGGCGATGAGCGACGCCGGCGTGACGGCATCGTCGAAGGTGACGCTGGCCTTCTCGGTCGCGTAGTTGACCGAGGCCGTGACGCCGTCCATCCGGTTGAGCTTCTTTTCGATCCGTGCCGCGCACGATGCGCACGTCATCCCACCGATGTCGAGCTGGATCCGCGAACGCCCGTCGAGAACCTCGGCGTTGGGCGGCATCAGTGCCCGTCCTCGTGATCCGGGATGCCAACATCGGGTGTGTCGTGAGGCATGCCCGGGCGATCGGTTTCGCCGATCGGGTTGACCGCCGCACCGACCGCCAGTGCGCCACCGAACGCAACCGCGAGGACCACGGCGAACGCCGCCAGCTTCGCCCCGGCGTTCATGCGACCACCTCGTAGCCGGCTTCATCGATCGCGTTGGCGATCAGTACCCGATCGACGGGACCGTCAGAGCTGATGCTGACTGCCCCACTGGCGAGGTCGACCGTGACGTCGGTGACGCCATCGATCCCGGTGAGCTCTTCGGTAACAGCAGCGATGCAGTGCCCGCACGTCATACCGCTCACGGTGATGGTTGTCGTCGTTGTCGGGTTCATCGGTGCTCCTTGCGAACTTCGTAGAGTATACCCCCCTCTGGTATCAATGAACGCGATCCTGTGGATCCCCAAATAGGTCCTTACGGTACCCCCTCCCGGTATGCTCAGGCATGGCATTCACAGTACCCGAATCAGCCGACGCTGTGGCCCGCGGCTACACGATGGACAAGGACGCGTATCTCAAGCGGCTGCGCCGCGTCGAAGGCCAAGTCCGCGGACTGCAACGCATGATCGACGAAGACGTCTACTGCATCAACATCCTCACCCAGGTCAGCGCAGTGACCAAGGCCCTGCAAAGCGTTGCGGTTGGCCTGCTCGACCAGCACGTCCGCCATTGCGTTGCCAACGCCGCAACCGACGATCCGGCCCACGCCGACCGGATGGTCACCGAGGCCACCCGAGCGATCGAACGCCTCCTCAAGTCCTGATCTCGACGCCGTCGGGGTTCGCGCTCGCCACTACGGTTCGGTCGTGAACGATTCCGGAGCAGTTCGTTTCGCCCGCTTCACCGATGGAGCGCACCTGGCGTCCCGCGTTCGTGGCGACGGGCCGATCGACGTGCTCGAAATCGGAGGCTTCGGGTCCATGTTCTCGATCGCCGCGACCGAGGATCTCCCCCAGTGGCGTCGGTTCGCCGACCAACTGGGCCGGTTCACCAGGTTGATCACGTTCGATCCACGCGATATCGGATTGAGCAACCCGCTCCATGCTCAGCCCGACCTGGATAGTTGGGTCAGCGACGCAACCAGCGTGCGCGAGTCCAGCCGCGGGGCGTCGCCTGCTCACGCAGCGGCGATCTGGTCGTTCATCGGAACCGTCGACGTTCGGGAGATGGCGCTGGCGCTCGATCTGCCTGTGCTCGTGCTGACAGCGGTCGGGAACCGGCTCCTCCCCAGCCGCTTCGGAGACTGGCTCGCCAGTAACATCGCCGGAGCGCGATCGGTGAACCTCCCGGGCGGCGATCACCTGTTCTGGGCGACATCGTCGGACCGCACCATGATCGAGATCGAAGATTTCCTTGCAGGAGCCCGAAGCCGGGCGAGCGGGACGTCGGCGTTGGTCGCCATCGTGTTCACCGACATCGTCGAGTCGACGGCGCAGAACGTGGAGGACGGCGACCATGAGTGGATTCGCCGCCTCGACCAAGACAACGACCTTGCCGAGCAACAGGTTCGTCGCTTCGGCGGCACCACCATCAAGCGGACAGGGGACGGCGTGCTCGGCCTCGGCGTCACGATCGCAGCCCGTGCGCTCAGCCACGCAGCGCCAGGTCAGCTGGTCGCCAGGTCGACGGTTGTCGAATCAGTGGCCGGTTCAAGCGCGCTGTTCGAGCCCCTCGGGGCCCACGACTTCAAAGGCGTACCCCGACCGTGGAGCCTCGTTGCCGTCACCATCGAGTCGAACCGGAGAACCTGATCGACATCGCCGGGAAAGTCATCGTGGTCACGGGTGGGGCGAACGGGATTGGATGCGCGCTCGCCACCCGCTTCGCCGAGCGCGGTGCGGCCGGCGTCGTCGTCGCGGACATCGATGGCGAGGCCGCGACCCGCGTTGCCGATGGCATCGGCGGGCTCGGCGTGGCGTGCGATGTCGGCAACCCCGAGGCGATCAACGCGCTCGTGGACGCGACCGAAACGCGGTTCGGGCCCGTCGATGTGTTCTGCTCCAACGCGGGCTACAGCGATCCGGTGACCTACGACTTCAACGTGCCGCCGGAGGTGTACCGGCGCATCGTCGACGTCAACCTCCTCGCCCATGTGTGGGCTGCGCAAGCGGTCGTGCCGGGCATGATCGCCCGCGGCGGTGGCTACCTCGTCCAAACGATCTCTGCCGCGGCGCTCATCACCGGCCCATCGGCAGCCGGCTACACCCTCACCAAGCACGGTGCGCTCGGATACGCCGAGTGGCTCACCCTGAACTACGACCATCTCGGCATCCGCGTCTCGTGCCTGTGCCCGAACGCCGTGTACACCGGCATGTTCGGCGCGACGGCCGCCGACATCGCCGCCGAACCGCCGGAGGGAATGCCGATCGGTGAGATCCTTCGCGCAGTGGACGTCGCCGACATGGTGCTCGACGCCATGACCGAGGAACGCTTCCTGATCCTTCCCCATCCGCGGGTAGGCGAATCGTTCGCCCGCAAGGCCGCCGACTACGAACGCTGGCTCGCCGGCACGCGCCGTCGGCTGCTGGCGATGCGCAGCATCGAGCACGCGCCGCCAGGTTTCTGACACAAGCGTCAAATTCGGCCATACTGAGCGCATGCCGTACACCCCCACACCGCACATCCTGGTCGACACCGACGGACCCGTCACGATCATCACCATGAACAACCCGGAGATGCGCAACGCGTTCCTCGACGACATGCACGAGGCGATGCAGGAGATCTGGTACGACCTGGCCGCCGACCACTCGGTTCGAGCTGTGGTCATCACCGGTGCCGGCAAGGCGTTCAGCGCAGGCGGTGACATCCCTGGTTTTATCCGCAGCTACGAAGATCCCGACCACCGTCGGGTCTCGTTGCGCGGCGCCAAACGGCTGATGGACGCGATGGCCGACTTCCCCAAGCCGGTCGTCGCCGCGGTCAACGGTGCCGCTGTCGGGTTGGGCTGCAACGTTGCGCTCCTCGCCGACCTCGTCCTCATTGCCGAGGGTGCGTTCTTCGCCGACACCCATGTCGCCATCGGACTCGTCGCCGGCGACGGCGGTGCTGCCTACTGGCCGTTGTTCATGAGCCTGCTGAAGGCCAAGGAGTACCTGTTCTTCGGAGACCGCATTCCCGCGCACGAGGCGGTGCAGATGGGTCTCGCCAACCGTGCGGTCCCCGACGATCAACTGATGGCTGAGGCGATGAAACTCGCCCACCGCCTCGCTGCGCTCCCCCGCCAGGCTGTGCAGGAAACCAAGCGTGCGCTGAACCTGCATCTGCAGGCAGCGATCCACCTCGTCGCCCCGTTCGCGCTGTCGGCCGAAGCCGAGTCGTTCGCCACCGACGACATCCGGACCACCATTGAGGGCTTCAAGAAGAAGGCCTGACCCCAGGCGCACTCCGCTACCGGAGCGAGTCGAGGTGCTCCGGGGCCGCGATAGCTGCGATCCGGCGGGCCCGTTCGGCATCGCCGATACCGCGCAGGTCGGCAATGCCGTGCTCGGTCACGACCACGCTGACATCGCAACGCGGCGTGGACACTACCTCCACACGAGGCACGATCGTCGATCCTCCCGACGCCGTGGTGGAACGCAGCGCAATCACCGACATACCACCCATTGACCGAGCAGCCCCGGCGCAGAAATCGGGGTGACCGCCAAGAGACGTGATCGTGCGCCCGCCGACACGTTCGATGTTGACCGATCCATCGAGACCGACCTGGAGTGCGGTGTTGCAGCCGACGAAGCGGGGGATCGCCGAGATGCGGCCGATGTCGTGGGTGACCTCGATCGGTTGCCGGTCGAGCAAGTCGGCGCGGGCCAGGTCGCGTACCGGTTCCCCGCCCCACACGTACCCCGCTGTCACCCGGCCGCGCAACAGCCCGCGTTGGGCCAACCCGGCCATAGCGTCGGTGACCAGGCCCGACCAGATCCCGACCGGCCGGACGAGCGCACTGGCGATGCCCTCGCCGATACCGCCTGGACCGAACTGCAACGTGGCGTCATCAGGGAGCAGGCTGACCACGAGCGACCCGATGCGGGCATCGATGTCATCGGCGGCGCGGGAGGCGACCGGAGCGCTGGCGTAACCTGCAGGCCGCGTGATCGTGGCCACGATGTTGCCGCCGATTGCCGGACCGCCGAAATCGAACCCCTCCTCGTCGACCTCGACCACGACTGCGCTGGCGATCCGCACAGCGGCCGGCCCCCATCCAATCGTGTTGCCATAGGCGAGGCCGTCACCTCGCCGGACCCCGGTCACCACGAACACGTCAGGCCGTGCCTGGGCGAGGAACGCCGGTATCGCCGACAGCCGGACAGGCACCACTGAGAGGCGGCCGTCGGCGACAGCACCGCGCAACCCGTAGCCGGCCATCGTCGTGCGTCCTGCGAGGAGGGGCGACGACAGCCACGGATGGTCCTCGAGCACCCAGCCGATGATCAACTCGGGTGCACCGGCGAGGCCGGCGGCCAACAACACGTCGTCCGGTGCACTACGCGGCCCATCAGGCCCATCCGCGTAGACCAGCAGAGGTGTCATGGTCATCGGGGCAGATTAACAACCCGCCGTCAGTCGCAGCGCTCCACCCGACGTCACGCTCAGCCGGCTGGGGCGAACAACTCCAGGCTGATGTTGTCCGGATCGCGGAACTCGAGCAGGAACGCACCACCGATATCTTTTACCCCACCGTGGGCGATGCCGAGATTGTCGAGCGCGGTGGCTGCCGCATCGAGATCTGCCCGCCCGGCGACGGCGAAGCTGACGTGATCGAGACCGACGCGGTTCTCGTCGAAACTGTCCCCTGCCGGGGCGACCGGTCGCAGCCCGAACAGCCCCCCACCAAGCTGATAAATCACCCCGCCGTACAGGAAGCTGAGCGCTTCGCGCGTGGCATCATCGGCATCGGCTGGCATCTCGTAGGCCACGGGAAAGCCGAACACAGCGTCGTAGAACTCGCGCGAGCGAGCGATGTCGGTGACCGTCAACCGAACGTGTGCGTACCCAGTCGCGAGAATAGTCATGTCCTAGACCGCCGCCACGACGACAGCAACGCTGCCGCATGTGGGGATGAAACCCGTGCTGAGGAGCGGCTTCTGCACGCAGAGCGTGGCGCAGTGTGCCAGATCGAACGTTCGTTGGAGTGTCATCGCCACAGCGTAGACCACTATTGAATTGTGCACAATCGACCTGGCGGGTACTCGCTTACCCCGAGTGCTGACGACCTAACGGTCGCAACTTGTACTGTGCGCCACGTCGCGCAAGTTTGGAGGCCTCATGGAACCGGTGCCTGCACCGCACAACGTTGTCGTCGTTCTGTTGGATTCGCTGAACCGACACATGCTCGGTGCGTACGGCAGCGACGAGTTCGAGACACCGAACCTCGACAGGTTCGCCCGCGAGCGAGCCACCCGGTTCACTCGCCACGTCACCGGTTCACTGCCGTGCATGCCTGCCCGCCACGACATCCTGTGCGGCACCCTCGATTTCCTGTGGCGACCATGGGGGTCGATCGAACTGTGGGACGAACCGATCACCACCAAGTTACGAAGCGGCGGGGTGACCACGATGCTCGTCAGCGACCACCCGCACCTGTTCGAAAGCGGCGGCGAGAACTACCACTGCGACTTCTCCGCCTGGGACTACGTGCGCGGGCACGAGGGCGATCACTGGCGGACACATTTCGATCCGAGCTTCATCGGCTCACCGGATCTCACCGCCCGGCCCGGGGACTGGTTCTACTCGAGGGCGTTCGGCCTGCCCGAAGGCTCACTGACGCGCGGCTATGACAAGTCGCGCACCTTCTTTCGCGAGGAGACCGACTATCCCGGACCGCGCACGATGAAGGCCGCAGCGGACTGGATCGCCCAGGCAACCCCGCACCACGACCGGTGGATGCTGTTCGTCGACGAATTCGACCCCCACGAACCCTTCGACACACCGGCGCCATGGCGCGGCATGTACGACGATGCTGCCTGGAACGAGGCTGCACTGATCTGGCCGCCATACACCAATGGTGGGGTGAGCAAAGGTTTGCTGTCCGAAGCCGAGGCGCGTCACATTCGGGCCAACTACGGCTCGAAGCTGTCGATGATCGACCACTGGTTCGGACGGCTGATCGCCTCGATCGAAGATCGCGGACTGTGGGAGTCGACCGCGGTGATCGTGTGCACCGACCACGGTCACTACCTCGGCGACGAACGCGGCGGGCACGACATCTGGGGCAAGCCCGGCGTTCCGCAGTTCGAACCGCTCGGCCATACACCGCTGCTGATCCATTGGCCAGATGTCTCTGGCGGCGGGACATGCGACGCGCTGACGACCAACGTCGACCTGTACGCCACGATCGCCGATGTGTTCGGCGTACCCAACGGCGAGCACGCTCACGGCGTGTCGCTGGCGCCGCTGCTTGACGGGTCCGCCACCTCGGTGCGCGAGTGGGCCATTGGTGGGGTGTGGGGCAACTGGGTGCAGGTCACCGACGGGCACCGCAAATACGCACGAGCACCGTCGGGCGAGAACCTGCCGCTGTCGATGTGGTCGAACCGCTGGTCGACGATGCCGCTTCCGGTCGACTGGATGGTCAGCCTGCCACCGCCGGATCGTCGCGCCACGCTCGATTTCATGCCCGGCAGCGAGATCCCGGTGATCCGTCAGCCTTATGCCGCCGGAGACGTGCTGCCGATGTGGGCCAGCAGCAGCAACCACGTCGATGACCACCACCTCTACGACCTCGACCTCGATCCCGACGAACACGAGAACCGCCACGGAGAGCCTGTCGAGCACGAGCTCATCGACCTGCTCCGCCACGCCCTCGACGAACTCCAGGCACCGATCGAGCAACTCACCCGCCTCGGCCTGTAGGCGACCCGCCTTCCCCGGTCGCATGCGCTCAGTGTCGCTGGGAGCGACTGCGCGCACGGCACCTACGCGTCGTACTACGACGAGCCGCCGGTGATCTCGATGTTCTGCCCGGTGACATACGACGCGTCCGCGGAGAGCAGGAACGCCACGACCGAAGCGACCTCGGCCGGCGACCCGTAACGGCGCATCGGCACCATGTCGATCATCTGCCGAGCCACGACCTCGGGTGACCGGTCGTAGTACTGACTGCCGGCGGCTGCCTGCGCGGCGACCTGGGCATCCCACATGCCGCCGGGGCCGATGAACGCCGGCGAGACCGAATTGACCCGGATACCTGCGGGGGCGAGGTCCTTGGCCGCTGACTTCGTCAATCCGATCACTGCCGCCTTCGACGCCGAGTACGCCGCCATGTTCGGTGCCCCGCTGACGCCGGCCATCGACGCGGTGTTGACGACCGCTCCCCCGACCGAGGCGCTGATCATCGCCGCAGCGACCTCCTCGAGCACCGTGATCGTTCCGACCACGTTGACCTCGAGCACCCGCCGGACATCAGCAAGGTCGGATCGCGCCACGGGCGCAAACAAGCCCTGTACACCAGCGTTGTTGAACAGGCACGCCGGCGTGCCGATCTCGGCGCAGCACCGACCGACGAGGGCGCGCACCGCGTCGGCATCGACCACATCGCAGCAGGCATTCCACGCGCGGCCACCTCCGACCTCGATCACACCAGCCGCGGACTCCAATCGATCGGCAGCGGTTGGATGATCAGTGAGGGCCAGGCTCCAGCCTTCGGCGGCGAGGCGGGCGGCGACGGCTCGGCCGATGTCGCCGGCGGCACCCGTGATCAATGCCACCGGCGATCCGGCGATCGTTCTCATCATGGCTCCAACGTTGCGCCGCCGCTGAACAGACGGGCACCGCCGGGTTCGAAAACATGGCACGTGCCCGCCAGGCCAATGTCGACCCGGTCGCCGATCCGACCGTGAAAGGGCACGGCCACCTTGGCCACGATGCCAACCGAGGAGCCGTCCTGTTCGACCAGCAAGTGGACGAACGCCTCCGAGCCGAGGTCTTCGATCGTACGGATACGGGCCGCGACGGGCCCGGTACCAACGATCACTGCTTCGGGCCGGAACCCAACCACCGAGCCCGGTGTCGCTCCGGCTTCTTCCGCTGCTCCCAATCCACCGGTGAAACTCACCGCCGCGCCTGCCAGCATGAACCGACCGTCACGCACGCCGCACGGCACCAGGTTCATCGCCGGACTGCCGATGAAGCCGGCGACGAAAAGGTTAGTCGGCGAGTGGTAGAGCGCGCTGGGCGTGTCGCACTGCTGCAGCACGCCCTCCTTCAACACCGCTACCCGATGGCCCATCGTCATCGCTTCGACTTGGTCGTGGGTGACATAAACGGTCGTCACCGCGAGCCGCGCCTGCAGTTCGGCGAGTTCGGTGCGGGTCTGCACGCGCAGCTTCGCGTCGAGGTTCGACAGGGGCTCGTCCATCAGGTACACCTGCGGCCGACGGACGATTGCCCGGCCCATCGCGACGCGCTGGCGCTGGCCACCGGACAGGTTCTTCGGCTTCCGGTCGAGATACGGCTCGAGGTCCAAGATCCGTGCCGCTTCGCGGACCCGTTCGAGCCGCTCGGCCTTCGGCACCTTGGCTTGCTTCAACGCAAAACCCATGTTCTCGGCCACGGACAACTGCGGATACAACGCGTAGTTCTGGAAAACCATGGCGATGTCCCGGTCGCGCGGTCGCACCTGGGACACGTCCCGGTCCCCAATGGAGATCTGGCCACCGTCGAGAGGTTCCAGTCCGGCCAACATCCGCAGCGCCGTCGATTTGCCGGATCCCGAGGGGCCGACCAGCACGAGCAGTTCACCGTCGGCGATGTCCAGCGTCAACTGATCGACCGCCGGTTGGGTGCTCCCCGGGTACAGCCGGGTTGCCTCACCGAATCGAACTGCTGCCACGACGATCTCCTCTCACGTGATTCACTTGATCGCACCCATTGCAAGACCACGGATCATCCGCTTTTGCGCAAGCCAGCCGGCAACCACGACGGGCAGGCTGGCGAGCACCGACGCTGCCGACAGCTTGGCCAGAAAGTTGTCCTTTTCGCTGATGTTCGTCGTCACCCAGATCGGGATGGTCTGCGCGTTCGCCGAGTTGAGCTGCAGCGCAAAGAAGTACTCGTTCCAGGCGAAGATCATGCACAGCAACGCCGTAGCGGCGATGCCGGGAACGGCGATCGGCAAGATCACCGAGGTGAGCTGTCCGCGCAGGCCGGCACCATCGATCTCGGCTGCCTCGATCAACTCGCGAGGCACCTCGTGGAAGAACGACCGCAGCATCCAGACAGCGAGGGGCAGGTTCATCGCGGTGTAGAGGATCACCAGGACTGTCCGCGTGCCGAGCAACCCGAACTCCTTGGCGAGGATGAACAACGGCAGGATCGCCGCGACCATCGGCAGGAACTTGGTGGAGATGAAGAACATCAACACATCGCGCCACTTGCGCACCGGCCGGATCGCCAGGGCGTAGGCCGCGGGAACCGCCATCACCAACACGATTGCGGTCGACGCCAACACGACAAAGGCCGAGTTCGCGAACGCCGTGCCGAACGACAAGATGCCGGGCGTCGAGGATGTGACCTCGCTGTAGCGGTTGGTGGACGCATCGAAGACGAGCGTGGGGTCGCCAACGGCGTCGAGTTCGTCTTTGAAACTGCTCAACACGACCCAGATGATCGGAAAGAAAAACACCAATCCGAGCAGCCAGGCGAGCGCGCCGAGGAGCGTGTTGATCCAGCGGCGCTCGCCAATGCCGTGGGTCGAACCGGTTCGGTCCATCAGACGATCTCCTCTCCCTTGAGCAATCCGGACAGCAGGCGAAGGGACAAGTTGGCGATCAGCAGTGCGGCGAGGACGACGACGATCGAGTACGCCGAGGAACGCCCGAACAACCAGCCTCCCCCGATGGAGCGTTTGTAGACGAAGTACGGGATGTTCGTCGAGCCCGGCCCACCACCGGTCATGACCGCGATGTGGTCGAACGCCTGCACGATGTAGATGGAACCAAGGAGCGTGCCGAGCTCGAAGTAGGGGCGCAGGTGACGCAACGTCAGTTGGCGAAACACACCGAGCGACGAAGCCCCATCAACCTTGGCCGCTTCGAGCACATCGGTCGGCTGGCTCTGCAGCCCGGCCAACATGATCAACATCATGAACGGTGTCCATTGCCAGACGAGCACCGTCACGATCGAGGCCGTCGGGTGTTGCGAAACGAACTCGACCGAGTCGAGCCCAACCGCTTCGAGCAACCAGTTGAGGACGCCGTAGGACTTGTTGAACATCTGCAGTTTCCAGATCAGACCGGCAACGACCGGCATGAGCAGGAACGGCGTGATCAACAGGGTTCGAATGAAGCCCTGACCGAAGAACTTCCGGTCGAGCAGCACTGCGAAAATGGTGCCCAGGAGCAACGAGATGAGTACCGCTGAGACCGTCATGATCACGGTGATGACCGCGGCCTCCCGAAAGAACCGTTCACTGCTGGAGAACAAACGCGTGTAGTTCTCGAGCCCGATGAACTCCCTCGGTGACGGTGGAACGATCTTCCAGTTGGTCAGGCTGTACCAGATGCTCATCACGAACGGGATTTGCGTGATCAGCACCGTGAAGATCAGCGCCGGCAGCAGCGGCAAACGTCGCCGCCACGCGCTGTCCATCGATGTCCTACCTACTACGCGAGCCATGCGCACCACCCCGATCGCATCGTTGCCGTTCCGGCGTGAATCTAGTTTCAGTCCCAGTTTGCTCAAAGCCCCGCGTTCACCCGCGAAGCCCGGCACCGACAGCGGAAGCCATCGATGCCGGGCAGCGAGCAATCAACTCACGAAACCGTCAGGTGGAAACCTGCGACGCAATGTCGTGACAATCGGCGAGAGCTTCATCGATATCGAGGTTCCCGGCGATCACACTCGAGAACAGCTCGGTGCACTGGTTGCCGACATCTTGGAACTCCGGGACACCGACGTACTGCAC
>JANNHO010000270.1:0-3316 GCA_031404435.1 Acidimicrobiaceae bacterium | reverse complement strand
GGTCTCGTGGGCGAGCCGCTGATCGATGCCGGCCAGCAGCGCTCCACCGCCCGTGAGGGTGATGCCCTGTTCCATGATGTCGGCGGCCAGCTCCGGTGGCGTCTTGTCGAGCGTCGTCTTCACGGCGTCAACAATGGCAGCAATCGGCTCGGCGAGGGCTTCGCGCACCTGTTCGGTGGTGAGCGGGATGGTGCGCGGCAGGCCGCTGATCATGTCGCGGCCGCGGATGTCGGCGGTGAGCTCGTCGTCGAGCGGCCAGCACGACCCCATGTGCATTTTGATCTCCTCGGCGGTGCGATCGCCGATCGCCATCGAGAACTCCTTCTTGACGAACTGCAGGATTGCCTCGTCGAGTTCGTCACCGGCGATACGCACCGACTGGGCGGTGACGATCCCTCCGAGGGAGATGACCGCGACCTCTGTGGTGCCGCCGCCGATGTCGACGATCATGTTGCCGCTCGGCTCGTGCACCGGCAGATCGGCACCGATCGCCGCGGCCATCGGCTCTTCGATGATGTGCACCGGCTTGCGCGCCCCTGCATACTCGGCCGCGTCCTGCACGGCACGCTGCTCGACCCCCGTGATGCCCGACGGCACACAGATCACCATGCGCGGCTTGCTCCACCGGCTGGCATGAACCTTCTGGATGAAGAAGCGGAGCATCTTCTCGCACACCTCGAAGTCGGCTATGACGCCATCTTTGAGCGGGCGAATGGTCTTGATCCTCCCGGGCGTCCGACCGATCATGCGTTTCGCCTCGATGCCGACCGCGACAGGGCGACCGTCGGTGATGTCGATGGCAACGACGCTCGGTTCGTTCAACACGATTCCCTGCCCGCGGGCGTAGATCAAGGTGTTGGCGGTGCCGAGGTCGATTGCAAGGTCACGCCCGAGGGCGAGCGGATTGTTTCGCGCCATAGAACATGCCTCCTCACGCGTCGATCAAGTGTAGCTGCGCTGCGATTTGTTACAGGTTCGGGAAGAAGATGCCGAGCTCGCGCTCGGCCGAGGCGAGCGAGTCGCTGCCGTGGACGAGATTCTCGGTGAACAAGATGCCGAGGTCACCGCGGATCGTGCCGGGTGCGGCGGCTTTGGGATTGGTCGCGCCCATCATCGTGCGCACCACTTCCCACGTGTTCTCCGGCCCCTCGACCGCCAACGCGACGACGGGGCCACGGCTCATGAACTCGACCAAATCGGAGTAAAAACCTTTCCCGACATGCTCGTCGTAGTGACGGGCAAGCGTGTCGGCGTCGAGGACACGAAGATCCATGGCGACGATCTTGAGGTTCTTCGCCTCGAACCGCCCGACGACGGCACCGATGAGGCCACGTTCCACGGTGTCGGGCTTGAGCAGGACAAGAGTGCGATCGGACATGGCCTCCCACGCTATCTCGGCCCGACCGCGATTCAGGGCAGCAGGACCTTGAGGGCGGGCCGAGCCGCGCCCACGACGTACAGGCTGCCGGTGATGAAGATCGCATCGTCGCCACCGGCAAGGCGAAGCGCCCTCGCACAGGCCTGTTCAACCGTGGCGCATTCGATCACCTCATCGCAACCGAGCGCTGTGGCAGCAGCAGTCAGCGCAGCAGCCGGAAGTCCGCGCAACGACGGGGCGGTGCAGGTGAGCACCACTTCGAACTCGTCGGCACGCAGCGCGCTCAGCATTTCGGCCGGGTCGCGACCCTGCAGACAACCGACCACCAGGTAGCGCATCCCCGCGGGGTCGAAGTCCTCGAAGAACACCGCCGACGACGTATCTGCTCCGGGTGGGTTGTGTGCACCATCGACGATCACCAACGGCTGGTGTCCCATCACCTCGAAGCGGCCGGGCATGACCACTTCGGCGAACCCCTCACGCATCGTGTCATCGGCCAGTGGTGCGGCAAAGAACGCCTCGACTGCCGTCAACGCGACTGCGGCGTTGTCGGCTTGGTAGCGGCCATGGAGGGGGACGAACACCTCGCTGTAGACGGTGGTCGGTGTGCGGATGTCGACAAATCGTCCGCCCAGGGCCAACTCGTTTTCGATCACATCGAAGTCCTCGCCGCGAACGAGGTTGGCGGCTCCCCCGGCGCCGACGAAGATCTCCACCAACTCGGGTCGGGTCTCGCCGATCACCACAGCGCTGGCCGCTTTGACGATGCCGGATTTCTCCCTGGCGATGTGTTCGAGAGTGGGGCCGGCGAACTCGTTGTGATCCATGCCGATGTTGGTGACGACCGCGACCTGCGCGTCGCACACGTTGGTGGCATCCCACCGCCCTAGCAATCCGACCTCAACGACTGCGACGTCGACAGCGACATCGGCGAACCACCGGTACGCCGCGGCGGTGACAGCCTCGAAGTAGGTGGGGCGTACGCCGGCAATTGCTTCGAGGTTGGCGATCGCGGCGATCTGATCGGCGAAATCATCGTCGGAGATCGGCTCGGCATTGCGGGCGATGCGTTCGTTCAACCGTTCGAGGTGTGGGCTGGTGTACGTGCCGACGGTGAGGCCGTGAGCCATCAACAATCGGGTGATCATCTGGGTGGTCGAGCCCTTGCCGTTGGTTCCCGTGACGTGAATGACCGGGTACGCAAACTGGGGGTCGCCCATCACCTCGACCAGTCGGCGCATGCGCTCGAGCGTGGGCGAATCGATCCGACCGGTCTTGTCGTAGCTGGCGTGATCGTCGAGGTACGACAGCGCCTCGGCGTAGTTCATCAGGACGCGGCGCGGCGGGGCCTGGCGTTACGCGTGGTCTCACGCGGCACCAGCGTGGGGTTCACCTTCGTGCGCACCGTGTCGGCGTCGATGACGACGCGGCCGACGTCGGCGCGACCGGGCAACTCGTACATCGTGTTGAGCAGCACCTCTTCGAGGATGGCTCGCAGCCCCCGCGCGCCGGTGGCCCGCAGCAGTGCCTGATCGGCAATGGCGTCGAGCGCGTCGCGGGTGAACTCGAGCTCGACGTCTTCGAACTCGAACACCTTCTGGTACTGCTTCACCAACGAGTTCTTCGGCTCGATCAAGATCTTCGTGAGCGCATCGCGATCGAGGCTGCGCACGGCACCGATCATCGGGAGCCGCCCGATGAACTCGGGAATCATGCCGAACTTGAGCAGGTCTTCCGGTAGCACCTTGGCGAACAGTTCGCCGGCGTCCTGTTCGGACTTCGACCGCACCGTGCCGTGGAAGCCAACCCCCTTGTGGCCGATGCGCCGCTCGATGATCTGCTCGAGACCCGAGAACGCCCCGCCACAGATGAACAAGATGTTGGTGGTGTCGATCTGGATGAACTCTTGGTGAGGATGCTTGCGCCCACCCTGCGGCG
>JANNHO010000269.1:0-2681 GCA_031404435.1 Acidimicrobiaceae bacterium | reverse complement strand
GCCAGCGTGTCGGCGGGCGCCGGTGCGGCGACGAGGGCGAGTTGTTCGTCGAGGGTCGCCAGCAGTTCGTCGGCCTGCGTTTGCTGCGGTGCCCACACCGTGCCCATCGCCACGATGCTTGTTGCCGCCAGAACGGCCAGCGCAGCGAGGACCCGGCCGGGCACCACTGCCGTCCGGACCGGGCGCTCGACGAAACGGACGACGACTGCAGCGATCAGCGCAACCGCAGCCACAACGCCCAACATCACCATGATCTCGTCGGTCGACACTCCCCACGCGTGGAGGGCGACGATGGCCGGCCAGTGCACGAGGTAGATCACGTAGCTGGCCCGCCCGCACCAGCCGACGCAGCGGTTCCGGCCGAATCTGGCAATGGTGCCCTCAGGCTGCACCGCAGCTGCGATGGCGGCCGCCGACAACAGTGCGGTGAGCGGCAACAACCCGGAGGTGATCAGCCCTGAACCGCGCCCAACCGTGGCGACACACCAACCGATCCCGCCGAGCGCGACGAGCCCGACCGCATCGACCCTGCCCGAACTCCAGGCACCGATCCATTGTCCGGCACGGCTGTGCAGCACCGCCGCCAGCAGCACCCCGGCGAGGATCTCGCCGATGCGGGTGTCGGTGCCGTAGTACACGCGGTCAGTCGACAGGTCGAACATCGCCGGCAGCAGGAACGAGACCGCAGCCAACCCTCCAGCCGCCACGCCGAGCCGCCGTCCGCTGCCGCTCCGCCCGGCGCCGGTGACGACCACGAGGAGCGGCAAGACGACGTAGGCCTGTTCCTCGATTGCCAGGCTCCAGAAGTGCAGCAGCGGCGACGGCGAATCGAACAGCGACGCGTACGACTGACCGTCGGCGAGGAACCACCAGTTGGCCACGTTGGCCAGCACGGCCAGGACGTCGCCGCCGCCAAGGCCGATCGATCGGCCCCACGATGCGATGACCACCGCAGGCACGGTCACCACCAGCACGGTCAACCATGCCGCGGGCAACAACCGCCGGGCTCGCCGCAACCAGAATGGGCCCAACGCAATCGCACCGGTGCGGTCGCGTTCGAGCAGCAAGTTCCGAGTGATCAGGTACCCGGACAGCGTGAAGAACAACGACACGCCGAGGTACCCGCCCGGCACGAAGCCGACGTCGAGATGGAACGCGACGACGGCGCACACCGCCACGGCTCGAAGTGCATCGAGTCCAGGCAAATGTGCGCCGTCACGTTGTGCGCCGTCCGATTTCATCACAGCAATCCCCGGATCACAGCGAACCGAGCGTCACAGCGACACGGGTTCAAGCGGGTGACGCAGCTCAGCCCCCGCTGACGTCGGCGACCTTCTGTCGACCGGCACCGAGGAACGGCATCATCGACCGCAACTGCGCGCCGACCTCTTCGATCTGATGGGTGCGGCCGGCTTCACGCAACGCGTTGAAGTTGGCTCGTCCGCTCTCGCTCTCGGCAACCCATTCCTTGGCGAACTTGCCGCTCTGGATCTCCTTGAGGATCTTCTTCATCTCGGTCTTCGTGCGGGCGTTGACGATGCGCGGGCCACGCGATACATCGCCGTACTCGGCGGTGTCGCTGATGCTGTAACGCATCCCGGCGATGCCTTCCTCGTACATCAAGTCGACGATCAGCTTCACCTCGTGGAGGCACTCAAAATACGCCATCTCCGGCTGGTAGCCGGCTTCGACGAGCGTCTCGAATCCTGCCTGCACGAGCGAGGTGAGCCCACCGCACAGCACCACCTGCTCACCGAACAGGTCGGTCTCGGTCTCCTCGGCGAACGTGGTCTCGATCACCCCGGCGCGTGCTGCGCCGATCGCTTCGGCGTAGCTCAGCGCGATTGCATGCGCGTCGCCGGACGCGTCCTGGTGCACCGCGATGAGCGCAGGGACGCCACCGCCTTCGGTGTAGGTGCGGCGCACGAGATGGCCGGGGCCCTTGGGGGCGACCATGATCACGTCGACCGACTTCGGCGGGCGGATCCGCTTGAAGCGGATGTTGAACCCGTGAGCGAACGCAAGCGCCTTCCCCTTGCGCATGTGCGGCTTGATGAACTCGTCGTAGGTGGCCTTCTGCTCGGTGTCGGGCATGGTCATCATGATCACGTTGCCCCACTTCGCCGCAGCACCGATGTCCATCACGGTCAGCCCGGCGGCTTCAGCCTTGGCGGCCGACTTCGAGCCCTCACGCAGCCCGACCACCACCGGAACCCCTGACTCCTTCAGGTTCAGCGCATGGGCGTGCCCCTGGGAGCCGTAACCGATGATCGCCACCTTGCGACCTCGAATGATCGACGGATCGGCGTCCGCCTCGTAGTACATCTTCGCGGCCATATCAGCCAGCCTTTCCATTGTTGCGGTTCGTCACGGCACGCAGTCGTGCATCGCGATCGAGCTTGGGCAGCGCGACACGTCCGGTGCGCTGGAGCTCCACGATGCCATATCCACCCAGGAGCTCTTCAAAATCGTCGAGCTTGTCGGGGTGGCCGTCGAGGGAAACGGTGAGCGCCTCGGCCCCGACGGCGACTATCTTGCCTTCGAAGATGTTGACCAGCTCCACCACCTGACCGCGGTGCTCGGCGCCTTCGGTGCCAGCGCCCTTGGGCCCGGTCCGCACGGTGGCCAGCAGCAACTCGCGTTCCACGGCGCGGCGGGGGTCAAGCTCGGTGATCTTGACC
>JANNHO010000268.1:0-20822 GCA_031404435.1 Acidimicrobiaceae bacterium | reverse complement strand
GGCAGACAATCCCAGGCGGGCAGCGTCATCACCACGGCATCCGGAGCTAGGAACGCCAGCGCCGCGCGCATCGCCTCCATGCGCTTGTCATCGCGGGCCACATGGATGACCGGCGCACCCCGCGCCAGTTCGCGTGTGACGAGACGTGCATCAAACCCTTCGGGCGCGCCACCAAGCAGGATCGGTAAGGGATTCAGCATCGCCGTCACCTATCGCAGCCACCGGCGGTGTCAACGCTCCCTCATGGCCCCAGCACCCCGATATTCATGTTCTGCCACATGCCCCACATCGAGGTCACAAAGATCGACAGCATGCCGATCGCCTGTATGGTGATCCGGTGCCAGGTCAGCAGCCGGACCCCAGGGCGGCGCCCAAGGTCGCCTCCAAGGCAGGCCCCAAGGCAGCGCCCGCCCCCGCCGCGGTCGAGTGTCGTCGTCAACATCGTTGACGTCGTCGTCGAGCGTGGTTGAGGTCGAAGACGACGACGAGGTCGACGTGGCGTCGTCAACATCGTCGATGTCGTCGTCAACATCGTTGACGTCGTCGTCGATGGAGGTGGTCGGTGCCGCAACCGCTGCAGCCGGTGCGACTGCAAGGGTGGTGGACGTCGTCGTCGGTCCGACGATGACCGCGAGCGCAGCTGGCTGAGCCGTCGACGAAGCTGTCGTGGTCGACGAACTGTCGGTGTCGACCCGAGTCACGACGTCGGTGACCACTGGAGCGTCGTCGCCACCGGCTGCAGCGGCGGCAAAGCCGGCCGCGCCGAGTACGAGCACGCAGGAGATGGACGACAGGGTGATCAGTCGGCGGCGAGTAGGTGTTGCCATAGTGGAACTCCGGTTTCTGTGTTCAGAAGAGATTCATGTGCCGGGCGACTCGTCGTCGGCAGCGCCAATGACACGTTGGGCGAGCGTCAATGGTTTGGCGCGGAGGCCCGATGCTCGCCTCGTCTCGGACAGCCGTGCCGGGACCACCATCGCGGGCTCAGTCGTCGAAGGCTTCGCTGTCTCCGCCGCCGGTACCGGATTCGGAGCCGGATGTGCCCGAGCCGCCATCGGAATCGGAATCGGAGCCGCTGGTTTCGACATGCGGGACCATGGCGCCACCAGCCAGGTTGACCTCGATCGAGGTGCGCGTGGTGGATGATTCGAACTTGACCTCAATCCGAGTTGCGGTGGCATCGGAGACCTCGGCGTTGAATCCGCTCGCGGGGTTGACCGCCAACAACATGAGCACCCCGTCTTGCAGGCGTACTCGAATCGAGCCGCCCGCGCTGGCGAAGTCACTCGTCGCCGCGGGTGCCCCTGGCACGGCCGGCGCTGCGCTCGACGTGGCCGCAACCGAGATTCCGGTGTCGTCGGTGTCATCGGAGTCGGTGTCGTCGTCCGTCGTCGCTGGGGTCCACACCGGCGACGGAAAGGCACCGCCACCGAGTGGGCCGCTGACGCTGATGGTGGGAACGCTCGCGGCTGTCTCGATGGACGAGGCGGTGTCCACGCCGTCGACCGACGATGTGGACTCGACGGGTGCTGATGTGGATGCCGTCGTCGACGCCGACGCGGGGGGGATGTCCTGCGTAGTTGACACGAAGTCCTCGGTGGCGGGCACCGCCGCCGAGGTGACTCGTTGTGCCGGATCCCCGCCGAGGTTGAGTGCGTACGCACCGATCAGCATGACCGCGGCGATCATCGACGCGGACGACACGACGGCAGCGCGCCGACGCCGGACCTGCGCAACACGGGCGACCATTGTGGCGTGCGCCGCAGTGATATCCGGCGCGGAGCCTGCGGCAGCCCGCAGTTGACGTCGGAGTTGGTCGTCGTCGTCGTTCATGCGTGCGCCCTATTCATTGAGAAACCCTATTCATTGAGAAATATCGTGGGAGGAATCATCGGAATCAGTTGTGCCGGAGGGGACCGGAAGCAGGGTTCCCCGCAGCCGTTCACGCCCTTGGTGCAGGTGGAACTTGACCGTGCCCTCGCTCAGCTCGAGCGCAGTCGCAATCTCGGCGATCGACATCCCGTCGACGTAGTGCAACGCCACGCAGATCCGCTGTTGCTTGGGCAGCTGTGTCAGCGTGAGCATCACGCCATTGAGATTGCCGGGTCGCGACCCGGCCGCGTTGTGCACGTGGTCACGGTCGGCTTCGGGCGATTCGCCCCGCAGCCGTTCCAGCGCAGCCAGCTTTCGCGTGTTGCGACGATGGCCGTCGCGAACGCTGTTGATCGCGACTCGTCGGATCCAGGCCACTGGATCGTCGTAGTGCTGCAACCGCCGCCAGCGCAGATGGGCCTTGACGAATGCTTCCTGAACGGCGTCGGCAGCCTGCTCGCGGTCGCCGCAGATGACGGTGAGCGCGCGAACAAGTCGCCCGTAGTGCAGGCGAAAGAGGTCGTCGAGAGAGACTGCGACCGTGATCTCGGTGGGATCCGTCATGGAAAGAGCGACATACACCGTGAACGACACGTCGAACGTGGTCGATCGGTTTGGTGGTGCCGTTGGACGGTACCCGGTGACCGTTGTCAACCGACGTCGGCAGCGGATCGCGCGGGCTGTGGGGTCTGCCACTACCGTGAGCGGCGATGAGCGCCCCACCCGACGTGATCCTCGCGATCGATATCGGTGGGCCACGGCTTGCAGCGGGCCTGATGACGCCGCGCGGGGAGCTGATCGATCGCACCGAGATCATGGTCGATCCGTCCTGCAACGCCGCCGAGCTGTTCGCCTCGCTGAGCTCCATCGTCGCCGAAATGCGTGCCCGTGCAGAGGAACACCACGACGTGACGATCCGCGCGATCGGTGCTGGCTGTGCAGGACCGGTGGCCGCGAACCTGGTAACCATTCGCCCCGACAACCTCCCCGGATGGTGGGATTTTCCGATGCGCCAGCGTCTGATGGACCTGGTCGAGGTTCCGGTGTACGGCGATATCGACGCCAAGGCGCTCGTTCTTGCCGAAGGCTGGCTTGGTGCGGCGCAGGGTCGGTCGAACTTCATGGCGCTGGCAGTGTCGACCAGTGTGGGCGGCGGAGTGGTGCTCGACGGTCAACTGCTCGATGGATCGACGGGCAATGCCGGCCACATCGGACATGTTGTGGTGGAGCCCAACGGGCGTCGCTGCCCGTGTGGCTCGCGCGGGTGCCTGGAGGCCGAAGCCTCGGGAAGGGCGATAGAGGCGATCACGGGACGGCCACTCACCGAGCCGAGCTACGAGATCATGCAGCGCACCGGAGACCTGGTCGGACGCGCGGTGGCGTCGGTATGCAACCTGCTCGATCTCGACCTCGTGGTGGTCAGCGGGTCGGTCGCTCTCGGATTCGGTGCCACATTTGTCAATTCCGCCCAAACTGCGCTTGATCGCCATTCGCGGCTCGACTTCAGCCGCGGGTCGCGGATCATTCCGGCGCGGCTCGGCGACCAAGGCTCGCTGATCGGCGCCGGCGCCATCGGTGTCCGTGGGTTGCGACGCGGGAACGGTCGCCAGCACTTCTGATCCCGGCAAGCGAGCCGGGGCCACGAATCCGAGCCACCTGAACTGGGCCCAGCGCGCGACGCGCGGGCATCGGTGGGCTGAGACTGCTGGTTGGCGGGTAGCTGCTGGTTACGGTGCTGGTGCCGCAATTTCAGAGCAGCGCGGGTGATGGCCCGCCCGACCAGATCAGGACACACGAGGAGCCACGATGACCAAGGTTCGTTCGAGAAACGATTCGATGATCGATGATCGCCGCTCCGGCGGCGGCCGCGGGGGTTTCCCGGGGGTCGGTGGCGGTGGGTTTCCGTTCCCGATGAAAGCCGGCGGCGGGCTCATCGGTGTGCTGGTGATGGTCGCTGCGCTGGTGCTGCCGCGCCTCCTCGGGGCGGATGCCCAATCGGTGGCAGGCGGCCAATCGGGTGCACCAAGCGCCGATTCGGCCGATGGAACCTGCAGTAGTGAGCTTGAACAGGTGATCTGCGGAGCGACCAACGACGTGCAGGACTACTGGGCCACGGCGCTTCCGCAGTTCTTCAACACGCAGTACCCGGCGACCAAGACCGTGTTCTTCACCGGCTCCGTGTCCACCGGTTGTGGCAACGCCACCTCGCAGACGGGGCCGTTCTACTGCCCGGCCGACAGCCTCGTGTACCTCGACCTTGAGTTCTTGCAGCAACTCGAATCCCAACTTGTCGGAACGACGGCCGACCTGGCCGAGCAGTACATCGTCGCGCACGAGTTCGGTCATCATGTGCAAAATGTGCTCGGGGACAACGCGCGGGTCCAAGACGCGCAACAGAACGACCCATCGCGGGCAAACCAGTATTCCATTGCGCTCGAACTGCAAGCCGACTGCTACGCCGGAGCATGGGTTGGCGATGTCGCCGCCCGTAATCAGCTCGACAGCTCGGGCGAGATCGCCGAGGCACTCGCCGCCGCCGCGGGCGTCGGCGATGACCGGATCCAAGAAAAGACCCAGGGTCGGATCGACCCGGAAGCATGGACCCACGGCTCTGCCGAGCAGCGCCAGTCGTGGTTCATGACCGGTTACAACAGTGTCGACCCGAGCCGGTGCGACACGTTCAGCGAAATCCTCTGACGCGAGGCCGTCACGTCAGCCGCCGAAACGGCGGTACAGCACTTCCAGCGGCCCGCGGCCGAACAGGTCGTGCCACATCCATGCGAGCGCGATCGCGATCAGCCAGAACACGAGCGCGAACACCAGCGCGGTATCGAGTCCGGTGGGCCGAACCGCGCCGAGTTGGTTGACGACAACGTTGAACACCACCACGTGCAGCACGTACAGGCTCAGCGTCGTCTGCCCAGCGATCTGTAGCACGCGCATCACCCGCGATTCGGGGACCCGTCGGCAGATCCAGGTGACCGCGCACAGTGCGACGACGGCAGTTCCGAGCGCGTTCGCGGTGTACAGCAGGCCGCGGTCGAACGGGCTGGTCGACACCAGTGCAAGCCGCACGGAGTCGCCTGCGTGGCCTGCGCTGAGGACATGGTTGAGCGTGTAGCTCACGGCCACCGCCACCGCTGCCGCGGCCCCGACGCGCAGCAACGGAAGGTTGCGCAGGTGCCGCCCGATCACGATGCCGGCGCACATGAACGCCATCCACGGCAGGAGCGGGTGGGTCCCGTTGACGAACGTGTCGAACAGTAACCCGCGCGGGGAGCGGGTACCCAGCGTCCCCGGGGACAGCAGCCAATCGGGGGCGTTCGAATCAGCGGCGCGCGCAGCGGCCCACCACCGCAGTGTTGCTCCGCCGAGGGCCGACATGGCGCCGATCGTGACGATCCAGCGCGTCCGGAGGTGGAAGATCAGTCCGGCGAAGACGAACGCGGCACCGTAGAAGAACAGGATCGTGCCGGGCCAGATCCAGTCGAGCACGAAACCGAACCCGTACAGCAGTGCGCCGCGGCGAATCAACCGCCACCGGTCAGATGCGATCGCGGGGTGGTCGCGGGAGGTGCGCGATCGTTCGGTGAGCAGCGTCACCCCGACTCCGGCGACGAGCATGAAGGCGGCAGCGAAGCGGGTGGACAGCACGCCGGTCCACGGATCGAACAAGCGGGCGGCAAAGCCGTCGCCGGGTTGGGCCACAGCTTGCGAACCGTTCAGGTAGCCGTGGTAGTTCATCACCACGACACCGATCAACGCAATGGCGCGGGTGACATCGGGACCGGGGAGCCGTGGGCGCGACTCATGCCGGCCGACGGGTGGCGCCGCGTGCTGCGCAGGGGCGGGATCGGTCGTGGACGTGGGCGTGTCGGTCATCGCCACACCACCTCGTCAGGAGCGACCGTGATCAGCGGGCGTTGCACATCGAGCCAGTCGCCGATCGCGGGTGCGTCGTGAGGTCCGCAGACGAGCATGGAGGAATGCATGTGGGGTGGTTCCAGCAGGGCTTGTCGTTGGCGGGCGAAGTGGAACGGGCTTCGGTGGTCGGGCAGCTCGCTGACCCCGTGCGCAGATCCTGCCCCGACGACCACGACGGTGATCGGCGCGCCAGAGCGAATCGATCGGTAGCCGGCGCGGTCGCCGGCGACGAGGCGATGCGTGGCGACCACGTCGGCTTGGAGGTGCAAGAACGATTTGTCGCCGTGCCACAGGGCGGTCCCGGAACGTAGTGACAGCGTCCGCTGCGGGTGCCTCGCTGCGAGATCGGTGAACGCCCTTGGCGACAGGTGACTGACCGAAACCGGCACGTGCGTAACTGTCGCAAACGCTGGTGCCGCCAGCGTTGCAAGCCACCCTTCGATCTCGGCGGTGGCATCGCTGCCGCTGTAGGTGTCATGGATGAACGGCGTGTGCAGCATCAACGAGTGCACGTCGAACCCGGCAGTGTTGATCCGATCGACGAGCGACGCCAGCCGGTCGGCCTCGACGCCAAAACGGTGCATCGACGAGGCCAACTTGATCGACACAAGCCCGGTCCACCGGTTGGCCTGCAACACCGCGACATGGGCCGGAGTGGATACGGCGGGCACGGCGTTCGGGGGAAGGGTGCCATCGGCAAGTCGGGCGGCGGGGGTGAGCACGAGGATCTCGGTGTCGTCGACGTCCAGCCCCCCGAGCTCGTACACGGTGCCCACCGCGATGGTCGGTGCGAACTGTGCCGCGATGCGCGCCAAGCAGATTCGTCCGATGCCGTACCCGTTGCCTTTCACGACCGGGATGAGGGAATCCACGTTGTCACGAAACGCGTCGACGTGGGCCTGCCACGCGGTGGCATCAATGGTGAGTCGCAGGGTCATCGTTCGGCAACCGTAGTTGCCGAACGCTTCGTGGTGGCTGCCCCCTGCCCGTGTCCCGGGGTGTCCCCGCGCCCGGGCCAGGAGGCGAACGAGGGCAACAGCGCGCCCGCATGTCGTTGGCGCAACGCCCCGGCCCACACCCCCGTACCGTACGCGACGTCATCGAGCACTCGCAGGCCCAGCGAGGGGAGCAGATCGATCGGTGGCCCGTCGGAATGCCAGTCGATGAACGCGGGCACGAGCACCGCCGCAGCAAGCAAACGGCGTGCCCGCGGCGACACCAGCGCGAGCACAGCAAGCAGCGGCCACCAGGTGCGTGTCAGCGCCGACGCGATCAGGCGGCCCGCGTACAGGTTGCCGGTGCCGGCAATCCGCAGGGCTTCACGTTTCGGCACGGCTTCGAGCTTGCGGGTGAGCAGTGCCGCGCTGCCCGCGCCGATCGCGAACCCGAGCAGCGGAATGCCTACCGATACCGGCAGCCACGTTGCCGCGCTCCACCCGCTCATCCGCAGTGGGGCGACCGCACCGGGGTGCCGGCGGGCGAGTGCCGCGGCAGCGGTTCCGTAGTGGAACCGTTGCATTGCCCACTCGCGCAGCGTGCGGCGCGTGGTGTGCAACGCCACCACCTCCGGTTCGTACCGGCACTGCCACCCCGCCCCGCCGAGCCGCCAGACCAGATCGACGTCCTCGCCGTAGCGCAGGTCGGCATCGAAGCCCCCGACGGCGCGAACCGCGTCGGTGCGGCACACCACGACGGCCGCAGGCACGTAGCTCACGCGGGTCGCCGGGGTGATCCGTGCTGCCTCGCCGCCCATGTCGAGTGGTGAGTGACGTTGCTCGTATCTCGCCAGGGGGCTATCGCCGGGGTCGGCGCGAATCCGCGGTGCCACCAGCGCCACGGTTGGGTCGGCGAGGTGTGCGGCAAGGTGCAGCAACGATTCGTCGTCGATGAACACATCGCTGTCGACGAACGCAACGAACTCGGTGCCCACCGCCGCGAGCCCGGCATTGCGGGCACCTCCAGGACCGACGTTCTGGTCGAGGCGGATCACGATCTCGTCTTGAGCTCGAACCACGCTCGCCAGGTGCAGCGGGCGGGCCGACGCGTCATCCACTACGACGACCCGGCACTGCGTTGCGGCATGGCGAGGCAGTTCGTTACGGCATGGGATCACGATCGTCAGCCGTGATGGGTCGATGAACTCGGCGGCAAGCACCGGATGGATCGCTCCGGCGGCGACCAGCCGCGACGTGAGGCGGGTGTGGTGTACTGGCAATGCGGTGCCGCGCTCGATTGCCGCCGCGACAGCGACCCCGGCGGCGGTCAGTCGGAACAATCGCAGTGGTGATCCGCCGATGATCACGTTGCCGGCCCCCGGCCGTCGGTACGACGAATCGAGACGAAACGACCGTTCGCCCGACGCCGGACCGACGTTGCCCTGGTGGTCCGGGTTCAGCGTTGCCACTGTTGGACCGCGGCGACGAGGTTGGCGCCGAGTTGGGCGAGCAGCTCACTACCATGGTCGGCGCTGGCGCCGGTCGGGTCGCCGAGCACGCCGTTCGGGCTCACCGCGCGCACGCCGGCGCGGCGCAGTTCGTCGAACAGTTCGGTGACCGGTTCGCGCCGGCCCACCGCGGCCCGGTCCATGTGGACGAGATGCGGGGCGATCGCCAGCATCAGCGAGGTTTCACTGTGCCCGCCGTGTGCGTCGCCGCCGACGATGCGCGGCCACCACGACAGCACCCGGCGGCCCTCGGCGTGCAATGCGGCGACCGCCGACCTGACCGGCGCAGCGTTGCCGCCGTGGCCGTTGACGAGCACCACCCCGTCGCTCCAATCGGCCGATCGAACCAACTCGACGACCAGGCGTTCGGTCACGTCCGAGCCGATCGACAACGTACCGGGGAACCCAGCGTGCTCGCCGCTCGATGTCACCGTGATCGCCGGCGCGACCAACATTCGCGTTGCGCCGGCCTGCCCAACAAGCGTGTCGACCAGCGCATCGGCGAGTGACTCGGCGATCACCGTGTCGGTGTGTAGCGGGAGATGCGGACCATGCTGTTCGCACGAGCCGAGCGGCACAACAAGGATCACCGGTGGTGCGGCATCGAGCTCGACCCATGTCAGCTCGTCGAGGCGACACGCGCCTGCACCGGTACCTGTGCCGCGGTGCTCGGTGCCTGTGCCGCTCACCGGTTCGGTGGTCTCACGATAGGTAGCCCCAATGGCGCAGCGATTCGATGATCCGCTCGGCGCTGGCACGCGGATCGAGCTCGACCGTTTCCCCGTGGGCAACCGAACCTCCGGTGTCGAGCAATTGCCGAACGCGATCGAGCGTGACGACGCCGGTCGGCGAGCCGAGGATGCGCGCCCGTGGGCGGAAATCACTGACGTGGGACACCGTGGTCGACGAACGGTGTGCCGCTGGAGCGAGTTGTTCGATGGGGGCATCTGCGGCGGCGACGAGACCGGGAAGTGAAGCTCGGCGAAGTGACACCGACGTTCCGTCGAGGGCCACCGCACCCTCGACCGACACCACGCAGGGGGTGGTCACGGCCAGCACCTCGCGTCGCCCCCCATCAAGTCGCCGAATCGCCCGCAGTGCCAGCGGTCCTCGTCCGGCCCCATCTGAGTCCGGGAGGTCGAGGTCGAGGTCGACGAGCCCAAGGGCTTGGGCAGTACCGAGGTGATGGGCGATGAACGCGGGCACCGATCCGCTGCCGCGATCAAGCGAGTAGTCGCCGCACACGACCATGTCCGCACCGTGAACTGCTGCAGCCAGATCGGCGGCGACGTCGACGCTGTCACGTTCGAGCGCGGCGACGATGTGTCGCGCCGCCGTGGCGCCACATGCCAAGGCATCGCGCAGCACTCGTTGCACGGCGAGTGGCCCCGCCGAGACAGCAACCACGTCGTTGCCGGTTGCCTCGCCGAAGCGCAAGGCAACCTCCAACGCCGCCCGGTCGGCCGGCGAGACGCCGCCAAGCCGGTCGTCGAACCGGTCGTCGAAACCATGCCCGTCGGGAGCGCGCCCGCCGATACCGGGTGGGGGACTGAACTTGAGGCAGACGGCGATCATGTGCGGCGGAAGACCACGCCGTAACCGCCCTCCGGGTAGTTCCAGCTGATCGCCCCTTCCCGGTTGCAGACCAGGTAGCACGTGCCACACTCGAAGCACTGCTCGTAGTTGAACACGATTCCACCGTCGCTCGTCGGTACGAACAGCCTTGCCGGGCAAGCGACCACGCACTCACGTGTGCTGCAATCGGCGCACACCGACCCATCGACCACGATGTGCGCAGTGTCGTGCACGTCGAAGCGGGTGGTGGTCATCCGGTCGTCGAAGGAGACCTCGGGCCAGTGCTCGGCGTCGTTCATCCGAACGTCCTGAAGCCGGCCCAGCCGTCACGAATGAGATCACGCCGTCGAACGCCGGCTCGCTTGCGTTCGGTGGCAAGCAGCTTGCGCAGACCCGGTTTCGGAGCGGGGTTGTCTACCCGGAACATGCCTTCTGCAACACCAGCGATCAGCTGCGGATACATGTGCTGCACGCGATCGCTCAACACCAGCGCCGGCGCCCGTCGGAGCTTGCGATGATCGCGAAGGACGAAGGTGTCGTCGAGGCGCTTCCGGTATCCGGCCAACCCGTTGACCGATACGTCGCCTCGCCCGATCGCCTCGGCGGCAGCCTCGCCGGCGTACATCCCGCTCGCCATGGCGAAGTTCACGCCTTCGAGCCAGATGCCCGCCGCGAGGCACATCGCCGCGGCGTCGCCGGCGACGAGCAATCCGGCACCGACGAGTTGCGGCATCATCGCCAACCCGGCTTCGGGGATGAGGTGCGCCGAGTACTCCTTCAGTTCGCCGCCCTCCACCAGCGGAGCGATCGCCGAATGCGCTTTCAGTCCGGCGATGATGTCTTCCGGACGGCGCTGCTGGGCAGCGAGCTTGGGCAGCTTCAACACCACCCCGACGGCGATCGTGTCGAAGTTGGTGTAGATGAAACCGCCGCCGTTCACTCCGCTGGTGCCGCCGAGGATCTCGATGTCGACACCGTCGGTGCCGCGCACCCCGAAGCGTTCGTCGATCACGTCCTTGGGTAGGGCCAGGGTCTCTTTCACGCCAAGGGTGTAGTTGGCCGGATCGGGCTTGGCGTGCAAGCCGGATTCCTTGGCGAGGAAGCTGTTCACCCCGTCGCAGGCAATGACCACCCTGGCGCGCACATCGCCGTTCGGCCGGTCGGTGGTGACGCCGATCACGGTGCCTGCCGTGTCGCGCAGCAGCCCGGTGGCGGTAGTGCTGCACAGCAGCCGGGCCCCTGCGGCCTCGGCGTGGCCCGCCAGCCAGTGGTCGAAATCGGGCCGAAAGGCCGTAGCCCCGTTGTAGGGCGCCGTGCCCCAGGCCTCGGTGCGGAAATCGACGCTGAGCGCCTGGGTGTCGGTGAGCACCATCGTCGTGCGGCGGGTGATCCAACGCTGGACCGGCATCTCCTCCCACCACTGCGGGATCAGCTGATCGAGGATGCGCGGGTAGACGACACCGCCATACATGTTCTTGCTGCCCGGGAATGGGCCGCGCTCCAGCAGTAGTACCCGTAGGCCGCGTCTGGCCAGGGTGATTGCAGCGCACGACCCGGCAGGGCCGGCACCGACCACCACGACATCGACATCGTTACCAGCGCGTGGGTCGGCCGTATCGGGGAGCGAGGCGTCAGACATTGCTGGGCTCCGGTTCCGAGGACTCGCCTGGTGCCGCGGGGGCGAGCAGTGTGAGCAGTTCGGTCAGCACGGTATTGGCGTCGGCCACGACGGCGAGGTCGGCGCGCAGCATCATCGGGCACGACGCGTCGGTGTTGACGCTGACGATGTGGTCCGGGTTGCCGAGCCCGCTGGTGTGCTGCACCGCCCCGCTGATGCCGAACGCGATGTACAACCGCGGATCGACGACGACCCCGGTGGTTCCGATCTGGCGCTGATGCTCGATCCACCCGCGGTCGGTGATCACACGGGTGGCGCCGACACTCGCCCCCAGCAGTTCGCCAAGTCGGGCGAGGTCGTCGAAGCGCTCCTGGCCTTCGAGCCCTGCTCCGCCGCCGACGATCCGCTCGGCCTCGGCAAGGTCGATCGACGCCGCGTCGGGTTCGAGCACCTCGGCCACGTCGGCGTCACGGATCATGGGGTCGACGTCAATCGTCAGATCGTGTAGGACGGTCGCCGCGGTACGGGCGAAATCGGGCGGGTCGACCCCGCGTGAGCCCACCTGCAAGGTGATGATGGCGTGCGCGGGCGTGGTCACGGTGTGCATCGTGAGGCCGCCATTGCGGGTCATCACCACGTGCGTATCGCTGACGTGGATCGCGTTCGTGAACAGCGGCCGTTCTAGCTCCGCGGCGAGGCGCGGCGCGAGGTCGCGGCCATCGGCCGATGACGGCAGCACGATGATCGCTTCATCGGCGAGCAGTGCGGCCAGCGCGCGAGCCCAGGCCGCCGGGCGGAACTCGCCGGTCTCGATGCAGCGCAGATCGCCGGCCACCGAAGCAGCACTGTCCCTGGCGCCGGAGCCGATCAGCACGGCCCGCCCGCCGCACTCGTCAGCGGTTTCGGCACCGCCGAGTGGCAGCCGACCATCTCTCACAGGGATCACGGCGAGCACCCGGTCACGATAGGACCGGTTCGCCGCGGCACGACAATCGAAGCGCGGCCCGGCGCGGCGGCCCGGAGCGGCCTGGGGTTCGACAAGTAACTAAATAGTTACCTATACTGATCGACGTGGATGACGTGTTCAAGGCATTGGCCGATCCGACCCGGCGTAGCTTGCTCGACGAGTTGTACCGGGAGGACGGGCAGACCTTGCACGCGTTGACGGGACGTTTCACAATGACTCGAATCGGGGTGATGAAGCATCTCAGGCAGTTGGAGGAAACCGGGCTGGTCGTCACCAAGCGGCGCGGCCGGGAGAAGCTGCACTACCTCAACACGGTGCCGATTCGCCTCATCCACGACCGCTGGGTCAACAAGTACGCCGAACGCTGGGCCGCCGGCCTGGTCGGCCTCAAACACGAATTGGAGACAACGATGGAAAAGGTGTTCGAGATCTACATTCGGACCACTCCAGAACGGTTGTGGGAGGCAATCACCAGTCCCGAGATCCGGGCCAAGTACAACTTCGGGGCCGGTCAGCGCTCCGACTGGTCGACTGGGTCACGCTTCGAGATGGGCCATCCTCAAATGGCCGGGGAGTTGCTCGGCGAGGGCGTCAACCTAGAAGTCGACCCGCCGCGTCGGCTGGTGCAATCGATGGTTGCTCTCTGGAGCGAGGCGGCCAAAGCCGAGGGCACGTCGCGAGTGACGTGGGAGATCGAGCCGGTCGGCGATTCGTGCCGCTTGAGGGTCACCCATGACGAGATGCGCGATGGTGCCTGCGACGAGCTCTACGGCGGGTGGATGATGATCCTGTCCGGCCTGAAGACCTGGCTCGAGACCGGTGAACTCCTCACCACCCCCGGGTCGCTCATGTACAGCTGACCGCGCTGAGGCAGGTTCAGGATTTCCTGGGAGATCAGGACAAGATCTGTCCGCATCCGGTGTGGCCAAACTCGGCCAGATCCTGCCCGATCACCTGGTACCCGGTTGCGTGGGACGTGCGTCGAGACGATTGGCGCACCTTCCGCATCGACCGCATGGCCAACCCTGCACTCGCCGGTGCGGCACCGCCGCACACCGGATCAGTGCCGCGTCGCGGGCCGACGCGATCAGCTCGTCGCAGGAGCAGCGGCCGCCGAGAGCTGTCGGTAGGCGTGCGAGGCGCGGGCGGCCAGTGTGACGGCAATGCCGACGAGCCCGGCGATGGTGAACATCAAGGCGATCCCCCGTTCGGGGCCGATACCGAACCAGCCGCCTATGGCGTCGGCACCACGGCCGTCGGTCATGAATGGCATGAAGACCGTCTCCGCGATCGGTCCGATCATGAACGCAGTGACGGGCGCGGCGGCGTTTTCGACGAGTTGGGCGAAGCCGAACACTCGACCTTGGCGTTCGTAGGGAATCGCGCGTTGCAGGACGGTTTGCTCCGCAGCCTCGATCACGGGGATCAAGCCGAGCCAGATGGCCATACCGGCCACGAGCGGCACGATCGACGACTGCAGCGCGAACACCGCGCACACCGTCCAGTTGACGACGTTGCCGATCAAAATGAGGCGTAGGGGTGCAGACCCCAGGCCGAAGCGAGCGACGGTCAGCCCGCCAGCGATGAACGACAGGCTGATCGCGCCCCACAGCAAACCCCAGGTCTCGACCGACACGAGCGACAAGCCGTAGGCGTCCATGAGCGCCATGAACACTCCGGCGAGCAGGTTGTTGAACGCGGCGAGGGCGATCAGCATCGACAGGCCGGGAACCGCGTGGATGGCATCGAGCGCGCCACGTATGTCGATCCTCGGGGCCTTGATCCCAGCGGCGGGGAGGGGATCGGGCTCGTCGATTATGATGCCGTGCAGGTGGATCAGGGCTCCCACCGTGAGCGCGATGGAAATGTAGAGGGCCCATCCCATTCCGAGCTGGCCGATCACGAGACCGCTGAATACGGAGGTGATCGCGAACGAGACACCGGTGATCGTCCCGACGAGGCCGTTGGCCTTGTCGCGACGATCCTCTGGCACGAGCAGGGTGACGCAGGTCGACATGGCGATGCCGCGCATCTGGCCGGCGACCGATCCCAGCAGCGTCGCCGCGACCAGCAGCCAGAACCACGGGCTGCGCAACCGCAGGAGGCTCTCGCTGTCGATGATGAGGAACAGCGCAGTCGCCAGCGTGAAGCAGGCCGCGGAGACTGTGGTCGCGAGCACCATCGCGGCCTTCTTCCGATGGTGATCGACATATGTGCCAAAAGCCGGCCCGAAGGCCGCTGACGCCAACCCGAATGCACCGCCGATCACCCCGGTGGACACCACCGAGCGAGTTTCCAGGTACACCCAGAACGTGAGGGCAAACCACAAGAACGTGCTCGTCACACTGGTCACCAACGAGTTGGCGAGCAGCCGACGGAACGCGACGTCAGCCGTTGAAGTCACGGGATGTGGGGGTGATCGACGTATCCGGCGAACTGAGTTCGTCAGTTCCTTGACGCAAGGACGGGTTCGCGGCCGGCGGTGGTGTCGGGATCGTCGTCGTTGGTGTGGCCTTCGGTGTGGCCTTCGACGTCGATGTTCGGCAGCAGGCGATCGAGCCAGCGGGGCAGCCACCAGTTCTTGTCGCCGAGCAGTTCCATCGTGGCCGGCACGAGCAACATGCGGACGATGGTCGCGTCGAGCAGGATCGCGGTGGCGAGGCCGACACCCATCAGCTTGAGCACCCGGTCGTTTTCCAGCAGGAAGCTGCCGAACACGAACACCATGATCGCCGCGGCGGCGGTGATCACCTTGGCGGTCGCGGCGAGCCCGTCGGCGACCGAGGTGCGCGCGTCACCGGTGCGGTGCCATTCCTCGCGGACCCGCGACAGCAAGAACACCTCGTAGTCCATGGACAACCCGAACGTGATCGCGAACAGCATCATCGGGATCCACGTCTCGATCGGGGCGGGGGACACGCCGGTGATGTCACTCAGCCAGCCCCACTGGAACAACGCGACCACCACGCCGTACGCGGCGCCGATCGACAGCAGGTTCATGATCACCGCTTTCAGCGGCACGAGCAGCGAGCGGAACACGACCATCAGCAGCAGGAACGACAGCGCCAGCACGGCGATGAAGAAGTACGGCAGCCGACCGGCCAGGTAATCGGAGAAGTCGACGTTCACCGCAACCGTGCCGCTGACGTTGACGTCGACGCCTGCGGTGGTCTCGACAGGGGGCAGCACGTCGCCGCGTAGTCGATCGACGAGTTGCGTTGTCGCCTCGTCCTGCGGACCGGTCGTGGGGATCAGGTTCCAGATCGCCGATGTCGGGGCAGCCTCGTCGTTGACGATGGCAGGCGAAACGAAAGCAACCCCGGGGTCAGTGCCGACGGCGGTGGTGATCGTTTCGAGCTGGGCCGGATCGAATCCGGCCGGAAGCTCGGCGACCAGCAGGACAGGGCCGTTGAAGCCCGGGCCGAAGCCTTCGACAAGAAGGTTGTACGCCCGTTTGGTGGTGGTGTCGTCGGCGAAGTTGCTCTCGTCGGAGAAGCCCAGCCGGAGCCCGAGCACCGGTGTGGCCAGGATCAGCAGCACCACAGCAGACCCGATCGCTGCGGGCCACGGGTGGTGCTGGATCAGCCGGCTCCACCGGTACGCAAAGGTCTCGCGCAACTCCCGCGGGGGCCGTCGGCGGACTTCGCGTTTGAGCGGCTTCACCCATATTCCGGCGATCAGCACGATCACGGCGAGCGGTAGCCCGATCGCCAGCGGGGTGAACTTCAGCCCGACACCGGCCAGGGCGATGGCGGCCAGGCCCGCGGCGATGAGACCGCGCCAGCGCGTGCGCTCCACGTTGTGGCCGGCGAAGCCGAGCAGGGCCGGCAACAGCGTGAGCGAGGCGATCACGGTGACCGCGACGACGAGCGCCGCGCCGACGGCCAATCCCGTGACGAACGCGACGGCCATGATCAACATGCCCAGCAGCGAGATCACCACGGTGGCCCCGGCGAACACGACCGATCTGCCGGCGGTATCCATCGCGATGACGATCGACTCGCGCACGGTGTGCCCGCGATGTAGCTGTTCGCGGTAGCGGGTGACGATCAGCAGCGCGTAGTCGATCCCGACCCCGAGCCCGATCATCAACCCGATGAACTGCGACGTCTCGGGCAGCGTGACCACGTTGCTGAACAAGATCACCAGCGACGTGCCGATGCCGATGCCGAACAACGCAACCCCCACCGGCAGCCCCATCGCCAGCACCGACCCGAACGCCAGGATCAAGATGACGATCGCGAATGCGATACCGATCACCTCCGACGACGGGTTCTCGAACTCGGCGAAGATGAACCCGCCCAACTCGATGTCGAGACCGGGGATCGACGGCTGCGCCTCGCGAATCGCGTCGCGGATCTTCTCCGCATCGGGGAACGAGATGTCCTCGGGCAACTCGACGTTGGCGAAGGCGACCTTTCCGGCCTGTGGCCCGCTGGCCGAGATCTGGCGCGCGCCTTCCGGGCTGTACGGGCCGACCACCCGGTCGACGTTGGCGATCGTCGCGACCTCGGCGAACAGCGCCTCCATCGCCGGCTGCACTTCGGCGTCGGTCACGCCCTGGTCGGCGCGGAACACGATCGTGCCGGTGATCCCCGTTCCCTGACCGCCGAAGTCGCGGTCGAGCAGATCGAACCCCGTCTTGGAATCCGAATCAGGGAGGTTGAACTCGTCACGGAAACCGTTGCCGATCGCGCCGGACGATCCACCGATCAGGATCAGCGCGCCGACCCAGGCACCGGCCACCCACCGCCGGCGGTCGTGGCACACGCCAGCAAGGCGGGCGAACACCGATGGGCGGCGCGTGGGATTGGACGATGGCAGCGGCGAGGACAAGAGGGCTCCTTCGGGGGGATGAGGCCAGTGTTTCGACGAGATCCGGTACACGGATTCGTCGCGCTAGAAGCGAGCGTAGGACACGCCCGAACGAGTCCACCACGTCAACAACCCGCCGCTTCCCGCCACCAGGCCTTTCGTAGGAGTGACATCAGACACATCCGTGGGTCGCAGCGGTCACCAGCTTCGATACCGCGGACCGAACCGGACGGGCATCAACGCTGAAGACGTTTTCCCGCGGGAAAATTTCGCTACGCTTGCGTAGCGAAACGGAGCACCATGAACACGACGACTGCGAGACCCATCACCGCCGATCTTGGCGGCATCGAACCCCACGTGTACCAGCGGCGGTGGGCGATCCTGGCCACCATGTGCCTCAGCCTCGTGCTCATCGTCGCCACGGTCAGCTCGGTCAACGTGGCGATCCCAAGCCTGGCCCAGTCCAGTCTCAACCCGAGCGACACGCAGATCCTGTGGATCGTGGATGCCTACGCGCTCGTGTTCGCCGCGCTGTTGCTTCCCGCCGGTGCGCTTGGAGATCGCTTCGGGCGCAAGGGTGCGTTGCTGATCGGCCTGGTGCTGTTCTCCATCGCATCGGCGCTGTCGGCCGTGATGGACACCGCCAACTCGCTGATCGCAATGCGTGCGTTGATGGGCATCGGTGCGGCGCTGATCATGCCGGCCACGCTGAGCTTGTTGCAGTCGTCGTTCCCTCCGCAGGAACGGGCGAAGGCGATCGCAACCTGGGCCGGGTTCGCGGGTGCCGGTGGGGCGATCGGCCCGCTGATGGGCGGGTTCCTACTCGAGCACTTCTGGTACGGGTCGGTGTTCTTCGTTGCCGTGCCGATCGCTCTTGTCGCGTTCATCGCGACCGCCGCGCTGGCGCCGACGTCGAAGGAGGGCGTGGGCGCGGCGCTCGACCCGGGCGGTGCGATGCTGTCGATCGTCGGGTTCGCGGGCCTGCTGTTCGCGATCATCGAGGGTCCCGAGCGCGGGTGGACGGATGCGCTCGTGATCGGTGGCTTCGTCGTCGCCGTTGTCGGGTTGGTCGGGTTCGTCACGTACGAACGGCGGACCACGAACCCGATGCTCGACATGAGCTACTTCGCCATCCCCCGCTTTGCGATGGGCAGCCTCGGCATCACGTTCGCGTTCCTCGGCATGTTCTCGACCTTCTTCGTGCTGACGCAGTACCTGCAGTACGTGCAGGGCTATTCGCCGCTGCAGGCGGGTGTGCGCGGCCTGCCGTTCGCAATCACGATGATCATCGTCTCGCCCCGCTCGGCCGACCTGGCCGCCGCACACGGGGTGCAACGAGTCGTCGGCGCGGGCATGGGCACGATGGTGCTCGGCCTCGTGATGTTCTCCTTCGCCGGGCTGGACACTGGCTATGGCTACATCGCCGCCACGCTGGTCGTATTGGCGGCAGGCGTCGGGATGACGATGCCATCGCTCAGCAGCGGCATCGTCCAATCTGTGCCGATGCACAAAGCTGGGGTCGGTTCGGCGGTCAACGACACCACGCGAGAGTTGGGCGGGGCGATCGGCATTGCGATTGTCGGCAGCATCGTCACCAGCATCTATCGCGGGCGCGTGTCGTCATCGCTCGATTCGCTGCCGTCGGAGTTGTCCAGCGCCGCCGGCGACAGTGTCGGCAAGGCGTTGGCGATGGCCGACCGGGCCAGGGGGGCGATCGGGCCGGAGGCGGCAGAGCAACTTCGCAGCGCGGTGCGAGCGGCGTTCGTCGACGGCACGCAGATCGCATTGCGTGTCTCGGCCGCGCTGGTCGCGCTCGCCGCGATCGTCGTGGTCTCCCGGATCGGCGGCGGGCTTCCGGCGGCCGAGCCCGCAGGCGGCGATACGCCAGCGAGCCGCAACAGCGCCGACGCCGGTGCCGGTACCGACGAGGTCAGCGATGCGCGACCCGTCGGCTGACCGCATCGATCCGCGCGCGGTCCGTTCCCGACGGCGCGCCGTCGATGCTGCGCTGGAGCTGATTCGTGAACTCGGTGCGGGGCGAACAACGATGGAGGCGATCGCGGCGCGCAGCGGTGCGGCCAAGACCACGCTCTACCGCCAGTTCGGCGACTTGGAGACGTTGCTGTTCGCCGCGTTCGAATCGCTCACAGGACCACCCGCAATCCCGGTCGCAGCCGGTGTTGTGGCCGATGTGCGGAGCTGGTTGCACCAATTCGCCGAGGTGCTGACGACCGACGAGTTCGCGCCGTGGGTGCCCGCGATGATCGACGTGGCCGAACGCGACGAGCACGGCCACGCGCTCGCCGTCGACTTCGCTGCTCGGCGGCGCTTACCGCTGCGTACCCGGCTGAGCGTCGCCCTTGACGCCGGCGAGTTGGCGGCGGACACCGACATCGACACGCTCGTCAGCATGCTGGTCGGACCGCTGTTCTACCGTCGCTTCATCTCCCGCCAGGCGACAAGTTTTGCTTTCGTCGATCAGGTGGTCGACTCGGCGCTGGGCTCGCTGGTGACCTCGTCCGCGTGACTGCCGCGGTTGCGGATGTGGCGCGCCACCTCGATCACGATGTTGACCCCGAGCGCGGTGCCGAAGGCCACCCAGAACGCAAGGGTGTGGTTGTCCTTGAACGGCTTGCCGACGATGTAGGCCAGCCCGGCTGCGTAGGTGGCCCAGATGATCACGGCGATGAGGATCCAGCGCATGAACCACAGGCGCGGTTGGCGGGTGATTCCGCTCGACAGCGTGAGCACGGTGCGACCCCCGGGGATGAACCGCGCGGTGATCAGCAGCATTCCTCCGCGGTCCTCGATCTGTTCGTGCGCCCACGCCAGGCGCCGACCGAACTTCACCCGCCGCGCCGCGCGCCGTTCGAACGACGGTGCCCACTTGCGGCCGATCGCGTACGCAGTGGTGTCGCCCATGAACGCTCCGAACGCGCCGACGACGATCACCATCCACAATGAGTACGGGGCTTCGCCGGTGCTGACCGCGACGCCCCCGATGATCACGGTGGTTTCGCTCGGCACGATCGGAACGATTGAGTCGCCGAAGGCGATCACCAGGATCACGCTGAGGAACCACCAGTTGCCGGCCCAATCGCCGAGCTGTTCGGTGAGGTCAGTGATCCAGCTGAACGGTCCGGCGAGCATGATCCCGGGAGGCTAGCGCCACCTCGGTTGCCAGCTCGGCCGCGTCGGCCAGGACCGTGAGATGGCCCATCTTGCGCCCCGGCCGGGCCTGAGATTTTCCGTACAGGTGCAGGTGTGCTGAGGGATCGTCGAGCATCCGCTTCCAGTCGGGTGGGCCGTTGTCCCACACGTCACCGAGCAGGTTGACCATTGCCGCCGCCGGGCTGGTCGCCCGGGTGCTGCCGAGCGTGAGCCCGCAGATGGCGCGCACCTGTTGTTCGAACTGACTGGTCTCGGCACCGTCGAGGGTCCAGTGCCCGCTGTTGTGCGGCCGCGGCGCGAGCTCGTTCACCAGCAGGCCCTGCTCGACCACGAACATCTCCACTGCCAGCACCCCGATGTAGTCGAGGGCCTCGGCGATTGCAGTTGCGATCCCTGCCGCCGCGTCGGACGCATCGCCGGCTCGCACCACGGTCAGG
>JANNHO010000267.1:0-8859 GCA_031404435.1 Acidimicrobiaceae bacterium | reverse complement strand
GTATCGTCGTCAGGCCTTGGCGGCACGATAGCCATCGGCGGCAGCGGCGACCGCGTCGGAGTAGCAGCGCTCGGGCTTCGTGCGGTCGTAGAACCTCCCGCCGGGCAGGTGAAAGATGCCCGAGTTGTCGTTCGCTTTCACGGGGTACTCGGCGGGGCACGCACCATGCTCGTCCGGCCGGATCCAGCGCATGCCGTTGTTGTCCGCGACCGTGTCGCTCGCCACCTTCGGCGGCCCCTGTGCCGTGGCGCCCGGTGAAAGCGTTTCCACCACGCCCTGCGTGGTCCGTAAGTCAGCGGGTGCGGCAGGTGGTGAGGCAGGGGTGGTGGCGTCGCGATGCAGCGGCGGCCAAGTTGGATCTTGCGCTGTTGCGGCAGGTGCAGACGGACCGTTGGACACCGTCCCGATACCCGAGGTGGTACGCCGCAGCCGAACCACGACAGCTCCGGCGACAGAGCCCACCAACGCGATCAGTACCAGGCGACGAAGCCAGTGCGACATCCGCCGAACCCTAGCTGCTCGGGTGTGACCGCTCGTGTGCGTTCAGTACGGCCCGCAGCGAAGCGGTGATCGTGCTCGGGTCGGTCCCTACGCCCCACAGGATTCCATGCTCGGCGCTGATCGTCTCGACGTAGGCGACGGCAGTGGCTTGTGAACCCTGGCCCATGGCGTGCTCGGCGTAGTCGGTGACGTCGAGTGTTGCGCCCGCACCCGATCTCAACGCGCGCACGAACGCATCGATTGGGCCATTGCCCTCGCCGATGATGGTGAGCGGTTCTCCATCGATCACCAACTGGGCGGTGATCGAGGTGCGCCCCGATGCAGAGTCGCTGCGCAGCTCGTGCGACGTCAGCTGGAACCTCGGCGCCGGGGTGAGGTACTCGGTCTGGAACGCGTCCCACATCACGACCGGGCTGATCTCGGTCCCGGAGTCCTCGGTGATGTGCTGAATGGTTTTGGAGAATTCGATCTGCAAGCGGCGGGGGAGATCGAAGCCGTGTTCGGTCTTCATCACGTACGCCACGCCACCCTTGCCGCTTTGGCTGTTGACGCGGATCACCGCCTCGTAGCTGCGTCCGAGATGCTTCGGGTCGAGCGGCAGGTATGGCACACCCCACTGTTCGTACTCGCCCGTCGGCGATGCCGCAGCCTTGCGCTGCAGGGCATCGAAGCCCTTCTTGATCGCGTCCTGATGGCTGCCGCTGAACGCGGTGTAGACCAGATCGCCAACCCACGGATGCCGTGGGTGCACGGGGAGGCGGTTGCAGTACTCGGCGGTGCGCCGCAGCGCGTCGATGTCGGTGATGTCGAGGCGGGGATCGACACCGTTCACGAACAGGTTGATCGCCAGGTTGACCAGATCGACGTTTCCGGTGCGTTCGCCGTTACCGAACAGGGTTCCCTCCACCCGGTCGGCACCTGCGAGCACGCCGAGTTCGGCAGCTGCCGTGGCGGTGCCTCGGTCGTTGTGCTGATGCAGGCTGATCACCACGCAGTCGCGTTGACGAATGTGACGTCCGAACCACTCGATCACGTCGGCGTAGACGTTCGGGGTGTAGCACTCGACCGTGGCCGGCAGGTTCAAGATAATCGGCCGATCGGGCGTCGGCTCGATCACGTCCATCACTGCTTCGCAGATCTCGATCGCGAACTCGGGTTCGGTGAGGGTGAAGCTCTCCGGCGAGTACTCGTAGCGTACCGCGGTGTTCGGGACTGTTTGCTCCAGCTTGCGGCACAGCTTGGCGCCGTTGACGGCGATGTCGATGATGCCCTGCTTGTCGAGCCCGAACACGACCTCGCGCTGCAGCGGATTGGTGGAGTTGTAGAAGTGCACGATTGCTCGGGTTGCCCCCTGGATGCATTCGTAGGTTCGCTCGATCAGCTCGGGGCGGCATTGCACCAGTACCTGGATGACCACGTCGTCGGGGATGAGGTCGTCGTCGATCAGCTGCCTGACGAAGTCGAAGTCCGGTTGGCTGGCGCTCGGAAAGCCGACCTCGATCTCCTTGAAGCCCATCTTGACAAGGGCGTCGAACATTCGCAGTTTGCGCTGGGGATCCATCGGATCGATCAGCGCCTGGTTGCCGTCGCGCAGGTCGACGCTGCACCACAGCGGGGCGACGTCGGTGACGGCATTCGGCCATGTGCGGTCGTGAAGCACGACCGGCACGAGTCGCTGGTACTTCTCGAACGACATCTTTTTCGGGGTGACATTGGCTGGCGGCATGGGTGGTGTTCTCCTGGGAGGCGCTCACGAAATTTGGAGCAGTACTCGGAACTGGATGGTCGAGCGTGGACGGCGCGGCTGGCTGCCACTGCACTGGCGTCAGCGACATCGTGTCGGGGCGGAAGGTCGTCGCCTGGAGTTCGGCGTGTCTCGCACAATCCCCCAAAACGTCGAAACCTCCCGGCCGGTGGGCGGGAGGTGCGGGCAAGCGCGGGTATGTGGCGCTTGCCCTACATAAGGAGGAGGCCCAGGCCAATGCGACGCATATCTGGCCTCCATCATACTCCATCCCGGCAAGTGAGGCAATCCCGACACTTCAGGCAACCCCGGCCCGTCTCGCGTGCGCCACCTGCGTACTGAGTTCGCGCCCGCTCAGGCGGCGCGGGCTGATGGCGGTGGATTGGCGAATGTCGTCCCGTCGGGGAGGGTGATGGTGAGGACGCGATCGCTCGGCTGAAGCGCGAGTTTCCAGCCTCCCTCGTGGGTGAGGTGATGGTGTTTGGAACACAGTGGAACGAAGTTGGCGAGATCGCTTGGGCCGCCGTCATCCCACGGGAGAAGGTGGTGGGCGTGGCATGCATCGAACGGCACCGTGCATCCGTCGACTGCGCAGCGCGGATACATCGCCCGTAGCGCTCGCCGTTGCGATGGTGTGGCCAACCGGCTGGACCGCCCGACGTCGACCGTCACTCCAGCGCCGTCGAGCACGACCGGAATGATCGAAGCTGTGCAGGCCAACCGCCGCAAGGTTTCGACGGGCAGGTCCACCCCGCCGGTGATCTCGACCCGCGAGCTGCCGTGGAGCCCCCGCAACATTGTCGCTAGGTCGATAACGACGATGAACTCCGGCCCCATCGATCCCATCGACGGGGACGATCCAGCTGATGATGTCGACGCGCTCGCAGGCGAGCCCGGGCCGGACGACCCCGACCCCGACGACGCCGAGCCCGAGGTTGCGTGACGTCCGCCAGCGACCAGATCGCTCAGTGCGAGGGCGCGGAGGTGACCGGGTTTGCGTTCGTCGTCGGGGCACGTGTCTGGCGTGGCCGCGTGGAACAGTCGCTCAACGTTGCGCTGGATCGCAGCCACGAGGCGGGCACCGCTTTCGGGATCGAGCTCGCCGTGGATGCACATCATCCCAGAGATCTGGTCGACCCAGTACCGCAACGTTGCAGCCCGGCGCTGTCGTTCGAACCGGGCGACACCATCGTCGACACCGAGTTGACGGACGCGGCGGGTCAGGGCCCGGCTCAGTTCCTCGGGGGTGCATCGCGCTGCGATCGTCGCGATCCAGTCGCCATCGGCGGCAAGGCGCGTTCGCTGATCGGGGTCCAGCCGAGCAAGCGCATTGGCGACAGCGTCGAGGTGGCTGGCCGACACCTCGCCGTCGGCCATCGCGCTGCCAAGCTGTGGCACGGATTCGGTCACCCGCCCACGTTGGATCGTTCGCGAGGCCTCGCGCCGCGACGTGCGCCCGGCATCGCCGACCACCGCTTCGGGGTCGAGCGCGCCCGTGGCCTCGGCAAGCACCTCGAGTCGGCGGGCACCAGCGGCCCGAATCGCGTCGACCACGCCCTGCACCCGGGCGGCATCGGCCAACAGCGACTCGACGGCGGCTCGATCGCGGTCGGCAATGTCGCCGGTGATTGCCACCGATACCAATCGGGAAAAGGACGGAACCAGTATCGACAGTTCGATCGGCATTGTGCACCTCCCCTGGCCGTAGCGACAGCCGTTGCGACAGCTGTCGGCGACGACAGCGTTGACAAGTTTTTTGTGGCAGGACCGAACCTGCGATTCGCTGAGGGGAAGTTCAGCCAGGCGAACGCTGGTTCGCTTTTCGGGCGACAGCAACCTCGGCCGGAAAAGATTTCCGGCAGAGAAACTACTGGCGGTGCTCAATGCGTGAGGAAGTTGGTGAACTGCCAGGGGTCGGTGCGGTCAAGACCGTCGCGCTCGTTGCTGAACGCCCCGAACACGTCGTTGCGGCTCGACACCGGATCCCAATCGGAAGGCCCCGACCACAACGTGCCGAGGTACTTCGTCGCCACCCGCAACACGTCCTGCCACGGTAGGTCGTCGGGCACTCGAACGCCCTCGGTCGGGTGCTCGATCATCCACGCAATCGCGCCGAGGATCGAGCCAGCAACCTGCAACGTGGTCGCGCTCTGGTGTGCGATCGCGGAGCGCGCTTCGTCGATCGACATGATCGAACCCGTCCACCACGACTTGTACGGGTGACCCATCAACAACACGCCGAGCTCGTCGCGACCGCTGATGATCTCGTCGTTCATGATGCGTTGCTTCGATTGCATCACCCACGAACGCATCCGTAGCTCGAGCACGCTGTTCACCGCGGCGTCGCTCGGGTGATAGGCGTAGTGCACGGTCGGCCGGTACATCGCCGCGCCGGTGATCCGGTCGTTCACGGTGAGGTGTTCGCACATGGTGAACGACTCGCCGTGGCGCACCACCATGCCGCGGATCTCACCGCTCGGCACCCACGACCGCACCCAGGTCTCGATGCCCGGCTGGGCCAGGCAGATCTGGTTGCGCGGCCCAACGCCTGTGTGCACGTAGGCGTTCGGCGGCAGGCGCAACTCGTGGGTGCCCCACCCCATCTCGGCCGGGGCAATGCCTTCTTCGTACAGCCCGTCGACGCTCCAGGTGTTGACGAACTCGTCCGGTGCTTTCGGCACGTTGCTGATCTGCGTGTCGCGTTCGGCGATGTGGATGACCTTGGTGCCGGTGTGCATCGCCAACACGTTGAAACCGACTCCGTCATTCGACGCGGTGGTCAGCGCAGCCTCGAGCACGCCCGCATCGGCGGCGAGCCCGTCGCGCAGCATCGCGGAGCCGATTTCAAGGAGAGCCTGCTTGGTGAAGTGGCTGACGAGGCCGGGGTTGGCGCCGTGTTCGAGCACCGCTGTTGCACCGCGGTTGTCGGGCCACGCGGCCATCATTCGGCGCAACTCCATGTGCCGCACATACAGCGTTCGATCGAGCGGATGAGTGGTGGCCAGATCGATGTACGGGTCCCACACCTCGACGCTGGTGTTGAGGTAGCGGACGTTGTGGTCGCGGCACCATTGCAGGATCGTCGGGTTGTCGATGTTCCAGGCCAAATCGACCAGCAGGTCACCGTCGCCCACGCGTGCCGACAGGAACGAGTCGATGTTGTCGGGGGTGACCCGGTCAATCTCGTAGGTGACGCCAACGGCGATCTCGGCGGCAATGCGGCTGCGGTTGTCGGCGAAGTCGACGACTGTCAACCGTGCTGGCTCGATCCCGAGGTCGCGAACGAGCAGCGGGACGACGCATTGCGCCACCGATCCGCAGCCGAGGACGAGCACCCTGCCGGGTGCACGGCTCACTCTGCGAACTGCGGCGCCATCGCGGCGAGGTCGCTGTCGAGCGATCCCGCTTCGTACGAGGCGAGCAGCCCCTGCCAGTCGTAGGCCATGCCTTTGCGGCCTGCGTTCAGCGTTCCGTCGAACTGTTCCATGGTTTCTGCCTCCTCGTCGATGCTTCGGCTCGCAGCCGGTCGGCGGTCGAGCGCAGCGAAAGCTAACGACGTGAAAACGGAACGGCTACTCGCTGATCCATCAGACAGTTGAGCTGAGAAGTCCGTCAGTTCGACTGATTCATGAGTCGGCCGGTGCGCGCCCGACCACAGGTCAATTGATGCCCTTGGCCCGGCCGGTCCAGTACGGCTCGCGCAGCTTGAACTTCTGCAGCTTTCCGGTCGCGGTACGGGCGAGCACATCGCGGAACTCGATCCGCTTCGGGCACTTGTACCCGGCCAGCTTCGTCTTGCAGTACGCGATGAGCGTCGCTTCGTCCAGCGTTGATCCGGGTGTGATGACAACGAGGGCCATGACGAGCTCGCCCCACTTCTCGTCGGGCACCCCGATCGCCGCGACCTCGGCGACGTCGGGGTGGCTGAACAGAGCGTCCTCCACCTCGATCGAGCTGACGTTCTCGCCGCCGCTGATGATCACGTCCTTCTTGCGGTCGCTGATGGTGACGTAGCACTCGTTGTCGATGAACCCGCCGTCGCCGGTGTGGAACCACGCCGGTCCATCGGGGTCGTCGCTCGCCGGGCGGATCGCCTCGGCCGTCGCCTCTCGCTGCTCCCAGTAGCCGGCCATGATGTGGTTGCCGCGGGCGAGGATCTCGCCGTCGGTCGAGACGCGTACCTCCACTCCGAGCGCCGGGCCGCCGGCGCGGCTGAGGCGGGTCGCCCGGTCGGCAGGGCTGAGCGGGTCGAGCTCGGCACGACGGCGGTTCATCGTCAGGAGCGGGGTGGTTTCGGTGAGGCCGTAGATCTGGATGAACTCCCAGCCGAGTTCGGTTTCGATCCGCTCGATGGTGCGCGTGGGAGGAGGTGCCCCGGCGATCACCATCCGCACCCGGCCGTTGCCGGGGATCGGCCCATCCCAGGTCGCGGCCGCGTCGAGGATCGCGTTCGCCACGGCTGGTGCGCCGCACATCACCGTGACCCCGTGTTCGTCGACACGTCGCAGGATCTCGGCACCGTCGATCTTGCGGATGATCACATGCTTGCCACCCATCCCGGTCACCGCGTACAGCACGCCCCAGCCGTTGCAGTGGAACTGCGGCAGTGTGTGGAGGTACACGTCGCGGTCGCTGATGCCCAGCTGCCATCCGAATGTGGTGGCGTTGAGCCAGATGTTGCGGTGGGTGAGCTGCACGCCCTTCGGTCGGGCAGTGGTGCCGCTGGTGTAGTTGATGGTCGCGGTCGCGTCCTCGTCGCAGTCCCACGCGACCGGTTCAGCGTGTTCGGCCGGCGCGTCGTGATCGCTGCCGATCACGTAGCGGTGTTCGCACTCGACGTCGGCCAGCGCCTCGTCGAGTTCGGGGTCGACCAGCAGCACGCGGGCTCCCGAGTGCGCCACGATGTAGCGCACCTCCTCGGCGACGAGGCGGAAGTTGATCGGCACGAGCACGCGGCCCGATCCGCTGACGCCGAACAGCGCGGTGAGCAGCCGGGCCGAGTTGTGGCTGACGATCGCCACGCGTTCGCCGGCAGCGATGCCCATCGCGTCGAGAGCGGCTGCCTGGGCGCGGGCGCGTGCGGCCATCTCGGCGTAGGTGAACGTGCCCCACGATGCGGCGGGCTGATCGGGTTCGTCGATCACAGCGGTGCGCAGCGGGTAGAGCTGTTCGGCGCGGCGGAGGAAATCGTTGACGGTGAGGGCGACCTTCATGTCGGCATTGTTGTCGATCCGGCGGTGGATCGCCGCAACTCGCCCGGCCAGGGAGATCACCATCGATCGGCAGGGAGCCCAAGTACGCTGGTCGCCAACATGCCTGAAAACACACGCCCACCCGGGGCCCCGCGACGTGTTCGTCGCCCAGCCAAGAGCTTCGAGGAGCGATCGGCGTCCTCGCTCGCCCCGCTCGAAGTACTCGAAGATGACGCTGCCTACATCCCTACCGGGTTCGCTGACCTTGGCGTGCCCGAGGGTGTCGACCGCGGCCTGTGGGCGGCGGGCTTCACCATGCCGTTCGCCATCCAGACCAAAGCGATCCCCGTCGCCCTGCAGGGCCTCGATGTGTGCGGCCGGGCGCAGACCGGCTCGGGTAAGACGCTTGCGTTCGGGGTGCCGATGCTGGCCCGCCTCAGCGGCAAGGCCGAGCCGCGCCGGCCGCTCGGGCTCGTCCTGGTGCCGACGCGCGAACTCGCGTTGCAGGTGGCCGAGGTGCTCGACCCGGTGGCGCGCCTGTGCGAGTGCCGTGTGCTCCCCGTGTATGGCGGCGCCTCCCGCAACCAGCAGATCGAGCATCTCCGCCAAGGGGTCGAGGTGGTAGTCGCGACACCGTTGCGGCTGATCGATCTGTTGAAGGAGAACGAGCTCGATCTCAGCGCGGTCGAGATCGTGGTGCTTGACGAAGCCGACCGGATGGCCGACGACGGGTTCACCCCGCAGGTCGAGTGGATTCTGCGCAAGTGCACCGCACCGCGCCAGACGATGTTGTTCTCGGCCACCCTCGACGGCGATGTGGGCCACCTCGTGCAGCGCTACATGCACGATCCGGTAGAGGTCTCCATTGACGAGCCGACCGACACAGTCGGCACCATGTATCACCTGTTCCTTGCCGTGCACCACATGGATAAGGACAAGGTGGTCGCGTCGATCGCCGCCGGCGTCGGCAAGACCATCGTGTTCTGCCAGACCAAGCGCACCTGCGACCGTGTCGAGCGCGGCCTGCAGGATCTCGGCGTGAAGGCCATGGCCATCCACGGCGACCTCACCCAGGTCGCTCGCGAGAAAGCGTTGAAGCGGCTCATCGACAACCAGTTGAGTGTGCTCGTCGCCACCGATGTCGCGGCGCGCGGCATCGACGTCGACGACATCGGCGCGGTCATTCACTACGAGCCCGCCGGCGATGCGAAGGACTACCTGCACCGCAGCGGGCGCACGGCACGCGCCGGGCGCGACGGCTGGGCGGTCACATTGGCCGAGTACAACCAGCACACGCAGGTGCGCATCCTGCAGCGGGCACTACGTCTCGACGTTGCGCCGCCGATCGAGATCTTCTCCAACAACGCCAAGTTGCGCGACCTGCAGCAGTTCCGCAGCACCGACTGACCCGTTCCCCAGATC
>JANNHO010000266.1:0-3316 GCA_031404435.1 Acidimicrobiaceae bacterium | reverse complement strand
GGCGTTCCACCTCGTGGCCGCTGCGAATGAGCGTCTGGTGCGTCGATTCGAGTCGCTGATCGAGATCGGCCACCCTCGCTGCCAACTCGTCGAGCTCCGCTCGTTGCCGCTCCCGTGCGGCTTCGCACCATGTCGCGTGCGCCACCTGCTCCGAGCGGCTTCGGCGCGATTCTGCCAGCACAGCGGTTGCGGTCAGCGCATCCCATCGCGTGCTCACCACATCACGCCACCCTTCGATCTCCGCGAGCCTTCGCTCGAGCGACCAGCCCCCTCGGAAGACGCTGGCGATGTTCAACATGGTGACTGAGTCGGTGCTTGCGATCGTGAGCCCGAGGTTCATCGCGCCCGTCACAAAGAACCAGTCCGTGTACCGGTCGGTGGGCGTGAGGTTCCAACGCAGACCTTTGTCGCGTACAGCTGCCATCGTGTGCCCGAGCGTCGACAAGCACACGAAGCTCGTTCCATGCAGATGCGCGGCGCGCATCGCTTCGTCGTTCAGGTCCACGGCCACCAAATGGGTTCCTGAATCGGCATCGACGAACAAGTGGTTGGTGTGGGCAAAGTCGGCATGCTCGAGTGCCAGTCGCATCGCGGTGAGATGTGTTGGCGCCCACAGGTCGTCGTCGCTGAGGTAGCACACAAAATCCGATTCGCGGCCGGCAAGCACCACGTTGCGATGGGTTTCGCCGAGGCGCTCTCCCTTGTCGAACCACTGGTACGAGACCCGTTCATCCTGGGACACGATCTCGTCGAGGATGTGGCGGGTTGACGGTGGCGCACCATCGCCGATCACGATCAGCTCGAAGTCGGTGTGGTCTTGGGCAAGGACTGAGGCGATGGAATGCCTGATCAACGGACCGTGATCGAACGTGGGGATGATCACAGTCGCGGTTGCCAGGGTCACGGCCGAACGATATCGAAGCCGCGCGTGATCGGGCTCGCTCTCAGGTCACGACGGCGTCCAGCCGCTACGGCAGATTGACGATCTGGCAAGCCAGATCGTCAAGTCCGCCGGCGCGAGTCACAGCGGCTCCCCGTCGGCGTTGCTCGGCGGAGGGACTCTGGTCCGAGTCGGCGCACAGTTCCCGGCGGACGAAGTACGCGTGGCCCCAGTAGAGCTGGCCGCCGGGCACCATCGTCTCATGCGGCACCGAATCGAAAAACGAGATGCCACGCACGTCATCGCCTGCGGGACCTTCGGTCGAGTAATGGGTGAGATGATCGAGCCGCCACAGGACGAAGCCCCGCGCCCTGAGGAACCCGTCGATGTCTGCGAACAGCGGCTGGCCCTCGTAGATCGGGTTGAACTCGACCTCGATCTCGAGAACGAGCACGCTGCCGAGCATCCTCTCGGCTCCTTGCAGAACGCCCAGTTCCGAGCCCTGAGTATCGAGCTTGAGCAAATCGATCACGTCGACGTCGTGGTCAGCGCACCACATGTCGAGCGTGGTGACGTCGACCTCGATCCGATCGGTTTGCTCGATGCACTCCAACTCGCGAAACACGCGCGACAGCCGGGCGATCGGCGGGTACATCGACGAACACGCCGGTTCGGCGGTCACGTGTAGGTGCATCGTGCCAGCAGTGGCAGCGAGCGCGAACGGGACGTATTCGGTCGTGCGGTCGTCGCCCGTGTCGCCGAGAGCAGCGTTGAGACGTTCGCATTCCACCGGATCAGGATCGAAGCCGTACACGCGGAGATCGGGAGCGAGAGCCGACCAGCGCTCAGCGACGCCCCAGCGCGCTCCGACGTCGACGATGGTCAGCGGTGACACCATGGCGGCGAAAGCTAGCCCCGACTCCGGTTCGATCCGCTCCTGGAGGTCGGCACAGTCCCGGGCCAGATGCGCAGGCTGTGTCGGACACGATCGGTACACTCCTGGCCGCCATGTCACTTCGTTCTGCGGCCGCGCACCGCAACTTGCTGTACTTGCTCTCGTTGAAGGAGTTGCGCACCCGTTACAAGAAATCGGTGCTCGGGTGGGCGTGGAGCCTGCTCAACCCGCTCACCCAGATGGGCATCTTCACGGTCATCTTCTTGTACGTGTTCAAAGCCGAACCACCGATCGGCGATCCGAGCGGGCTGAAGAACTTCCCGCTGTACTTCCTCAGCGGGGCGCTGCCGTTCAACTTCTTCTCGATCTCCGTTGGCGTCGCGATCGGCTCGGTCCAGGGTGGTGCCGGATTGATCAAGAAGGTGCAGTTCCCGCACGAACACCTGGTGTTCTCGGTCATCGTCGCCCAGTTCGTCACCTTGCTCATCGAACTGGTGGTTCTTTCCGTGGCGCTGATCTTCGCCGGGAACATGGTGCTGCCATGGCTGCCGGTGCTGCTGATGGTGCTCGGGTTGCTGGCGCTGTTCACGACCGGGGTGGCGCTGACCCTCGCTGCGGCGAACGTCTTCTACCACGACGTGAACTACCTGTGGGGCATCTTGTCGCAGATCCTGTTCTACTCCACCCCGGTCATCTACAACCCGGCGACGCTCGATCAACCGGCACTGAAGTTCATCGCCAACTACGGGCCGACTGGCAGTTTCATCACCGCGGTCCACAACGTCGTGTACGACCTGCGGATGCCCGGCGTCGGTCGCCTCGCACAACTCGTGGTCATGTCGTTCGTCTCGTTCTTCATCGGTGCCTGGATCTTCAATCGGCTGTCACCACGCTTTGCGGAGGAGATGTAGATGTCGGACCTCGCGCTCGAAGTGGAGCACGTCACCAAAACCTTCCGGCTTCATCACGAGAAGGCAAGTTCGATCAAGCAGTTGATCGCCGGCAAGGGCAGAAACCGGTTCGATGAGTTCACCGCGCTCGACGACGTCTCCTTCCAGGTGAACGAAGGCGAAGTGTTCGGCGTCATCGGCGAGAACGGCTCGGGCAAGTCAACGTTGCTCAAATGCATGGCCGGTATCCTCCAGCCGAATTCTGGCAGCGTCCGGGTGAACAAACGCATGTCGGCGCTGTTGGAGCTCGGCGCAGGTTTCCATCCCGAGCTCTCCGGGCGTGACAACGTGTTCCTCAACGCGGCGATCCTCGGGATGTCCCGCAAGGACATCGCCTCCCGGTTCGACGACATCGTCGAGTTCTCCGGCCTACAGAGCTTCATCGACGCCCCAGTCAAGACCTACTCATCGGGGATGTACGTCCGGCTCGCGTTCGCCGTCGCGATCAACGTCGATCCACGCCTGCTGATCATCGACGAGATTCTCGCCGTCGGCGACGTCACCTTCCAGCAGCGGTGCCTCGAGAAGTTCGTCGAGTTCCGCAACGAGGGACGAACGATCGTGCTGGTGACTCACGCGATGAACACGGTG
>JANNHO010000265.1:0-2558 GCA_031404435.1 Acidimicrobiaceae bacterium | reverse complement strand
CAGAATGCGGCGGAGCCACATTTTCCAAGCGGCTCGATCAGCTCGCAGCTCGCGTGAAGGAGGTTGTCGAACTCATGACGGGACGTTCGATCGACCTGGGCGACATCGTGCTACAAGTCAGAGTCCCGGGCTCTGACCTCGCCGAGAAGGCGAAGGTAGCGAGAGCAGCGGCCGAACGCGCCGCAGCCGAGGCTGCCGTTTCAACGGCCCAGGCCGTTCGAGCCCTTCGCAAAGGTGGGTTGAGTACCCGCGACGTCGCCGAGCTAGTGGGCATCTCTCACCAAAGGGTCAGCCAGCTAACGCAATGAGACTGCCTGCCCTCCGAACCGCGAATTCGACGACGCCCACCGTCGGCACAGGGTCGGCGATGGCCATGGCACTCGCACTGACCGAAGCCGAGCTCTGGTGACGCAGCTCGCCACTCTGGTGACTGCGCCAATCAGTTCGACGATGTAGAACATCCCGAGATGTGCCTCCGTAGAGTCGGCCGAGGGGACGTGCCGTGAAACCGTCGCGATGGTCGGTCCGCTCGACGCACTTCCAAAGTCGGTCCTGACGCGATGGCCTTCGCCGAGGCGGACAATCGGAGTGTGTGTCTGCAAATACAGACAACACAGTAGAATGTCAACATGTCGGCAAATTCAGACGATTATGTGATTCGGGGTCCGATGGGATTCGGAGCGGCGATCCGCGAGTTCCGTCTTCGCCACCAACTGTCCCAGGAGCAGCTCGCCACGCAGGCGGACATGCACCGGTCGTACCTGTCGAAGTTGGAGTCAGGCGCATCAACGGAGGCGATGCGCCACGTCGTGCGCGCGCTCGTTGCGCTCGATCTCGAGATCGTAGTCCGGGAGCGGAGCGAGCAGTGAGAGCGCTGGACGTGTGGTTGGCGGGGACTCGCATCGCGACGGTCACGGAATCCCGAGGGAAGATGAAGCTCAGCTATGTGCCGGGGGTGGCACCGCTTGGTGTTCCGCTGATCTCGGTGGCGATGCCGATGTCGTCGGCGCCGTACACCGACAAGGTCGTGCGCCCGTTCTTCCACGGGCTGCTCCCGGAGGGTCCAGCCCGGCAGACGATTGCGTACGACTTCGGTGTTGACACGGGCGACGACGTCGGCTTGCTCGCCGCGCTCGGCCGGGATTGCGCCGGTGCGCTCATGGTGTTGCCCGCAGGGCAAAGCCCGGCGACGGACGCAGAGCCACCCGAACTACTCGACGCCGACACAGTCGAGCAGCGCCTCCGGTCGCTTGCTGTGTACCCGCTCGGTGTGACCGGCAAGGTGCGCGCGTCGCTGCCGGGTGTGCAGCCGAAGCTGTTGCTCTGGGGGCGCGGCGGCGAGTGGTTCACGCCCGACGCGATGCACCCGTCGACGCACATCTTGAAGCCGGCCATCGCGGAGCTTCCCGCGTCGGTGGCGAATGAGGCGTTCTGCGTGAACCTTGCCGCCCGGGCTGGTCTACGCACAGCGGTGACGTCGGTGGCCCGGTTCGGTACGACAACGGTGCTTGTGTCGGAGCGCTATGACCGACGGCCCGGCGCCGAGGGGTCGTCGGTGCGTCTCCATCAGGAAGACGCGTGTCAGGCGTTGTCGGTGATGACGCATCTCCCGAAGCACAAGTACGAGGCGCATGGTGGCCCGAATCTCCGCAAGATTGCCCAGGTGCTCACCGCGTGGAACGGCTCGGCGGTGGAGTTGCTCCGCCACGTGGCGTTCAGTGTGCTCGTTGGTAACGCCGACCTTCACGGCAAGAACATCTCGTTCCTCCATCAGGGTGACGGAACCATCGAGCTTGCTCCGATGTATGACGTGATGTGTACGACGCACTACGACGGGTCCGACGGGGGCCGGTACGTCGACACCGAACTCGGGTTGTTCATCGGCACACAGACCGACATCGTTCAGGTGACGCTCGACGATCTGGTCGCCGAGGCGAGGAGCTGGGGGATACGTACCACAGTCGCCCGCACGGTGGTCACCGAGCTTGTCAGTGCGATCGACGCCGAGATCGATCGTACGCGCGCAGCGATCGAGGTCGATGTTCCGGATGCGATCATCGACCGCATCCGGGTCCGGACCCGCACGTTCTCCTAGTCCGCTGCCGAATGTTGGCGCTCCGGCTCGCACCCGACGGCACAGGTCGCGAGCGGCTGGTCTATCCCGTGTGGCAGTTCGTGCCAGCGGTGCTGCGCCACCTGCCGCGCGTGTTGGCAGCCGCCGGGTTCGATGCCGAGCGCGTGGTCACCGGGTGGACGATCGCCGCCTGGCTCACAGCACCCGACCCTTCCATGTCGGAACGGACGCCGCTCGAACTGCTGCGCGCCGGACACGTCGAGCAGGTCGTCAGTGCCGCCGTCGAGGTCGCCAATTCGCTCGGTAAAGGAGAACGCGCCGCCCTCGCTGCGGGAGCGGCAGCCTCCCTCTACGCGATGAGTCCGGCACGCTCCGGTCTCGGTGGACCACCCGAGTCGTTGGATGGGTTTCTCGGAGGCCGCCGCCGCGACCGAACTGCATCGCTTGTCCGAGTATCCGGGCACCTGGTGGGACTCGTCTGCTG
>JANNHO010000264.1:0-12641 GCA_031404435.1 Acidimicrobiaceae bacterium | reverse complement strand
CTCATATTTGGAGACAGCCTGCTGCGTCGTCAGAGTCGCGGGCAAGAAATACTCGCGAATGGCCTGCGGCACAGGCGGCTTTGCCTGCAAAACACCACCCGGAAGGCGCGAGGTTTGCATACTGGATTCTGGCTGCGCAGGTGTTGGCTCGTTCTTCAGCGTGTTGAAGCAGTGCGGGCACTGGGCGATGATCTTGCGCACGCCCATCCCGTTGAGCATCTCCACGTTCGGCATCGCCAACATCTGGAACAGGTACTCGTTGCCGCTGCGGCGGGCGGGGTCGCCGGTGCACATCTCGCTCGGCCCGAGGATCGCCACGTCGATGCCGGCACGGCGCAACAGCTTGGCCATCGCCTGGGTGACCTTGCGGTTCTTGTCGTCGAACGAGCCGGCGCAGCCAACCCAGTAGAGGTACTCGGCCGTCAGCGGCTCGCCAGGATCCACGACGGAGACGCCGTCGAGGTCCTTGGCCCAATCGCCACGCTCGCCCTGGTTCATCCCCCACGGGTTGCCCTGGTTCTCCATCGACCGGTACGCGGTACCGAGCTCGGATGGGAAGTTGCTCTCCATCAGCGACAGGTAGCGGCGCATGTCGAGAATCTTGTCGAGGATCTCGATGTTGACCGGGCAGATCTCGTCGCACGCCTTGCAGCTGGTGCACGCCCAGATCTCGTCAGCGGTGATCCGTTCGAACACCGAGTTCGTCGAGATGGTGATCTCGGGCACCACCCCGAGCGGCGGACTGACATGGCCGTGAGGGGCCGACGCGGCCATCACCTCGCCGACCTTGAGCACGATCTCGCGTGGATCGAGCGGCTTGCCGGTGGCGTGCGCCGGGCACACGCTGGTGCAGCGCCCGCACATCGTGCACGCGTCGGTGTCGAGCAACTGCTTCCACGTGAAGTCCTCGACGACGCTGGCGCCGAAGGTGTCCAGCGAGGTTTCGGTCAGGTTCGGCATCGCCCTCATCGCGCCCTTGGGTCGCTCGCGGTCGCGGAGGTACATGTTCAGCGGTGAGGTGAACATGTGCCGCAACATCGTGATCGGCAAGATCGCCAGGAACAGCAGGAAGCTGACCACGTGGGCGATCCAGCTGACCTGGTGCCAAAATTCGAGCCGGTCGAACGACATGCCGTCGAACACTTGGCTGAGCGGGTAGCCGATGAAGCTCCACTTCTCGTAGCCGGGCCGCTGGAACACGGCGATCCGGAATCCCTCGGCGAGGAAGCCGGTGACGCCGATGAGGAAGAACGTGCCGAGTATGAGTGCGTGCTCGGGCTTCGACTTGATCCGGATGCGGTACGGGCGCTGCACGTAGCGGCGCAGCGCAGCCCAGATGATGCCGCCGAGGAAGACCACTCCGGCAAGGTCGGCGATCAGCGAGTAGGCCAGGTATGTGCGGCCGTGCAGGAACTTGAGCGCGACCGGGAGCTGGTGGTCGACCTCCAGCACGGTGGTGACACCGAGCAGCACGAGGAAACCGAAGTAGATCATCGAGTGCATCAGCCCGGCGGCCGGGTCGCGCAACAGGGTGCGCATCGACGTGCCGGCGCGGAAGTCTTCGAGGCGTCGGCGGATGGTCTTCGGGGTGGTGCGGCGCCGGTCGGGTGCGCCCCGCTCCCAGTTCTTCACGCGGTCGGCGAAGGCGAACGCGCCCCACACCAACATTGCCGGGACCACGGTGTAGAAGGCGATCTGGATTGGGCCGGGGATGCCGTCGAACACCTCACGCGAAGGCGTGTTCTCGTTGTGCCATCCGGTGATCAGCGGCATCACGCCCGACACGAGCGTGAACACACCCATGAAACAGCCGATGGCGAGGACGAGTTGATGTGGCTTGAACCGTTTGCGACCGGAACCGTTGCCGGCCCCAGCGGTGGTGTGTTCAGCCGTGGCAGATGACGCGTGCGTGCTCATGACGGAGCGAACCATACCCGGCACGCGGTGCCGCGCTCACGTCCGGTGGGTGGCCAGGCCGCAGGTCAGCTGGTCACGAGTGTGACGGCGACGTGAGAATCGAGCCGTCTCGCCAGCGCGTGATCGAAGGTGATCAGCCGTGCATCGAGCTGCATCGCGGCGGTCGCCACCAGCGCATCGTTACCCCGCAGCCCGAGGCGCCTGATGTCGGCGTAGATGGCCATGCTGGCCCGGTCGATGGGGTGGATATGGAATTGGCTGGTTCGGCGTATTGACCGCCGTCTGGCGAGCGCGATTTCCGGTGTCGCTGCCAACGACACCCCCGCCAGCAGTTCGCCGAGGGTGATCAGGCTGATCGTCGGCCACTCGGAGGATTCACGAACGAGGTGGGCGACTCGCGTGTGCTTTCGTTCAACAAGTGCCACGACAGCGTTCGTGTCGAGCAACAGCGTCACGGTAGATCTCGCCGACGATCGGCAGAGTCGTCATCACGTCTCGCCCGTGCCAACTCGTCAAGCCACCCGGTGTCGGTGGCGGGCTCGGCTTCAAGGTCATCCAGCCAGGCCGATACGGTGGCCGACCGATCGATTGGTGTGATCAACGCGACCGGCTTGCCCATCCGGGTGAGCACCACCTCCTCGCCACGCTCGACGGCATCGAGAACATCCTTCGTATGGTTGCGGAGTTCGCGGATCGCTACCTGCATCGGGCGAGCGTAGCACGAGCTGTGCTACGCGTCGGCGGGTGATGTGATAGTGCGGGGGACGACACCCGCCACGTCAGCCGTAGTACTGGCGGTCGAGGTCGCGGATGCGTCCGGCGAGCGAGGCCAGCAGCTTGTGAGCCAAGGCAGGTACATCGTCAACAACGCTGAGGAACGTGCGCTGGCTGAGCAACAAGAACGTGCAGTCGGTCTCGCACACCACGGTCGCAGTGCGCGGCCCGTGGTCGAGCAGCGAGAGCTCGCCGACGATGGTGCCCGGCCCCAGCGACGCGACTTTCTTGCTGTTGCGTTTGACGGTCACGGTGCCGTCGAGCACCACGAACGCTTCCCGACCGGTCTGGCCCTGGTCGACGATCAGCGATCCGGCTGGCATCGACACTTCGTCACCCGCCTTCGCGATCTTCTCGAGGTCTTTCTGCGAGCAACCCTGAAAGAGCGGGACGATGCGCAGGTGGTCGACGTATGCCTTCTTGCTTGCCATGGTGGGTGAGCATAGACCTGTTGCCACCACCGCTCGTACACTTGTGCTTCGGCCCCGAATCCGCAGGCCCGACGGGCCCACGCGGCCGTCGGACGAACTTCGAGAAACGAGCTCGCCTTGGCGCTCACCTTGTCCCCACATCCGACGTTTCCTGGTCGGCCCGGCCCCGTGTTGCTGATCATCGCCGACGGTGTCGGCATCGCTCCACCCGACCCGTCGAATGCCGTGACCGAAGCGAACACGCCAGCACTCGACGGCTTGCTCGCGTCTGTGCTGTCGACGTCGTTGCTCGCTCATGGCGTGGCGGTCGGGTTGCCCTCGGACGATGACATGGGCAACAGCGAAGTCGGCCACAACGCGCTCGGTGCCGGGCGGATCTTCGCCCAGGGGGCCAAGCTCGTCAACCGGGCCCTGGCCAACGGCAGCCTGTTTGCCACCGAGGTGTGGCGCACCGCCATCGAGCATGGCAGTCTGGGCACGATGCACTTCATCGGGCTCCACTCCGATGGCAACGTGCATTCCAGCAACGATCAGCTGTACCAGTTGCTCGAACGTGCGGCCGCTGTCGACGGGGTGCGCCGGGCGCGGGTGCACATCCTGCTCGACGGGCGCGACGTGCCGATGCGTTCGGCGCTCGACTACATCGCCCAGACCGAGCAGGTGCTGCGCAAGATCAACGAGCACTACCACGCTGATTTCCGCATCGCCTCCGGCGGCGGACGGATGACCATCACGATGGACCGCTATCAGGCCGACTGGGCGATGGTGAAACGCGGCTACGACTGTCACACCCACGGCGTCGGGCGCGGTTTCCCCTCGGCTACCGAGGCGGTCGAGACGATGTACTCCGACAGCGATCTCGGCGATCAGTACCTCCCTGCGTTCGTCGTGGTCGACGACGACGTGCCGGTCGGAACGATGGCCGACGGTGATGCCGTGGTGCTGTACAACTTCCGTGGCGACCGCTCGATCGAAATCTCCCAGGCGTACGAGGACCCCGACTTCGCTGCGTTCGATCGGGGTAGCCACCCTGACGTCTTCTTCTGCGGGATGCTGCAGTACGACGGCGACGCACTGGTGCCAAAGCACTACCTCGTCGAGCCGCCGCTCATCGAACGCACCATCAGCCAGTACCTGTGCGCCGAGGGGGTGCGCAGCTTCGCGATCAGCGAGACCCAGAAGTTCGGTCACGTCACCTACTTCTGGAACGGCAACTACTCCGGCTTCATCGATGAGACGCTCGAGACGTACGTGGAGATCCCGTCGGACAACGTGCACTTCAACACCACGCCGGCGATGAAGGTGCGCGAGATCACCGCCCGCACGATCGAGATGCTCCGTTCGGGCAGTTACCGATTCGGACGGTTGAACTTTCCCTCAGGCGATATGGTCGGCCACACCGGCGACCTCGGCGCGACGATCGAGGCGATGGAGGTGATGGACGAATGCGTCGCCGAACTGGTGGCCACCATCGACGAGCTCGGCGGGGTGCTGGTGTACACCGCCGACCATGGCAACGCCGACATCATGTTCACCGAGTCGGGCGGTGTCCGCTCGCCGAAGACCTCGCACACGCTGAGCCCGGTGCCATTCGTCATCCACGACTCGGGCTACGCGGGTGAGTACAGGCTGTCGCCGCCCGCCGACGCTGGGTTGTCGCACGTGGCCGCGACGTTGCTCAACCTGCTCGGTTTCCAAGCACCCGCCGACTACCAGCCGAGCCTCCTGAGCTTCGGATGATCTGCGGCCGCGAGTGAGTTACGAATTCGACCGGTTCCTGCGCTGAACCTCATTCCGGTGCGTCCGACTCGTCATCGGCGACGAACGGGTCAACTCGCCGCGATCCGCACCATGGTCACCCGACCCTTCGCCGAACTGTTCCACGAACGCCAACAGAACATGCTCGACAACGTCAACGGGTTACCCGTCGCGGCAACTCAGGTCGCCTGTCAAGCATGGCGCGAATACGCCGAAGCGATCGTCGACATGCCCGAACCGGTCGTACCGCAACGATCATGGCGATCTGCGCGTGCCGGTGATGGCAGCCTGCTCGGCGGGTTCGTGTCCGATTCTGTCGGCGCCGCCGAAATCGAACAAGCCCTCAACGCTGCCCGACGACCCGGTGTGGTGTTGATGACGCCCGCTCGACAACCACCCGTAACGCGGACGCGGTCGTGGAGATCATGTCGTTCTTCATCGCCAACCACATTCCGTTCCACGGCTGCGCGGACCAGCGGTTCCGCGGACAATCGAGCAGCTGTGAGGGGATGGAGCTTGCGGATCTCCGACAGCAACTCGCGTTGATGGGCGAGTCGCCGCTCGATGACATCGCTGTTGGGTGACATCGGGATCATCGGGCCATCAGCTCCAGGTTCCGGCGCCGAGAGTGAGCTGTATCTCGACGTTCACCGGCGGCGGCGAACTGTGCTTCGGCAAACTGGCCCGCTTGTGATTCGAACAAGGCAACGCCGGTCAACGCCTCGGCCCGAAGGACAGGGTTGTCGATGTCGAGCACGACGAGATCGACTCGTTCAAATTGAGTGAGATCGACAAGAGCGGCCCACAGTGCGATGCGGTCGCGCGAATCACGTCTGGATTCGGGCCCGAGACGAAAGCTCACACCAATGTCGAGGTCGTTCGGCTCGAGTGACGACTCGTGCGTGGCGCTCCCGAACGCTGACATCACTCGAACGTTGAATCGTTCACAGATCTGCTCCAGCCGTCCGTCCCGAGATGCATCACGAAGCGCCGCCAGCGCCGAACGAGACGGACTCGGGGAGCGAGCGGCTGACCCAGCCGCTCGTTCAGCTCAGGAGCGGGGCGACTTCGGTGGCGATGAGGTCGAGGTGGTCGAGATCGTCGAGGTCGAGCACTTGCAGGTAGAGGCGTTCGGCACCAGCGTCTCTCCACGTGCGCATCGTCGCGGCAACCTCGTCGACCGTGCCGGCGACGCCGTTCTCCCGCAACTCGGCGACCTCGCGCCCGATCGCTGCGGCACGCCGCTGCAGTTCGGCTTCGTCACGGCCGACGCACACGACGAGGGCGGCGGAGAATCGAATCGGCCGAGTTCGACCGATCGCGGCACATGCATCGATCACCCGCTGACGCTGCTCGACGAATCCCGCCAGCGAGGCGAACGACGCATTGAACTCGGCCGCGTAGCGCGCCGCGAGCGCGGGTGTGCGCTTCTTTCCGCCGCCCCCGATGATGATTGGCAGCGGTTGCTGCACCGGCTTGGGTAGCCCCGGCGAATCGATGACCGAATGAGCGGGACCGGTGTAGCTGAACGTCTCGCCGGTGGGGGTGGCCCACAGGCCCTCGAGGATTGCAAGCTGATCGGTGAGCATGTCGAAGCGGCGGCCGATGTCGGGGAAATCGAACCCGTACGCGGTGTGCTCGTCGGCGTACCAGCCAGCACCGATGCCGAGCTCGACCCGGCCACCACTCATCTGGTCGACCTGGGCGACACTGATCGCAAGCAGCCCTGGGCTGCGGAACGTGATCGGCGAGACGAGGGTACCGAGACGGATGGTCGACGTTTCACGGGCCAGCCCGGCGAGCGTGATCCACGCGTCGGTTGGGCCCGGCAGCCCACTGGCATCACCCATCTTGAGGTAGTGGTCGCTCCGGAAGAACGCCCCGAACCCCAACGCTTCGGCACGCCGGGCGACAGCGAGCAACGTGTCGTAGGAGGCACCCTGCTGCGGTTCGGTGAAGATGCGGAGATCGGCCAGTTGCATATCCAGCGACCCTACCCGCGCTCGGATCTGGGCCGAATCTGGCCCGGACACCGGGACGGAATCGCCCCAGATCGGGGGGGAGCCGTAGGTTGGGGGCTGTGATCAGCCGTCGCGATGCCGAGCAGATGGATGAGCTTGATCCGCTGGCCGGTGTGCGGGATCAGTTCGTGCTGCCAGATGGCGTGATCTATCTCGATGGCAACTCGCTCGGCGCGCTTGCAGCGGCGGTGCCCGAGCGGATGCGGCTGGCGATCGAGCAGGAGTGGGGCGTCGGCCTGATCCGCTCCTGGAACGACGCCAACTGGTACCCGGCACCGCAACGAGTTGGCGGGATGATCGCTCGGTTGATCGGCGCGGACGCGGCCGAGGTGGTCGTGTGCGACTCCACCTCGGTCAATCTTTTCAAGGTTCTGATGGCCGCGTGCCGCCTTCGGCTGGGCCGCTCGGTGATCGTGTCCGAGCTCGGCAACTTCCCCACCAACGCGTACATCACCAGCGAGGTGGCCCGCCTCACCGGGGTGACAGCGGTGTTCGTCGAACCCGCCGATGTGACCGCCGCGATCGACGCGGCTGGGCACGACCTCGTCGCGGTGCAGTTGACCGAGGTGAACTACAAGAGCGCGCTGCGCTACGACATGGCCGCGGTCACCGCACAGGCTCACGCGGTTGGCGGGTTGGCGGTGTGGGATCTGTGCCACAGCGTGGGGGTGCTGCCCGTCGACCTGAACGGTTGCGGGGCCGATTTCGCCGTCGGGTGCACGTACAAGTACCTCAACGGGGGACCCGGTTCCCCGGCGTTCGTGTTTGTCGCCGAGCGCCACCTGGCGCAGCTCGATCAGCCGCTCCAGGGATGGCACGGTCACGCCCACCCGTTTGACTTCTCCCAGCAGTACGAGCCAGATCCGGGGATCGCCCGGATGCTCACGGGCACCGCTTCGCAACTCGGCGTGCTTGTGCTCGAGGCCGCGCTCGGCGTGTTCGACGGCCTCGACATGGTGCAGGTTCGGGCCAAGAGCGCGTCGCTCACCGATCTGTTCATCGACCTCATCGATGGGCAACTGGGTGAATGGGCCTTCACCGTGGCCAGCCCGCGCGATGGCGGCCGGCGTGGCAGCCACGTGTCGCTTGCACACGAGCAGGCGTACGCGATCATTCAAGCGCTGATCGGCCGCGGCGTGATCGGCGACTTCCGCGCCCCGGATCTGTTGCGCTTCGGCTTCTCCCCGTTATACGTCCGCCATGTCGACGTGTGGGACGCGGTCGAAATCATCCGCCAGGTGATGACGACGGCCGAGTGGGACCACCCCACGTTCCATAGTCGCAAATCCGTCACCTGATCGGCGGGGCGGTCACACGGGGTTGCGAAGGGGGTCGCCCGTCCACACGCCGAGATCGGCGGCGACTGCGGGGACGAGGCGATCACACAGTGCCCCGCCCGTGGCTGGTCGCGGGCCCGAGACGAGAGCGACGAGCACCGTCGCCCCCTCGTCGAACACCCACGCACACGACGCGGCACCATCGACGCTGCCGGTGTGGCCCCAGCCGTACTGGTCGACGATGACTCCCGGCCACTGCAAGGTCTCCCGGTCGGCTGCGGTGACCGAGCCGAGCACGGCGGCGATGTCATCGCTGGACGCGATCCACGTACCCGCACCCCCGAGTCGGTCGAGTCGCTCGACGCCAAGGGCGCCCTTCGCGTATGGAGCACTCGTCGGGCGAATCCCTTTAGTGGACAGGTACGCACCGGTCGCCGCAACGGGCGCGAGCACGAGATCACGCGCCGCCTCGTCGAGCGGAGTGCCGGTGACGTGTTCGACGAGCAGGCCGAGAGCGCAGTAGTTGCCGTTGGAATAGCGCCAGGTGCCGCGACTCTCGGTGGGTGGCGTAGCCATCGCTGCGGAAAGCGGAATCCGGCATGATCCAGCCTCGTCGAGCCATGACTTCTGGTTCACGGGCATGCCGCTTCCGTGCGCCAACAACTCGCGAACGGTGACGTCGGTCCAGCCGGGATCGTGGGCGATTCCCATCGCATCCCACGGAATCGTCTGCGTCGAATCGACCGCACCAGCCTCGATGAGACGCGCCACGGTGAGCGCGGTGATCAGCTTGCTTACGCTCGCGAGCACGAACGTCGTGTCGGTGTCGGCCGACGCGCCATCGACGCGTGTTCCCGTTGCCCAACCGGCGAGGCGTTCCGTGCCGCGCCACACGCTGACCGACATGGCGATGTTGTCGTTGGCCAGATCCAGCGTCGCGGCCCGTAGAACGTCGAATCGCGGGACTGGCTTCGCCGGCAGCGCGGCGGGAGCCTCGCTGCGTGGTGGCGGACCGCTCGATACGGGCAGCGCTGACGATGTCGTGACCGGGTCGAGCGTGACTGGGCTGAGCGTCGTAACCGGGCTGGGCACCCCAATTGGGCCGGTGTCGGAGCGCGGTGTCGTGGTTGTTGTGGAGCGTGACGTGGCGGTTGGAGCGTTGGTTTCCGACGGCGCGGGAACGGCGATCACCCGTGCGGGTGCCGCCTGGGCCGCGTTGTCCGAGCAGGATGTAGCCGTCGAGCACACCAGCGCGAACGCAAGCCACGCCGCGGCCACATGGCGGAGGTTCGTCGTTGACGTGGGGACCCGTGCGCCGCGAAGTCTGCTGCGGCCGGAGATCATGCGTGGCAACGGTAGAAGACGGGGACCGTCGTGGCAACGCACCCCGGCAGCGCACCTCACGGCGCCGCCCCCACAGGTCGACAGTACACGGCAACCTGCCCAGGCTGCGCTCAGCTGAGCTCGTCGAGGCTCCAGTTCGACGTGCTGTCCACCGCTGAGATGTAGCTCGCTGCCTGACGTTCGACGAGGTAGGTCTCGAGCTGCTCGGCCGGCATGGGCGGGGCATACAGATGCCCTTGCTGGCGGACACAGCCAAGCGCGATCAGCGCATCGGCTTGGGCGCCAGTTTCCACACCGTCACCGGTGACGTTCAAGCCGATCTCGCGAACCAGGCCGATGATCGAGCGAACGATCGCCCGGTCGTGTGGATGCGCCGTGATCGTGTCGATCGAGACGCGGTCGATGCGAACCTCATCAACCGGAAGTCGACGGAGCATGCTGAGAGACGACACGCCACGGGCGAAGTCGTTGAGGCACACCCGGCCGCCTCGAGCGCGGAACGCGGCAAGCGTTGCTGCGGCGGCGGGCAGGTCGACGATGATGGAGGCTTCGCGCACGTCAACGGTGATCAGGTTCGGGTCGATCCCGCGAACCAGTTCGTCGATCGGGTTGTGCCGCCACGACCGGTCCGTCGAGGCCGGACCCAGGTTCACCCGGAACCGGAAACCATCGGGGAGACCAAGTGAGGCGAGGCGGCGAATGTCGGGGCGAGCCTGGGCCAGCACGCGTTCGGTGAGCCGTTCCAAAAGGCCGGCTTTTCGGGCGATGCCGATGAACTCCGCGGCATTCATCACCGTCCCATCCGGTTGCAACCAGCGGGCCAGAAGCTCGGCGCCCACAACGGTTCCCGTTGTCGCGTCGATTTCGGGTTGGAAGAACGGCAGGATCTCGCCACTGTCGATCGCCCGGCGAAGGAGCTGTTCGGATTCCAGCCGGCTGGCCAACTCGGAGCGCATCTCTCCGTCGAAAAGTTCGACTCGGTTGCGGCCGCCGTTCTTGGCTGCGTACAACGCCGTGTTGGCACTGCGCAACAGGTCGGAGCTGGAGTTCCCGTGATCGGGCGCGACCGCCACGCCGATGCTGACCGACGACGGCAGCGAGCGACCCTCCGCATGAACCGACTGGGCAAGTACCCCGACGATTCGATTCGCCACGGCGACCGCCCGGGCGGCGTCGTGGTCGGGGAGCACCATCACGAACTCGTCGCCCCCGATCCGGCCGGCGAGCGAGCCGGTGTCGAGTGTTTGAGTGATCCGATCGGCGAGCACGGTGAGGAACTGGTCCCCGCCGCGGTGGCCGAGCAGGTCGTTGACGGCCTTGAACCGGTCGAGGTCACAAAACAGCAGTGCCACCGGCTCGGCCGAGGTGCACCTGGCGAGATGCTCGTCGATCATCGAGATCGTGCCGCGACGGTTGTACAGCGCGGTCAGCGGGTCGTGATCGGCCAGGTAGGTCAGCTCCGTGTTGGCGGAGATCAGGCGCTCACATGCGGTCGACAACGCGGCCTGGTCACCGGCCAGTCGAACCGCAAGAGCCTGCGTGGTGAGTTGCGACTGCAGCGAGGACAGCAGCGAGCGTGTTGCGGCGCGGTGCAGCACGACTTGGACCAAGGCGAACGCAAGGCTGAGGACGGCAAGGGCACGCAGCTGGTCGTTGCCACTGACCCACAATCCCGCCGACGAAGTGAGTGCCAGGGGAATGAGGTACACGTAGAACATGTCTCGCCGTCCGGCGCACATGAACGCGCCGAGGGTTCCGCTGGCGGCGGGGAACAGCGCGAACAGCATGCCGATGTCGGTGCTGCTCTCGGCCGCGATCCATGTCGCATGTCCGGCGACCACGGCGCTACCGAACAGCGCCGCCGCCACAGCCAGGGTGACACGGCGGCGTGTGCCGTTGGCTCCGAACACGTTCGCATCGGGATCGTGTCGGGCAGCTGTGGGCCGCTTCTGGGAGCGAACCACGGTGTGGTGGGCGACGTTGAGCGCAATCACCGCGAGCGCTGTGACGACCAAACCGACGACCAGGCGCGCGTGTGCGATCTCGTTGCGCGTCATCAACGCAACCAGGGCTGCGAGCGGAAAGAGTGCATAGCGAAGCGGAGCCATGGCAGCGCTCACGCGCAGCAAGGCCTCATCCTGGATCCGGTCGCTCATCGCTTCCGCCAGTGTCGCTGCTGTCGGGTTCGCTGCCGCAACGGCGCGGCCTGTGACTTGGCCGCGATCTGAGTTGTGTTCGTTGCCGTCCATGGTGTGCCTGTCCGGGCTGTACGTTCGTGACCGCCCCGCTGCCACATCAATCGGCCTCGTGAGGCCGCGAAGTGAGCCGAAGGTTGGTCCAGGTGGACGACGCGCGGTTGACTTGCGTGGATCTTGACGATGCGGTCTCCGATCCCCGTGCCGTTCCGTCGGGCAGAATGAGCCGATGCGTGGCCGATTCGCTCCGTCGCCCACCGGGCCGCTCCACGTCGGCAACCTTCGCACGGCACTCGTTGCGTTCTTGTCCGCCGCGCACCAGCACGGCGAACTGATCGTGCGAATGGAGGATCTCGACCCGGCGACCTCATCGCTGCCGAACGAGCAGGTGCAACTCGCCGATCTCCGCTTGCTCGGTGTGCAGATCGACGGAGCGGTCATTCGGCAATCGGAGCGCTTCGATCTCTACCGCTCCGCCATCGCCGAGATCGCTGCGAGGGGCCTCGCCTATGAGTGCTTCTGCACCCGACGCGAGATCCGTGATGCAGCGTCGGCCCCGAACGGCGGGCATCTGCCCGACAGGGCGTACCCAGGCACGTGCCGTGAGCTCTCGATGCTCCAACGTCGCACTTTCGAACGGGAGGGGCGTGGCGCCGCACTTCGTCTGCGTACGAACGGCGAGACCTACGCGTTCGACGACCGGGTCGCCGGGCGTTACGCGGGAGGAGTTGACGACGTGGTCCTGCAACGAAACGATGGCGTGCCCGCCTACAACCTGGCCGTCGTGGTGGACGATTCGCTGCAGGACGTGACGGAGGTCGTTCGAGGTGACGACCTCCTGTCGTCCACACCTAGGCAGTTGCATTTGCAACGACTTCTGGGTTTCTCGGCGCCGGCGTATGCGCATGTCCCTCTCGTTGTGGG
>JANNHO010000263.1:0-10856 GCA_031404435.1 Acidimicrobiaceae bacterium | reverse complement strand
GCAGCGCTGTAGCGGAGCACCTTCGTCGCCCGCAGTTGGGCGAGATCGGCTTCGGCCGCACGGAGCCGTTCGACCAGCTGAGGTGGCGCATCACCGCGCAGCTCGGCCAGCCGCGCCCCGAGCCCGACGATGGTCTGCGTTCGCGCGTCCAGCAACGCTTCGAGTTCGGCAATGCGGGCGCGCAACAAGCGCTCGAGCGCAGCCGGATCGTTCGAGGCGGGATCGGGGCCGGGATCGGAGGCGGGTTTGGGGCTCAGCTTGGCCATGGGAGTCGTGGATGCCGTTCTCGGAGGGTGACGAAGTTCGAGGCCATGTCGACATCGCTGATCCTGCGCATCGATCCGGGCTGCTCACGGTACCGGCCGACCACCGACGTCACCAGCGATGCCCGCTGACCCGCTTCGGCAGCGCGCAGCCACAGGTCGTAGTCCTCCCAGCCATAGATCCCGTCGGCCTCGCCGTACCCGCCGAGTGCGAGCCAGGCGTCGCGACGGAACAGTGCCATCGCGTCGATGTAGGCACCGTGCACCAGCAGGTCGATGTCCCACGGGAGGTGGCTGGTGAGCCCGAGCGCGCCCGTTTCGTCGAAGCGTTCGAGCAAGCCATACGCGGCGACCACGTCACCCGGGGCCGCGGCGAGGTGCTCAAGCAACCGCGACAACCCCGTCGGGTACAGCAGATTGTCGGCGTCGAGGGCCAGCACGTACGGCGCCGTCGCTGCGGCGAAACCGGTATTGCGGGCCGCGGGCAGACCACCGTTGGCGGCGCGGGCGATGACGGTGACCGGGAACCACGCCCGCTCGTCGCACAGCCCACGGGACACAGCCAGCGACTCGTCGGTGGAGTGGTCGTCGACGACGATGATCTCCACGGAGATCGCGGTGCTCGCGGCGATCACCGAATCGATCGCCTCGCGCAGGTAGCGCCCCTGGTTGTACAGGGGGATGACCACGGCGATCTCGGCCGCGTGCGGACCGGCCGCTGGCGTCGAGAACGTGTCGCGGTGCTCGGCCGAACCATGGTGCACGTTGGCCAGCGACCGTTCGATGGCCCGGATCGTGGCGAACTGGCTGAGGTACGCCTGTTTGAGGTCCTTGGCCGTCTTCACCAGCATCTGCCGTTCCGCGGTGATCGGCGCGGCGGTAACCGGGCCGCGACCGAGCCGGGCAACCGTCGGGGCGATCGAGGCGGCGATCGAACCGGCGAGAACGCGCGATCGCGACCGGCCAGCGGCAGGTGCCTGACTACGGTTCGCCGCCGGTTGGGCGAGCGCGGCAACCTCGTCGAGCGCGTGAATCATCAGGTCGCCCTGTTGCATCTGCGTGGTGAGCACCTCGTATGCCGCCGCGGCCATCGCGGCGCGGCGGGGCTCGTCGAACGCGAGGGCGACGGCTTGCTCGGCGAGGTCGTCGAGGTGCGCCATCAACAGGTGGTCACCATTGACGAACGGCAGTATCCCGACCGAGGTTTCGGTGGCCACCACGCAGCCATTGGCCACAGCGTCGACCACGCGGGCCCACTCGAAGTACGGCTCCTCGTCGCGGTGCACATTGAACAGGATGCGGGTGTTCGCCAGCGTGTCGTACTTGTCGGCGCCGGTCGTGAACGCTGCCTGGCCAGCGCGGGCCGGACGATGCCAGCTGAAGAATCGCAGGTCGGTACGCCACTCCCACAGCTGACCAGCCGCCCCGCCGATGAACGCTTCGCGGCGCGGCGTGCGTCCGGCGAGCAAGCCGAAGTCGATCGAGCGCGGCCGACGACCATCCGCTATCCACCGGTCCATCGACGGCACGTAGCCGAGCGGGAGGTGTGCGCCGCGTAGTCCCCTGTTCCGGATCGCGTCGAGCGACCACTGGTTGATGTCGAGCACCGCGTCACCGTGGCGTGCATAGCGCATCGAGAGCTCGAAGAATGGCGTGCCCTGCTGTTCGGTGTTGACGCACAGCGCGCTGGTTGCGGCGGAAACGCGGTCGGCCTCGCTGGCAGGGAACAACCCGAAGAACTCATGCGGAGCAACAACGAGGTTGCGGTGCGCCGGTCCGGCCGAGGGCAGTTCGTTCGTGATCAGTTCTGCGTCACGGCCCCGCGAGGTAAGCGCCTCGACCAAGTGTTCGGCGATCTCTCTCATGAACACGTTGCCGTGCTCGCTCACGAAAACTCGCCAGATCACGGGCGTACGGTAGCAACCGGCGATTAGCCTCACCCGTCATCTCGCCGCGCATCTCCGTCATCACCCCGGTGTTCGACCCCCCGCTCGGCCCGTTCTGGGCCTGCTTCGACTCGATGGTCGCCCAGAGCTACACCGACTGGGAGTGGTGCCTCGTCGACGACTGCAGCACGCGGCCGGAGGTGCGCGCCGCGCTTGCGGAGATGGCCAACCGCGACCCCCGGATCAGGGTTCACCACCGCAGCGTCAACGGCGGCATCGTCGCCGCCTCCAACGACGCGCTGGGAATCGTCACCGGAGAGTTCGTTGCCTTGCTCGATCACGACGATTCGATCGTGCCTGACGGAATCGCCGCGGTGATGGCGGTGCTCGACGCCGAGGTCGGACGGGACGTCGATTACGTGTACACCGACGAGGCGCACACGTTGGCCGATGGTCGCGAGACCGCGCACTTCCTGAAGCCCGACTGGTCGCCCGAGCGGTTCCGCTCGTCGATGTACACGTGCCACCTCTCGGTGCTGCGCCGCTCGGTGATCACCGAAGTGGGGGGTTTCCGGACGGGTTTCGACGGATCACAGGACCACGATCTGATCCTGCGCGCCACCGAGCAGATCGCCGCCGCCGGGCGCCGGGTCGTGCACCTCCCCGTGCTCGCCTACCACTGGCGTCACATCGCCAGCTCGGTGTCGCGTGCGGTCGGAACGTTGCCCCGCGCAGTGGAGAATGGTCGGCGCGCCGTGCAGGAGCAGTGCGATCGCCTCGGCTTCGACGCGCAGGTCGAGCACGGTTCCGTCGCTGGCTGCTACCGCGTGGTGCGATCCGCGTTGTCGCATGCCACCGTCACCGTGGTCGTCGCGACCCGCTTCGAGGGTGCCACGGTGCGGCCGTACCGCCTGGCGATGGAAGCGACGGTGCGCTCGATCGTCTCGGCGCTGCCGAACGTGCGGCTGGTGGTCGCTCATCCGGAGTCGTCTCCGGTCGAGCTTGTCGCATTGGCCGACGAGGTGATGCCTCCGTGCTGGCAACGGGTGCCGGTACCCGGACCGTGGTCACTGGCCGCAGCGCTCGACCGGGCACTGCTGATGCACCCGGCCGACGCGTTGGTCAGCATCGCCCCCGGGCTCGCCGTCCGTGCCGACCGGACTCCCGATTGGTTGGGCGCGCTCGTCGGGCTCGCGCTCTCACCGGGCGCCGGTGTGACCGCGGCGATGATTGCCGACCGCGACGACACGGTCCTCCACGCCGGCTGGGATGTGCCCAACTACCGCTGGTACGACCTCGACGGCTTGCGCGTCGGTTCCACGACGTCGGGCAACGACCTGCTGATCGAGCGCGAGTGCAGCCATGTGAGCCTCGCCGCAGCTGCCGTGTCGGCCGCACAGTGGCGCGAGTGCCGCCACCTTGCCGGCCCCGGAGGCTGGCACGACGCCGGCCGGACGCTGTCGCACGCCCTCGTTGCGCGCGGTGCCAGAACCCTGTGGACCCCCCACGCCCGCTTCGACCAGGTCACCACCATCAAGCTCTGACCCGTCGCCCGCCGGCCGGCCAGTCCCAGCGTGTCATCCTAGTCCCCGCGTGTCATCCGAGTCCCTACGTGTCATCCGAGTGTGGAGAGGGGGATCCGAGTGTTGAGCGCCCACCCGGGTGGGCGCTCGGCACTCGGATGGGCGTGCGGATGCCCTCAATCGTGCCGACGTATCCATCTACGTGGGGCCAAGGCGTGCGAGGATGGGGCAGATGAATAAACGGCTCGGGGTTGCGCACGTCGCCTTCGACGAGCTCACCGAGCAACTGGTCCTCCAGGTCCTGCGCAGCGGCAAGATTGCCCAGGGGCCGATGGTGGAAGCCTTGGAAGCAGCCGTCGCGGCAGTGGTTGGGGTCCGTCACGCCGTCGCGGTCAGCAGCGGCACGGCGTCGCTGATAGCGGCCCTTCACATCGCCGGAATCGGCCGTGGTGACGAGGTAATCACCTCACCGTTCACCTTCGGCGCCACGCTTAACGCGATCGTGGCGGTTGGCGCCACCGCACGGTTCGCCGATATCGCGCCCGATGACTTCAACATGTCGCCGGCGTGCGTGGAGTCGCTCGTGAACAACAACACGGCTGCACTGTTGCCGGTTCATCTGTTCGGGCAAACCGCCGACATGACTGCACTCGGGGCCATCGCAACGCGCCATGGCCTGGTGATGATCGAGGATGCCGCGCAGGCCATGGGTGCACGTCACAGCGGTCGCTCCGCCGGCAGCTTCGGGATCGGTTCGTTCTCGATGTACGCGACGAAGAACGTCACCACCGGCGAAGGGGGCCTGCTCACGACCGACGATGACGCGCTGGCCACGGCGGCGCGGCGGTTCCGCAACCAGGGAATGGATCGGCCCTACGAGTACTCCTCGTTCGGGCTCAACTTCCGACTCACCGACCTCCAGGCTGCGGTCGGGATCCCACAGATGGAACGCCTCGAACAGATCACGGCAACCCGAGTGGAACACGCGGCGCAGCTGACGACGGGCCTGCAGGGCGTGAGCGGGCTCACCTGCCCGCCGACACGACCCGGCAACGATCACGCCTTTCACCAGTACACCGTGCGGATCAATGACGATGCGCGCCACGACAGAGCGGCCGTGCAGCACCAACTTGAGCGAGGCTCGATCGACGCCGGCGTGTACTACCCGAAGCTTGTCTTCGACCACGCCTGCTTCGCCGAGACGCCGCTGGTCATCCGCGACCACTGCCCCGTTGCTGCCGAGGCCGTACGGCAGGTGCTGTCGCTGCCCGTGCATCAGCACCTCTCCGACAGCGATCTCGATCGTGTGGCCGCATCGCTGGTCAGAGCGCTGCGATGACACCGCTTCGCATCGCGCTGGTCGGCGCAGGATCGATGGCCGCCAAGCACGCCGCTGTTGTGACGGATTCCGCGTCGGCGCAGCTTCACCTGGTCGTCGACCGCGACCCGAACCGAGCCGCGTTCCTCGCCGAGCAGCACGGTGCCGCGTCGGCAACCCAACTCGACGATGCGCTGAGCTGCAACGCTGCGATCGTGGCGACGTGTACGCCCAACCATCGCAACGCGGCGTTGACGCTTCTCGCTGCTGGCATGCCGGTGCTGGTCGAAAAGCCGTTAGCGATGTCGTTGGCCGAGGTGAACGAGGTGGTCGATGCGGCGCACTCGATGGATGCCGTGCTGATGTGCGGATTCGTCGAGCGGTTCAACTCCCGGCTGTGGCCGTGCTTCGACCTGGCGGGGCGCGGCATCACCGAGATCCGGACCACCAGAGTGGGCCCACAACCGTCCCGGCCGGTTCACTCCAGCGTCATCAATGACCTCCTGCTCCACGATCTCGACTTGGTACTGCGCATGGTCGGTCACGACCCGCTGGTCGAATTGGACGTCCGGGCCGATCACTGGAACGCCGATGCTGCCTGGCCCGAGGCGGTGACCTGCCAGTTGGTGTTTGCCAGCGGGGTGACAGCCTCCATGCACGCCAGCCGCGTCGCTCCTGCGCGGATGCGTTCGTTCTCGGTGACGACCGATTCGACGACACGCAGCGCTGACCTCACCGTCATGACCGGCAATCCGCTCGCCGCACAATTCGACCATCTGGTTCACCTCGCCCGCTCCGGCACGCGAGCAGCACGAGCTGCCGAACGTGGCAGCATCGTGGCCGCACACGCGTTGGCCGATCGTGTCGAATCGTTGATCGGGGTACCGGCATGCACCCGGTGATGCCGTGCATCGTGGGGTGCGGGCCGTGCGAATCCTGATCACGAACGTTCAGCTGAACCACCGCAGCGGAACCGAGATCGTGGTCCGCGATCTCGAGGCCGAGCTCCGACGGCGCGGGCACGAGGTGTGCGTGTACGCCGAATACCTCGGTCTGATCAGCGACGAGATCACTGCCAACGGTGGCCATGTCGTTGCCTCGCTCGACGCGATGCCGTTCGTACCCGATGTGATCCACGGTCATCACAACGCCACGGCAACCACTGCCGCCGTGCACTTTCCGACAACGCCGGTGATCCTCGTCTGTCACAGCCGCAACTTCTGGATTGACATGGCGCGTGGTGTGCCGTCGGTGCATCGCTATGTGGCCGTCGACCTCAACTGTCGAGAACGGCTGGTTGCCGAAGGCATCGCCGAGTCGTCAATCGATGTCATAACCAACGCCGTCGACCTCGAGCGGTTCGTGTTTCGGCCCGAGTGCGCGGCACCGCCTCGCCGGGCAGCGGTCTTCGGCAACAACGCTCATGATGGCGGCTTCGTCACCTTCGTTCGTGCGGCATGCGCGCAGCTGGGCATCGATCTCGATGAGTTCGGCAGCGGCATCGGGCGAACGGAGCATCATCCCGAACTGGTCCTCGCCGGCTACGACCTCGTCTTTGCAAAGGCCCGCTGTGCGATCGAAGCGATGGCCGCAGGCTGCGCGGTGATCGCCGTCGATGAGGCGGGTTACGGCGGCCTGGTGACGGCTGACGTTGTCGATCAGATGCTCGACTGGAACGTCGGCGACCGATGCCTGCAGCGCGCTCACGACGTCGCCGCGATCGTCGCCGATATCGATCGCGTCGTCAGCGACGACGCAGCGCGAGTGAGTGTGCGAGTGCGCGAACGATGCGATCTGCGCCGCGCCGCATTCGCCTACGAACAGCACTACCTGTCGGCGGTGGCGGCGGGACCGCCAACGACAGGGCCAGCTGCAAATTGGCACGATGCACACCGCGACGTGCTCACCTTCGCCAACGAGCTCGAGTGCCGGCTGCGCGTCGGCGAGGGCGCGTGGTCGATGCCACCGTTGCCGCCATCGGTCGGCGATGCGCTGCACCTGGCGGCGCACGGCGCGCTTCGAAGGGTCGCGCCCGGCAAGCGGTACTCGGTCGAAGTCGAGATCCGCAACCACTCGCGCGAGCAGTTGTCCACGGTGGGGAGCACTCCGGTGCTGCTGTCGTACCAGTGGCTCCATCCCGAAACGGGAGCGATCACCGTCGCCAACGGGGAACGCTCGGCACTGACGCGGGCCATCGCTCCCGGGCAGGTTCACCATCAGTCGATGGTGGTGGTCGCGCCGGTCGAGCCGGGAGAGTACTCCGTCCGAGTGACGCTGGTGCAGGAATCGGTGATGTGGCTCAGCGACCTCGCGAAGCCGGTGTTCGTCGACCTGCCGGTCACGGTCGGCCGCCCCGCAGACGAGTGGCTCCTCTCTGGCATGGCCAGGCTGGCCAGCATCCGAGTCGCGAGCAGCGAGCTGACGCATGCCGGTGCCGTCGCCAACCTCGGGTTCGTGTCGTCACCGATGCCGGCGATGCTCACGTTCGCGACCGCGGCTCGATTTCTGGATGCAGCGGTGCGGGTGGGTTGCGCTGCGGTGATCGTGCCCGCCGGGCTCGCGTCGGCCGTTCCGGAAGGCCTCGGCATGCTGATCGCCGACGACCCGGCAGCGGTGTTCTGGCGGCTTCATGAGGCTTTGGTGAAGCGAACCGACTTCTACGGTCGAGATGAACCAACGTCGATCCACCCCTCGGCCCACGTGCACGCCACTGCGTCGATTGACCGCAACAACGTCGTCATCGGCGCCGAGGCGAGCATCGGTGCGGGATGTGTGATCACTGGACGAGTCCGCATCGGTGACCGAGTGTCCGTGGGCGCTGGTTCCGTTCTCGGTGCATCCGGTTTCCAGACCGCCCGCATCGACGACCGTCTGGTCGAGTTCACCCACGCCGGATCCGTGGTGATCGAAGATGACGCGGCCGTGTTTGCGAACGCGACGATCGCTCGCGGCCTGTTCCGGCAGGCGACGGTGGTGGGTGCGTCGGCACGGGTCGGCAACAACGCTTTCGTGTCGCACAACAGCCGGATCGGCCCGGACAGCGTCGTTGGTCACGGTGCGGTTGTCAACGGCAACGTGGAGGTCGGCGTAGGAGTCTGGATCGGCCCCGGTGCCCGGGTTTCGAACAACATCACGCTCGGCGACGGTGCGCGCATCGATCTCGGTGCAACCGTGATCGGTAGCCTCGCCGCAGGTGAACACGTTGGTGGGCCCCCGGCAATCGACCATCGCAGCGTGCTGCGCGAGGTTGCATCGTGGCGGTCGCGGAGCCGTCGTAGATGACCAGGAACCAGTCGGAGTCAGCCATCGGCGAAGCGCTACGTGCGCTCGATCCAGCGTCGGTGCTACTCGTCGACGACAACGGGCCGACCACCGCGGCGCACGCCGTCCGGTTCACTGAACGGCTCGGTGCCGTGTTGGCGGGTGCCGGCCTGCCGCCGTCTCCGCGCGTGTGCGTCGTGCTGCCCAACGGCACGCTACTGGCGCTGAGCGCGCTGGGCCTGATGGCCGTGGCCGCGTTCGCGCCGGTGAACCCACGCTTGACACATGACGAGTTTGCTGCGTCGTTCACCGATCTCGATGCCGACGTGCTCGTGTCGCTCGCCGGTTTCGCGCCGGCTGCCCACGCGGCGGCGCGCCAGAGCGACCTGTGCATCATCGACGCCGACATCGATGGCAGGTGGGAGCTGACGTCGACCGGGCCGAGGAGGCGCTCGAAGCGCCCGACCGAGGCCATCGCGGACCGCGGCAGTGGCCACGCTCTGCTGTTGCACACGTCAGGTACCACTGCCCGACCGAAGCTGATCGGGCTGAGCGCCGAGAACCTCGTTGCTTCGGCCCGATCGGTGGCGCGCACTATCGAGATCGGCCCCGGCGATCGGTGCCTCAACGTCATGCCGCTGTTCCACATCCACGGCCTTGTCGGCGTGCTGCTGGCGAGCGTTGTGTCCGGGGCGAGTGTGCGTACCACGGAACGATTCGACCCGTTCGCCTTTGCCAGCCAACTGCGTGCGCCCGACATCACCTGGACGTCGGCCGTGCCCAGTGCCTACAACACGCTGTTGCTACGCGCCGAACCCGCTGCCGCGCCACCGGGTCTGCGCTTCGCCCGATCGAGTTCTGCGCCGCTGCCGGCAGTGGTGGCCGAGCGCCTGGAGCGTGTGCTTGCGTGTCCGGTGATCAACGCCTATGGGATGACCGAGGCCTCGCATCAGATGACCAGTAACCCGGTGCCACCCGGTGAGCGCCGCGCCGGGACCGTCGGCCGATCAGCTGGTGCCGACGTCGCCGTGCTCTCCGCCGACACGGTCGCAACGACGCCGGGGGTGCTCGGCGAGGTGGTCGTGCGCGGCCCGGGGTTGATGGCGGGGTACCTCGCCCCGGCCGAAGCCAATGCCGGCGCATGGCACGACGGGTGGTTCCGTACCGGGGATCTCGGCTCGCTCGACGATGCGGGATACCTGACGCTGCACGGGCGGATCAAGGAGATCATCAACGTTGCCGGCGAGAAGGTGTCGCCCTACGAGGTCGAGGCCGCGTTGCGCGAGCACCCCGGGGTCGCCGACGTCGTGGCATTCGCCGCGCCCGACCGCCTGCGTGGCGAGCAGGTGTGTGTCGCCGTCGTGGCCCACACGACGTGCGACGATCTGACGCCTGCTGCGCTGCAGGCGTTCGCTGCCGAGCGGCTGGCTGCGTTCAAGGCCCCGCGCCGGGTCGTCATGACCGATGCAATTCCGCTCGGCCCAACAGGCAAGGTGCAGCGATCGCGGCTCGCCGCCCTCCTCGGCCTGGCAAGCGCCGACAACGCACCTGGCCGCAAGCAAGGCAACGACGGCACTGGGTAAGCGGCGGCATCCGAGTCCCCGCGAGTCATCCGAGCGTGGAGAGGGGGTTCCGAGTGTTGAGCGCACACCCGTGTGCGCGCTCGGCACTCGGATGACCATCAAATCGGGCCCGGTCAGATGACGACGGGGGTGAAGGGGTCGTCGATGAGATCGGTGAGCCAGCGGCGCTGGATGAGTTCGATGTCTTCGGGATGGATGCCGGCCACCCGCGAGCGGGACTCGAAGTGCCACAACACGGCGTCGGGCTCGTAGACGATGTCGAAGCCGGCGGCGCGCACCTTGAGGCAGTAGTCGACATCGTTGTAGTTGCCGGGAAACGCAGTGCTGAACCCGCCCACCAGATCGAACACCGACATCGGCGTGAGCATGCAGGCCGCGGTCACCCCGGCGACCAAACGACGCTCGCGCAGTAGGCCGGTGCGACCGGTGCTGTCGCCAGGAAGCCCGAAGCCCACGTGGTCGAGCGAGGTGCGGTAGGTGTGCCCGGCGTGTTGCAGTGTGCCGTCCTCGAACAGCAGGCGCGCGCCCACGGCCCCGATCCGGCCGCTCGTCGAGGCCGCCGCCAGCATCCGAGTGAGCCAGTCCGGGCTGATCACCTCGGTGTCGTCGTTGAGCAGGAGCAGGTGGCTGCCGTTGGCGTGGGCCGCGCCGAGGTTGACGGTGGCCGAGAAGTTGAACTCGGCGTCGTAGGCCACGCACCGGACCTGACCGGGATGACCGAGCGATTCGAGCTCGGCGAAGACCGGCTGTGGCATCTCGCGCCCGGCCACGACGACCACCTCGATCGACATACCAGCGGTGGCGATCACTGACCGGACCGCTTCGACAACGAACACGCGCGGTGCACCGTGCACCTCGCCGGCGGTGCCGATGCTCGGGATGACCACACTCACCAATGCTGTCTTGGGCGGCGGCGTGGGGGTCGGGAGGATCGCCACGTCAGCGCGGCAGCATCCGGCCGGCCACCCGCCGGGCACGCCCGTACGCGCGCCGGCCGAGCGGGAGACGTTCGGCGGCGACCA
>JANNHO010000262.1:0-3490 GCA_031404435.1 Acidimicrobiaceae bacterium | reverse complement strand
AAACGATGCAACAAGATGACGGTGTTCGTGTCGAGTAATCCTCGAACGCCGAGATTCACCCGCGCCTCGCCGGATTTCCGGCTCACAGCGTTGGGTCCAACACCCGATCGAGATCGGCGCGAAAGCCTTCCACGTCGATGTTTGGCAGTGTTCGCCACCGTGCCAGAAGTGCTGCGGCGTCACCCGCGACAGAAGGGTCACGCTCACGTCAATGGCAGAAATTGAGCAAGGTACTTCTTCAGAAGGACGCGTGGTCTACTGTTGCGCCGTCCAAGAAACAGGGAGGACGCAGTGGTGCCAGCCGCCAAGAAGCAAGCCATCGCCGACGAGCTCGTCTTCCTCGCCATCCGCATACCGAAGTCGATGAAGCGAGAGCTCCAGCAGGTCGCTCTCGACGAGGAGTCGACCGTCCAGGCGCTCGTCCGATCGGCCATCCAGAGTGAACTCGGTAGACGGGCCCCGCAACCGAGGCGGGCACGCCCTCGCTGACTCGAATGGGTTCTCGACTACCGAGGCCCTGCCTTGCGGTGTGTGGCGGATGGTTTCAGGACGTGCTGCAGGTGTTCGGCGCTGGTTTCCCATCGAAACGCTCGGCGATCCACGTCGCCACGTCGGGCGCGGCAACCTGTCCGGCCTCGAGATGCGCTTCACCCAGGATAATCTGGTACTTGACTGTTTCACCATTGGCGCAAAGGTCGCTCACGAACTGCGCGGTGACGGCGGGATCAACAATTGGATCGTCGGACCCTTGGGTGATCAGTATCGGAACTCCGGTCGGGGATCCGCCCGGTGTGTTGTCGGCGACGATCGTTTTCCACGGCTCGACTTCCCACGGTGGCGCCTTGAGGAACGTCAGTCCAAGCACGAGCGAACTGGGCGCCGACGCGAGGATCTGCGACGCGTCATAGAGGCAGCGCTGAGCGATCTTCGTCACGACTGGACGAGCGGCCGGTGTGACGATCTCGTCGACGGCCTTGTTGTAGACGCTGGACCATGATTGGATCGTCATCGAGATCAGGATCTTGCCGACGGTCGTGTCGGCGTTGACCCTGAACAACTCGACAAAGTTCGATACCGGTGCCCCTGCGGCAACGCCCACCAGGTGGAGATCCGGGGCATAGCTCGCAGCAAGTTGGCCGGTCCACAGAGATGCGTGTCCCCCTTGGGAGTGACCCCACACAGCGAAGTCGGTGCCGGCGTGCGCGTCGACGAGGTTGTGGGCGGCACGCACGATGTCGAGCGCATTCATCGCTTCGGCTTTCCCAATCAGGTACGGATGGGGGCCCTTGGTGCCGAGACCTTGATAATCGGTCGCTGCCACCACGTAGCCAGCGCCGAGGAAGTCGTCGAGGCCCTCGTAAACGGACAACGCCTTGCAACCGCGCAGCGAGGGACTGCAGTTGGTGGCCACTCCGACGGTGCCGTGCGTGAAAGCGACCACGTTGCGGCCCTTCGGCGGTACGACGCCATCGGGCACGACAATGATGCCGCTGACGGCCGTCGGCGAACCGTCGTAACCGGTCGATGTGTACAGCACGCGATACGTCGTCGCTCCGTCGCGGAAGCCGTTGATGATCTCCGTGCGGATGATGGTGCCAGTCGGCCCCTCGGGCAGCGGCGACGGGGCTGTGTAGAATGGTCCGGGATCGTCGGGCGCAGCCCGATTCACCGCGACACTGATCGCCAGCCCAGCCAGAGCCAACACCAACGTCAGCGACACTCCAACCAGACGGACCCAGCGAGGCCACCGCCTCGGCTCGGACTTCGACTTGGTTGGATCAAGCGGCCCCTGGCGCAGTTTCACTGCCAACGCGATCTGGCTGATCCCGAACAAGACTGTGCGCACACCGACGAGGACGGCGATGACGAGCACCGTCACCGCCGGCCATGTCAAGGCGAGCACGCCGACGATCACATTGGTAAGACCACTGAGTGCGAGGATGAACCGCTCGTCGCCGTCCCCGGCCACCGCCGTCACCATCCGAACTGCACCGCCGGCCAGCAGGGCGATACCCACCGCGACGGCTAGACCGAGGATCGTGATCCCCGGCCACACGACGGCCACGACGCCAACCATGATCCACACGACGCCGATGAAACGCAGCAGCATCGGACGAGGCGATGCCTCGGCCGACGAGATCTCGGCCAATCCGCTCAAGACCATCGCGGCAGCGACCAGGCCCGCCAAGACCGACAGCGAACTGAACGGCGCCGCCAACAGCCAAACTCCAGCGATCACACATCCGACGCCGAGCGTCAGGACGGCCCGCCAAGGCATCCGCCGTCCGATCAACGCCAGCAATTTCGAACGTCGCCGGGCCGCGCCCGCACCGTGACGGTTCATGACGCACCATACCCGCGCCAGATGCGACCCAGGATGTGTGTGGATTGACGTACCTGCGTCTCATGAGCGTTGCGATGTATCCGCCGATCACGTCAGGCCACGCTCTGAAGTGCGCGCCGCACATGCTGGGCACCGCTGTGGGTGGCCATGTCGGGTTGGCTCAACCGGCGGTGCACGTCGTCGACCGTGAACAGCTGTCGATCAAGGCAATCGTGGAGCACCAGCGCGAGCTCACCAGAGCCCAGCTCGGTCGCGATATCGATGACCGCGCGCAGCGCCGTGGTACAGCGAATGCCGTTGATCGTGGTGATGTCAGCGCGCGGAACATCGCCGTAGTGCATGATCACCTTCGGTCCGCCGAGCGACACCAACTCGGTGGGCGCACCATTACCATCGACTCCGAGCGGCACGAACCGCCCGTCGAACCCACCCGGGCGGTCCGCGCTGTCGTCGTCATTGAAGTCGTCTTCATCGAATCGACAGCCGCACGACAACAGCTGACCGCTGCATACCGGGCAGCGTTGAAGGTCGCAACCCGGGTGATGCCATCCGCCGTGGGCAACCCCGCAATCGCCACACGTCGCGAGGGTGCTGCTCTGCCACCCAGGTTCTTGGCCGTGGGAGATCATCTCAACGCGGCGACCATCTCGATGCAACGCGTCCACCGTGCACGACACGGCTGTCGTCATCTCCGCAAGACACCAGGCGCACATGGCCATCACGCCACCTTCCGATCGCGTGAGTCGACAACATTGATGGCCGCGGCGACGCGGCACGGGTACGAGACTGGTGACATGGGGTCTCCTTCACATCCGAAACTGGGAACGGGCAGACCAAGCAGCCCGAAACGGGAAGCGAACGCTTCAACAGCGACAGGATGAGACCCTGCGAGAGCGGCGACCACCAATACGTGGCCACCGGGTCAACTCGAAGCTGACCAGGGTTTGGATACTACGGCCTGATGTGGCAACGACAACCGTGACGGCGGCGGATCGTCCAGCCCGTGTCAGCGGCGACGATGCCCCGTGAGGTTACGTGGGCCGGAGCGGACGAGGTCGGCGAGGGCTCGTTCGACCTCTTGGGCAAGGATGATGCTCGACATTTCACGTGCGATCGGTCGCAGCGCGCCGATCGCGGTTTCCAACT
>JANNHO010000261.1:0-3808 GCA_031404435.1 Acidimicrobiaceae bacterium | reverse complement strand
CGGTTGGCCACGTTGACCAGCGCGCTGTTGCCACCGTGGCCGTTCAGGAACACCAGGCGCTTGGCGGGGGTGGTCGCGACGCAGCGCCCGATGTCGTCGAGCACCGCCAGCATCGTCGTGGCCGACAACCAGATCGTGCCTGGCGACCAGGCGTGCTCGTTCGACTTGGTGTACTCCAGCGTCGGTAGCAGCCACACGTCCACCGGATCGTCACCAGCAGCGAGCGCCGTGCCCGCGACGGCATCGATGACCGCTTCGGCGACAGCTGTGGCGATCACTGAATCGGTCGACAGGGGCAGGTGCGGACCGTGCTGCTCGATCGCCCCGAGCGGCTGCACGAAGATGCTCCGCTCCGTGATCAAGCGACTGACGTCTGGCCCTTGCAGATCGACGAATCGGTGCACACGTTGGGTCACGACGCAACGTTACCCGCCGGACGCGCGAGCCCCGTCGCCTGCTGCGCCTGTCGACCAGGTGAGAGGCCAGAATGACCGGATGCCGGCTGATGACTTCGATGCAATCGTGATCGGTGCCGGCCACAACGGGCTGGTGTGCGCCGCCTACCTGGCCCGCGCCGGGATGAAGACGTTGCTGGTCGAAGCGCGATCGAGTGTCGGTGGCACCGCTTCAAGTGAGCGATTCGGTGGTGCCACGGTGAACATCTGCAGCTGCGATCACATCACCTTCCGCACCACACCGGTGATGGAGGAGCTACGCCTCGCTGAGCACGGATTGCGGTACCTCGACGTGGAGCCGGCACAGATCAACATGACCTGGGACGGATCGCCGGCGTGGCCGCTGTTCCACGACGTCGACCAGACCCTCGACGCGCTGGCGCGCACCTATCCGGGCGAAGTTGTCGGCTACCGCCGCTATCTGAAGGCCGCGATCCCCGCCGTGCACTTGGTGTTCGCCGCCGCCAACGACCCTCCGTCGCTCGCCGGAATCACCCGCAAGGTGCTCGCCAAGCGTGGTCGCGGCGCGGCGACCCTGCTGCGTTGGAGCCGTCGCAGCGCCGCCGATGTGATCCGTAGCTACTTCACCGCGGAAGCACTCCGCGGGCCGGCGATGGTGACCGGGCCAATGGTGTGGGGCATCTCGCCGGAGTTCCCCGGAAGCGGACTCGGTGCCCTCACCTATGCACTGCGCCATGCCGGCACAGTCGGTCGCCCAGTCGGTGGCAGCGGGATGGTGCCCGCTGCGATCGCTGCGGCCTTCGCCGCGTTGGGCGGCTCGCTGCGGTTGTCCTCGCCGGTGGCGTCGATCGACTGCGTAGGCGAGCGGGTTCGCGGCGTCACGCTCGCCGACGGCACGCAGGCGTTCGCCCCGGTCGTGGTGTCGGCATGCAATCCGCACGACACGTTCTTGAAGTGGTTACGCGATGCGCCATCGCAGGCGCAGCCAATGCTGGCCCGCTGGCAGGCGATGCCCCACCACCAGGGTTACGAATCGAAGATCGACGCGATCGCGTCACGCATCCCGCATCTGCGCGCACTCGACGGCCTCGACCATCTGGGTGCCGGCGACGACCCGCTCAACGCGACGACGGTCATCGCTCCCCCGCTGACCGATATCCACCGCGGCTACGAGCTGATGGCCGAAGGCGGCGTCCTCGAGCAACCGGGAATGCTCTTTAACGTGCCGACGGTGCTCGATGCGTCGATGGCACCACCCGGCACCGAGCAGGGCAAGCAGACCGGTCACGTCATCAGCCTGGAAACGCTGTACACGCCGTACGCGCTGCGCGGCGGATGGGCCAACAGCTCCGAGCCGAGGCGGTGGCTCGAACAGCTGGCCACACTCGCCGAACCCGGCTGGCTGGACAGCGTCGACGACTGGAGGGCGATGACCCCCGACCGCTACGAGCGCGAGTTCCACCTCCCTGCCGGGCACGCAACCAGCTTCGCGGGCGGACCGCTGGCCGCATTCCGCAACCCAAATCCCGAGCTGACCCGGTACGTCACTGCCGTCGAGGGGCTGTACCTCACCGGCGCGGCGACGTTCCCCGGTGCCGGCGTATGGGGCGCAAGCGGCCGCAACGCCGCGCTCACCGTGCTCAACCACCGGTCCTGACCCCACTCACACTGCGCCACGCGCACTCGTCCGTGTCCATCACGCGCCATGGGACCGCAGAATGGTCACGGACGGCCTGATTCTGCGCGGGCACGGCCCCTCAGCACTGCGGATGTGAACAACTCCGAAACAGCGGTTGTCGGCCCGAGCCAGTGGGTACCATGAGGCATGCCAACGGGGAGTAACCCCATCACACGACGGTCGTCAACACGAGTTGCTTCACCGAGCAGCTTCGGCGGTCGTGGCTCGCAGGAGCGGGTGAGACCAGCGGCACCAGGTTCAACCGGTGTCGAAAGGAAACTCACCACTCATGCTTCGTAGCAACCTCACGCTCTTCAGGGTGAAGGGAACTCCGGTGCAACTGCACTGGAGCGTGCTGCTCATCGCCGTGTTCTTCGGATCCAGTTTCGCCACGCAGTACGGCGGTATCGGCGCCGTCATCGGCGTCATCGTGTTTCTCGGCTCGATCCTCGCCCACGAGATCGGCCACGCCTTGGTCGCCAGGCGGTTCGGCATCTCGACCAAGTCGATCCAACTCTGGGCGCTCGGCGGCGTGGCCCGACTCGACCGCGACGCACCGACCGCTCGCGCCGAAGGGTGGATCGCCGCCGCTGGGCCGCTGACCAGTTTGACCATTGGTGTCGTCGCCATCGGCGCCTGGTTGACCGCCACGGCTGCCGGGGTCACCGCACCGCTACTCGGCCTGGTCGGCTGGTTGGGTGCGGTCAACTTGTTGTTGGCCGTGTTCAACATGCTGCCCGGCGCACCGCTCGACGGTGGCCGAGTGCTGCGGGCGTGGCGATGGGGTCGCCACGGTGATCGCCATCTGGCGACCCGTGAGGCAGCCAATGCCGGGCAGGCCGTGGGCTACTCGCTCGCCGGCATCGGCGTGGTGTTGATGCTGAATGGTGCCTCCGGGATCACGCTCGTGTTGACCGGGGTGTTCATCGCCCTCAGCGCCAAGGCCGAGGCGATGGCCTCGATTGTCGCCGAACGCGTCGCCGGCGTCCGGGTCGGCGACCTCACCTGGTTCGGGGTCGCCCAGGCAACCAACGAAACCGATGCCACCACCATGCTGTGGCAGCGGTCGCGCCTTGGTGGTGCGGGCGTGGTGGCCATCGTCGGGGCCGACGGCACCCTCACCGGGATCGTCAGCGAAGAGCAGCTGCTTGCCGTTCCGGAAGACGAGCGCGATGGCATCTCGTTGCAGTCGCTGATGGTGCCCTTCGCCGATGTGGCCAGCGCCGACCCCGACGAAGATCTGTCGCTGGTGCTGTCACGGCTGAATCCCGCTGCGCCGATCGTCACGGTGTGGCGCGAGGGCCGCCTACTCGGTGTGGTCCCACGCAAACGGCTTCTCGCCAAGCTGGCCAAACCGGCACCGGAGCCCACCTGGTAAACGCTGGCGCCCGCTACCCCGGACGGGCGACGCGCGGCTGGTCAGGCGTCCCTGACGCTCCAGTCGCGCTTGGCGACCGGGTCCTTGTCGCTCCACGGGAAGTTGATCCACTGGTCGGTCTGCTTCCACACGTAGTCGCACCGGACCACGGAATGGCTCTTTTCGTACAGCACGGCGGTGCGCACCTCGGCCACCTTGCCCTCGCAGAACTGCTGCACGCTGCGCAGGGTGTGGCCGGTGTCGGCGACGTCGTCGGCGATCAGGATCCGGGCGTGGCGGACATCGACGAAATCGGGTGCCGGCGGCAGGATGCGGGGCACTTCAAGGCGCTCGTCG
>JANNHO010000260.1:0-2719 GCA_031404435.1 Acidimicrobiaceae bacterium | reverse complement strand
TGAAAGATCGGCAGCGCATGCAGCAACACGTCCCCCGGCCCGAACCCCCACAGCCGATGCAGTGTCCGAGCGTTCGAAGCGAGGTTGCGCTGCGACAGCATCGCCCCCTTCGGCAGCCCAGTGGTCCCGCTCGTGTACAAGATCGCGGCCAGGTCACCCGGGGCCGCCGGATGGTCGTCGAACCCGGTCCGGCACGTGTCGGCGGAGATGGCAAGTGCCGCCAAGCCCTCGTTGTCGACCACCAGCGCCGGCTCCGCATCGGAAACCAGGCGGGCCACCTCCGCCGTTGTGTAGGCCGGGTTCATCGGCAACAGTACGGTGCCCGAACGCACGCAGGCGAGGTAAACCAACAGTGCGTCGACCGACTTGTCAGCCTGCAACGCCAACCGGTCACCGGGCACGACGCCGGCGCTTCGAATGGCGTGCGCGAACTGTGCCGAACGACGGGCAGCATCGCCATACGTGGCAAGCACCTGCCCAGCGGAGTCGAGCAGGAACGGTGCGTCAGACGAGGGATCGAGCGCCGACATCAGCGAATTCAGCGTGTCAGGCTCGGTGGTCACGGCGCCGACTGTACGACACCAGCCCTCCGCCTCGCCGAGGCCCAGCGCCAACTCTGTCGGTCTCAACCGGCTCAACCTGTTCACACCGACAAAGTTCGCAGATGCCCACGGACATCGGTCAGCACAGGACGAACTTTGTTGCCGACAGCCGGCTCAACCTGTTCACACCGACAAAGTTCGCAGAAACCCCAGGCGTCGGCCGGGGGGCCGGGGGGCGGGCCAGGTCGGTGGCGTCGGGGGATACCCGACTTGTGTGGTCGGGATTGTTTGAGCGGGGTAGCGTGAGCGGCACACACCCTCAGATGAAGGAGCCCACCATGGCTGTTCGACTAGGCGATATTGCACCGGATTTCACCGCTGCCACCACCCAAGGTGAGGTCAAGTTCCACGAATGGTTGGGCGATTCGTGGGGCGTGCTGTTCAGCCACCCGAAGGACTTCACCCCTGTCTGCACCACCGAGCTCGGCTACGTCGCCAAGATCAAGCCCGAGTTCGACAAGCGCAACGTGAAGGTGATCGGACTGTCGGTCGACCCGGTCGACAGCCACGAGCGCTGGGAAGCCGACATCGCCGAAACGCAGGGAACGCCGGTGAACTTCCCGATGATCGGTGACCCCGATCGCAAGGTCTCCGACCTCTACGACATGATCCACCCGAATGCCAACGACACCCTGACGGTGCGCTCGGTGTTCGTGATCGGGCCGGACAAGAAGGTCAAACTGACCATCACCTACCCGGCATCGACCGGTCGCAACTTCGACGAGATCCTGCGGGTGATCGACAGCTTGCAGCTCACCGCGAAGTACAAGGTGGCCACGCCCGCCAACTGGACCGACGGCGACGATGTGATCATCGGTGGAACCGTCACCGACGACGAAGCCAAGGAACTGTTCCCCCAAGGTTGGACCACCGTCAAGCCATACCTGCGTACGCTACCCCAGCCCAACAAGTGAGCCCGGGGCACGGGCGGCCATGATGGCGGGGTGATCAGCCACTACCACGACGCCCGCGCCGAACTCACCGCCCCCGGGGCGCCATTCGCCGTCACCGAGATCGTCGTCCGCGACGTACCGATCAAGGTGTTTGCAGCAGCCCCGCCGAACATGCGAGTGCTGTGGGAGATGGCCGCAGCCTTCGCCGACCGCGACTACCTCGTCTACGAAGACGAGCGCTACACCTACGCCGAGATCGCCGCACAGGTGCGCTCGCTTGCGCATGTGCTTCGCCACATCCACGGTGTGGGCTCGGGCGACCGAGTTGCCTTGGCGATGCGCAACTACCCGGAATGGGTGGTCGGCTACTGGGCCACAATCGTGGTGGGAGCGGCAGTGGTCGGCATGAACGCTTGGTGGACTCCGGTCGAGATGGAGTACGGCCTCACCGACTCGCGCCCCAAGGTGCTGATCGCCGATGACGAGCGACTCGCGCGCGTCGAGCCGATCCTCGACACGGTCCGCGCAGCCGGCCCGATGCCGATCATTGCCGTGCGCACCACCCGCGCCCTGCCCGCCGACGCATCGCACTGGGCCGACGTCGTACAGGGGGCCGACGCGCCGGCGACCCTGCCCGACGCCAGCATCGACCCCGACGACGATGCCTGCATCTTCTACACCTCGGGCACCACCGGGTTCCCCAAAGGCGCGCAACTGACCCATCGCGGCTCGGTGCACAACATCTTGAACCTCGCCTGCATGGCCACCGCCACCGCCCTCGCCGACGCAAAGGCCATCGCCGCCGGCGACCTACCGGCGTCAGCACCGGTCCAAGCACCGGCCCAACCGCCGGTCCAACCGCCGGTCCAAGCACCGGTCCAGGGCGTATTCATGGCCCCGACGCCGTTGTTCCACGTGACGGCATGTAACTGCATCCTCCATCCGGCAACGCTCACCGGCGGACGCGTGGTGCTTACCTACAAGTGGGATCCGGGCCGAGCGCTCGAGCTGATCGAGCGCGAACGGGTGACCAACTTCTCGGGCGTCCCGACAATGAGTCGCGAGCTACTGGCGCACCCCGACTGGGCCACCCGCGACACGTCGTCGCTGCTCGGCATGGGCGGGGGCGGGGCCGCGCTGCAACCCGATCTCGTCGGCAAGATCGCCAGCGCGCTCAAACACGGCGCACCGGCCACCGGGTACGGGCTCACCGAGACACATGGC
>JANNHO010000259.1:0-8759 GCA_031404435.1 Acidimicrobiaceae bacterium | reverse complement strand
GCCGGCCCGAACCTTGGCCAGCGTGGCTTTGATCTCACCGATACGATCCCCGGGGCTCAGCAGCCTGCCGGATCTGCCGATCACCTCCGCTGCCGAGTAGCCATACATCTGCTCGGCGGCCGGGTTCCAGCTCGTCATGACCCCGTCGAGCGTGCTGCCGATGATGGCATCGTTCGAGCTCTCAACGATCGCCGACAAGCGCTGGGCGGCCTCGAACGCCTTCTTCTGCTCGGTGATGTCGCGGCAGATCACGGAGGCGCCGATAACCGTTCCGTCGTCCAGGATCGGGGAGATGCTAAGCGAGATCGGGAACACCGCTCCGTCTCTTCGCACGTTGGTGGTTTCCTGGCGATCGACATGATGGCCGGCGCCGACCTCAGCCATGACGGCGAGGGCTGCTCCTAGCCGATCCTCGGGGATCAGGAGGGCAATGGTCTTGCCAATGATCTCCGAGCCGGAGTAGCCGAACATTCTCTCTGCGGCCGGGTTCCAGCTCGTGATGACCCCTTCGAGGCCAACCGACGCCCGGAGTCGTCAGGCTGCCCATCGGACCATCGAAGAACGGCATCTTGGCGAACAGCGGCATCACATCGCCGAGCATCACCGAATCGAGCTTCGGAGCGCCGTAGCCATTGATGATCGTCATGTACGGATCGATGAAGTACGCAACGAAATCGGCGGTGTTCGTGAGCGGGTTCGGCTGTGGCGAGCTCAGCCAATCCTCGACCGATTGACCGGCCGCTTTCAGGTTGCCCGGGAACAACGAGCCCATGAACTGCTGAAAGTTTTCGCAGTCGCCGATCATGCCGGCCTCGTTGTAGAGCGCGAATGTCGGCCCCGTCTGGTAAGCGGGGAAGTTACCCCAGTTCATCGGTTGACCGTTGCGTTGCGGGAAGCCGCACGAGACCGTCAGTCGCGCAGCCTGCACAACCGGCGCCAGCTCGGTGAACGGGCTCTCGGCGCACATCAGCGAGACGTTCGGGTTGATCAGCGGCGAGACGAACTGGACGCCGATGTCCACCGGCACGGTCGCTCCCGTGGCCGGGTTGGTGACGTCGTACGTCGCGCAATGTCCGCCAACAACGTCTTCGTTGTGGATGATGGTGACGTCCCACGCCGCGGCCACGACGGGATCCTGGGCGAGCGTCCACGCCAGCCCGACACCAGCCGGACCACCACCGATGATGCAGAGCTTCTTGGCCATGCCACCCCTCCCGTGTCGCGATGCCACAGTAGCGCCGTCATCCCGTGGTCGCCGGAAACGTGGGCTTCGACGACGACGGTCGGACTTCGCATGGCCGGCCGATGAGGTGTCGGTAGCTATCCGAGGACCGAGCGCAACGCGTCGAGGCGCGCCGGGACCAGCCGGTACCACACCCACAGTCCGCGCTTGTCGCGCTCGACGAGGCCCGCGTCGACGAGGATCCTCATGTGGTGGCTCACAGTCGGTTGCGAACGACCCGATGGTTCGACCAGGTCGCATGCGCACACCTCATCTGCGCCCGAGGCGGCGATGTAGTTGAGGAGACGCAACCGGACCGGGTCGGCGAGCGCACCGAAGGAGTTGGCCAGCAGAACCGTCTGGGCTTCGTCGAAGACGTCGGCGCGAACGGGCGGGCAGCAGGCGATCGGGTCGAGCGAGGGCGTCGTGCGGGGAGCCATGACGGAACTGTATCGATCAACATCGAAGACTTCATTGACTTTCCTCGATCTACTCACTACGATGATTACATCGATACTCATCAATGTGTTGATCCACAATCGGCTTCGTCACACCTGGCGTAGTCAGTCCATCAGGAGAAACCATGTCCCGTGTCCAACTCGCTCTCAACGTCGCCGACCTCGAGGCGTCGATCGCGTTCTACACCACGCTGTTCCAGACTCCCCCGGCCAAGGTCCACGACGGGTATGCGAACTTCGCCATCGCCGATCCGCCACTCAAGCTGATCCTGTTCGTCGGCATGGGTGAGCCCGGTTCGCTGAACCACGTCGGGGTCGAGCTCGAAACACCGGCCGCCGTCGCCGCAGTGATCGCCCGGACCGAGGCCATCGGCATGGAGCAAGAGATCCAGGAGAACACCTCGTGTTGCTTCGCCGTGCAGGACAAAACCTGGGTGAAGGGTCCCGACAACGATTGGGAGTTCTACACCGTCCTCGCCGACGCGCCGACGATGTCGTGTAGCTCGAATCCGGGAACGTCGCCAGCGCCGACCGAACACCTCGACGTGGTGGCCCAGGACACTCCGGCCGCCCCATCGGTGTGCTGTTGATCACACGCCGCGAAGGCAGCTCTATCGCCACTCGGGTTTGGGGTGCCACACGCCATGGCCAAGGAATCGCTGTGCCATCGCCCAGGCCATGCCGGTAGCCCGACGCTTGGCGGTGTGAGCGCAGGGCCCGGTCCAGCCACCGTCGATGGTGTCGTGGAAGACCTGGAGCCATCGATCGAAGAGCTCGGGCGTGAACGGCACGCGGTGATGCAGCGGGCGGTGATGCTCGATGATTTCGATCTCGTAGCCCGGGGCGAGGAGCACGACATGGTTCCAATAGTCGGCAACTGCACCGATGTGCGCCTGCCAGTCGATGAACCCGGGGTTGAAGTTGAAGTACGGCTCGAGCATGTCGTCTTGCACGATGTCGACGTACTGGCGTGTCACCATCTCCAGGATCTCGCCGATGGTGTCGAGATCGCGCCCTCGGTGCTCCCATGCTCCGCCGCGGTGGCCTGCCGGCTTGGGCGTCATCCCGGGGATGATGCTGGCGCCGGGCTCCCGATAGAACTGAACGAAGAACACTGCGTCCGTGGATGGCTCGACGCGGTGTTCGACGCCTGGGACGATCACTGCGCTTTGGCCGATGTCGACGCGGGTGTCACGCGGTGCTTCGCCTTCGAGATCGATGTATCGGACGCTGCCGTCTTGGACGTGAAGTTCGGCCCAGACGGTTGTCCGGTGAGACGCAGTGAGTTCGGCGGGCAGCGATTCAGCGGTGAACAACGGGGTGTGCCGGGCCTCGACGAGGCCGACCGGAAGGATCGGCTCATCCCTCACGTGTGGCTGCAGCCGAGCGGTGTGACCGATGGTTCGAACGGGATCATCCGGATCTCGACTCGGAGTGTGGTGCTCATGGTGTTCCTCTCAGAGGACTTCGTCAGGTTGAGATGAGCGCACGGCGCCGACGTGCCGCGCCAGTGCCGTGCCAGGCAAGGCCGGCCGCGGTTGCGGTCCACGCGCTGAGCGCGATCCCGAGGGTGAATGTGGGCAGCCAGGCGAAATAGTCGAGTTGCAGGGAAGCGCGCATCTGGTACGTGGCCGCGCTGTACATGCCGAGCGGGAACACGAGCGACCAGTAGGACGGGTGGTAGCGGAGGCTGACGTGGCAAACCAGATGCCGCCAGACGCCGATCGCGACCATGAGCGGAAACCAGAAGGTCGCCGTGGCCCACGCGAGTGTGACGAAACCCTCGATGAACGGTGCAAGTCGATCGATCCGCGGCGATGTCGACCCGGCGGCAAGGAGATTGGATCCAGCGAGGACGGTGATGGCGACGGCCCCGGCGGCGATCCATGCGGGCGGATCGGCTTCGGCGGGCTCGAGGGCGTGAAAGGTCCACCGGAGAAACACCAATGTCATCACGATCAGGTACAGCGTGAGCCCGAGCGTGAACGCGGCCACGCAGACGAACGCAAGCAGGTCGTTCGGGTCGCGTCCAAGCAGCAGCGCGCCGAGGACGGCAATCGATTCGGTGGAGACCGTGAGCAGGAACCATGAGCCGTTGATCCCCGCGCCGAGGCCCGGCTTGACGTGGCGCAGTACGTCGGAGATCAGCGTGCTGTAGACGAGAACGGCATAGATCGGAAGGCTGCACCACCACAGGACGAGGGCGGCAGTCCACCAGCCGTGGATGACGCCGGAGGCGCTGCCAAGCACGTTGATCGCGGCCACCAAGGTGAGGAAGCCGAAGCCTTTGGTGTGACTGGTGAGGTCGGCCACGAAGGCGCCGGTGAACACGACGATTCGAACGAGCAGGACAACGACCAGGACTGCCAACGCAACGCCGGCCGCGATGTAGAGCACCGCGGCGAGCCAGCCGATGTCGTGTTGCTTGGCAGCGATGGCGATGATCCCGGTCGCCATGACGAGGGCGAAGTAGCCGGGGAAGAGCGTCTCGATCGGGTTCATGGGCGGAGGAAGCGGAGAAACGTCGCAGCTGCGGCGAACACGACGACCGAGATGATGGCGGTCGCCCACGCGAGGGGTTCGGCGTCGGTCATGTAGGCCTCGACGGCAACGGTGATCAGGAAGACTTGGAACGCGACGAGGATGACGACGTACAGCACGACCGCTGACGATGACTGTCTGCTCCGGGCCGAGTTGCTCACGTGGACCGCCCGAGAGCCCAGATCTGACCGTCGTCGCGGACCTCGACGTCGATCCGTCCGAGTGGTCTGGTAGGCGGTCCGGAGATCACGGCGCCGGTGCGGGCTTCGAAGTTGCCTTCGTGGCATGGGCAGTGCCAGCGCTCTTCGCTGGGCTCGAAGTAGACGACACAGCCGAGGTGCGTGCACTTTTGACTGAACGCAACAACATCGTTGCTACCGAGCCGAACCAGGATCGCGGGATCGGAATCTCCTGGGTAGCGGAACAGATACGGGTCGCCGACGGCAACGTCGGCGACCGCCACGATCGGGCGCGGTTCGCCGGCATTGATGCTGCGCAGTTGCGTCCACACGGCGAGGCCGACGTTAGCGGTTGCCATGGCACCGGCACCGAGGACCAGGTACCTGGCGAACTCGCGGCGGGTGACCTCTTCCTCCGATGCCTGCTGGTACGGGAAGTCACGTTGCCATCGCGGCGTGACCGACACCGCAACTGGTGCGGAGTGATCGCGGGTCATGTCGGCGCCTGGTTGTCGTCGAGCCCGAACGGGTCGTCAAGCCATGACCGCTGCCCTCCGGAGAGCACGTCGAGCGGGCCCACGGCGGTGTCATCGACGACGGTGTAGACCTTCGTGCGGACTTGTTGCCGACCGAACATGAAGTCACGGAACAGCGAGCCGCGGCGGGTGTCGTTGTACTCCTCGATCGTTCCGTACCACAATGCTTCGCTGGGACACACGGATGCGCACATCGGTTTCAGACCGTCGGATGTCCGGTCGGTACACATGTCGCACTTCATCATCTGATCGAAGTCGGCGATGTATTTGGGGACACCGAACGGGCAGGCAAGGACACAGTTGGAACATCCGATGCAGCGCGGTTTGAGCGCGGATTGGACGATGCCGTCCTCGGTCTGTTTGATGGCATCGGCCGGGCAAACCTGGGCGCAGGTCGGATCTTCGCAGTGCATGCACACCATCGGAGCGGTCTGCGTGGTCGTGGCGCGGTCGATTCGTTCGAGGTGGATCAACGATTGGCCACGATGGGTGCCGCATTCGGCACAGGCCTGCACGCAGGCCTCACATCCGATGCAACGGCTCTGGTCGATCACGAAAACTGGGTGCTCACCGATCCCGAAGGTCATGGGCGCGCTCCGTGCACGGTGCGGTCGTGCGTGTCGGTGGTGTCACTGGCCCCGCTGGCACGTTCGATGCGGACGGCTGCGACTTTGAACTCGGGCATCTTCGAAATCGGGTCGACCGCACGGTTGGTGAGAACGTTCGCCGCTTTGCTGCCGGGCCAGTGGTACGGGATGAACACGGTGTCCGGGCGAATGGTGTTGACCACGTTGGCAGCAAGGGTGATCGCGCCGCGCCGGGATGTCACGGTGACCAAATCTCCGTCGGCGATACCGAGTGGCTCGGCGAGTTGAGGATGCATCTCGCACAGTGGCTCCGGGTACTGCTCGACGAGCGCAGCGATTCGGCGGGTCTGGGTACCGGAGAGGTACTGCGACACGACCCGCCCGGTCGTGAGCAGCACGGGGTACTCGCTGTCGACCAGTTCGGCAGAGTCCCGGTAGGCCACCGGATGAAAGCGGGCTTTGCCATCCGGGTGGAAGAACTGGCCGCCCTCGAACAGGCGTGGCGTGCCGGGGTGGCCGACTTCGGGGATCGGCCAGAACAAGCCCATCTCGTCCTCGATCCGCTGCCAGGTCGCGCCCTTGTAGTCCGCTGTTCCGCCGGCGCTCGCCAGGCGGAGCTCGTCGAAGATCTGTTCGGTGCCGGTGTACTGGAAGTACTCGCCCTTGCCCAACCGTTCGGCGATGTCTTGCAGGATCTCCCAATCCCGACGAGCTTCGCCGGGCGGGGTGACGGCCGCGTTGATCTTGATGATGCGCCCTTCCCCACTGGTCGAGGTACCTTCGTCTTCCTCGTGCAGCGAGCCGGGCAGAACCACATCGGCATGCTGAGCTGATTCCGAGAGGAAGAAGTCGATGACCGCGTAGAACTCGAGTTTGTCGAGCGCTTCGCGGGTGAAGGTGACATCGGGCGCAGACACAGCTGGGTTGAAGCAGATCGAGAGCAGCCCTTTGATCTCGCCGGCGTGGATGGCCTCGATGATCTCCTGCGCCGGGATGCCTTTGCCGGGGATCTCGGATTCGTCGCAGTTCCACACCTTGGCGACATGCGCGCGGTGCTCGGGATTCGAGATGTCACGGTTGCCGGGGAGCTGGTCGCATTTGTGGCCGTGCTCGCGGCCGCCCTGTCCGTTGCCCTGCCCAGTGATGGTCGAAACACCACAACCTGGCTTGCCGAACTTGCCGGTCGCGAGGCCGAGGTTGATTGCCGCAAGCACGTTGTCGACACCCTTGGTGTGTTGCTCGATCCCGCGCGCGTGGAGCAGCATGCCGGTCGCCGCAGTACCCCAGATCTCGGCCGCTTCCTCGATCCGGGCGGCCGGGACGCCGGTGATGCCCGCGGCCCACGCCGGTGTCATGTCCCTGACCGCGTCGACGGCCTGATCGAAATCGAGCGTGTGGGCGTCGATGAAGTCATGGTCGAGCCAGTCACGGCGGACCAGCAGATTGAGTACGGCCCCGAACAATGCCGAATCGGTGCCGGGACGCACCGGCAAGAAGATGTCCGCGGTGCGAGCCAGCGGCACGACACGCGGGTCCTGCACGATCAGCCGGGCTCCACGATCGCGGGCTTTCCAGATGTAGCTCGTCGTGATCGGGAACGTCTCGGCCACGTTTGATCCGGCGATCCACACGACGTCGGCGAGCGGAATATCGCTCCACGGATTCGGGGAGCGATCGACACCGAAGGCCTTTTTGCTGCCCGTTCCCGCAGAGACCATGCAGTACCGACCGTTGTAGTCGAGGTTCGCGGTGTGCAACGCAAGGCGGGCGAACTTGCCGATCAGGTAGCTCTTCTCGTTCGTCAACGACACGCCGGACAACATCGCGAATGCGTCGTCACCATGCTTGGCCTGAATCGTGCGGATCGCGGCGACGACACGATCAAGGGCGTGATCCCAGCTCACCTCACGGAAGCCCGTCGGGGCAGTTTCGTCGCGTTCCAACGGATGCAACAGCCGGTCGGGATGGCTGCCCTGCAGATAGCGCTTGACCCCTTTTGGACACAACTTGCCCTCGTTGAACGGGAACTCGTACCACGGTTCGAATCCCACCACGGTGTTGTCGTGGACCTTGAGCTTGATCCCACACTGCTGGCCGCAGAAGCAGCAATGGGTGTTGACCACGGAATCGACCTCGAGCCCGGCATCCCAACCGCCCGGTGGGGCCTCGTTCAGATGTGGCCCATAGCGGGCGATGAGCTCGTCGTCGCTGAGCGGTGGGCGGGCCATCAGCCGAAACCCCCGACTCGCGCCGATTGGGCGAGGGTGAACTGAGCGCGGCGGCATCGTGGACAGGTGTCCTGATAATTGCCGCCACCGTCGATCGAGTAGTCGAAGCCCACCTGCGGCAGAACCTCCTTGATGTCGGCCATCTGCTGTGCGCTGCCGAACGGATCATGGCACCGCCGACATACCGCCGGCTCGCCTTCGGCATTGGCCCGCTTGTAGTAGGCGACGCCCAAACTTCCGGGCCGTTGGAAGATGTGGAACAACTTGCCGAACGGTAAATACATCAACCCCAAGATCACGGTCAGTGCATGGACCGTGTTCAGCGCCGCATAGAAGCGGCCCTCGAGCCACACGCTTGACACCGTCAAGAACAGGCCCGTCACCGATACCGCGAACAAGCCGCCCAACGCGAGGAAGTCGCCCGACCGTTCCACCGCCATCGCCCCCGGATCGCTCAGGCGCCGACGCAGGAAGATGAACACCCCGGCCAACACCAGCACCGCGGCGATGTCCAACGCGTGGAAGATCGTCCAGCCGAGAATGCTCGGTGCGTCGAAGCGCAACGTGCCAACCCGGGAGATGAAGACCTGATAGCGGTCGGCGTCTTGGCCGACGCTTTCGAAGTGCAACAAACCGAGCGTCAACGGAATCGTCACCAACCCGGCCAGGATGCAGCCCCAGAAAACGAGTTGGTGGGCCATCCAACGAGTTCGCGATCGACGGCGAATGAACCCCTGCGTCAGCAGCTGCGTAGCCACCAGCGACGGCAGGGCAGCAACGTTGCGGGCCTTTCGCTGCCGGAACGCATCCCAGCCGCGCCGATTCAGCATCGCCGTCGACGGTCGCCGCAACCACACCGCGTACCGGTAGGACACTCCGAACACTGCGAACACGACACCGAACAGATAGCCCACCAGCGCGGCGTCGAACCACACCAACCGGTCGCTCCCGATGAACGTCAGGGCCACCACGATGCTCACCCCGACCAGACCCCACGTCACTCCCCGC
>JANNHO010000258.1:0-19145 GCA_031404435.1 Acidimicrobiaceae bacterium | reverse complement strand
ACAGGCTCGCCTGCAACCGCGACGCGATGTGGCGGAGTCGTTGCTCGGATCGCCGCAGGTCGGTGATCTCGAGTGCAGCAACCCCCACGCCGAGCAACTCGCCAGCGGGGTCCTTCACGGGATAGAAGCCCTCCAACCAGTGCCGTTGTACCCCGGGCATTGCTCGCGTGGTGCCGGTGACCTCGACGTCTCGCACAGCCGTCCGTGTGGCGACCACATCGGCGAACATGCGATCAAGGGTGGGCGCGAGATCGGGCACCACCTCGAAGATCGTCCGACCGATGGTGGCGTCGGCGGGAACACCGTTCAGATCGGCCAGCGAGCGGTTGATCCGCCGATAGCGGCCGTCGAGATCGAAGTACGCGAGGCCGATCGGCGATTCCTCGATGAGGGTGTCCAACAGTGCAGTGACCTCGCCCAACTCGGCAGCCACACGAGTTGGCTCGGTCACATCGACCACGGTTGCCCCGATCGCGAGCAGTGACCCATCGGGCGCACGGACGGGGAAGAACGACAGCAATGAATGGCGGTTCTCGGAGGTGTTCCCCCGATCGCTCGTGATCGGCATCTGGGTGATTACCTCGCCCGCCGCGGCGCGCTGCAACATGGCGACGAAGCGGTCGGCCGACGGGGGAGGCAAGATATCGGCAAGGGTGCACCCGATGTGGTCGGCAATGCTGCGACCGTTGCGCATGGCGAGGGTTTCGTTGAGGTGCACGAACCTCATCTCCGGGTCGAACACCGCCACTCCCACGGGTGCTGCACCGATCACGGCGCGGAACAACGTGGCCGCCTGTTCGAGCCGTTCGGCCGCCGCAGCATTGTCCCGGCGCAACTGCCGCTCGATGTCGAGCAGTTCGTCGCGCTCTGCGGCCCACGCTCGGGTTCGACTGAGCACCCACGAAGCCGCGCCGAGCACAAAGAATCCGGCCACCAGGGTTGTGGCCAACAATGCCAGGAACGACCGGTCGCTTGCTGCCTCGGCTCGTTCGGACCCGCGGTCGATCGTTGCGACGAGATCGGCATGGTCGGCGCGCACCACTTCGAGCAATCGTTTCCCATCACCCTCGGCCACGGAATCCTGGGCTGCGTCGAGGTCCACCCGGGCTTCGCTGATTCGTGGTTCGGCCGCTTGCTGTTGCCAATCCGCCAGGCTCGAGCGGACCACCTCGATCCGGGCGACCACTTCCGCGTCGCCACCGAAGATCTCGTGGAGCGCATCGAACGCGCCGTCGGCATCGGCCCGTCCCGACAGGTACGGAGCGAGGAACGCTTCGTCGCCGGTGATGATGAAGCCGCGCTGGCCGGTCTCCTGGTCGATCACGGCCGTCAGCAACTCGCGCGCTGCGATCTGGCCCGGGTCCCACAGCTCGTCGGCTTGGCGAACCGCTCGGGTCCTGGCGACCAGTGCAACGGTCACGGCGATCACGGCGGCGAGAAAGACGAGCGCGAGAATGGCGTAGGCCCGGCGGTACCGCCGTTGCAGGTTGCCAGCGCCACCGGCAGGTCGGGCCACGGTCATGCTCCATATTCTCGTGGCTCACCAACGGCAAGCGCGAACGCTGCCCGGCGAGCTGGGCAGTCAGGTGAGTCTGGCAGGTTCGGGTGCCTCGGTGGTAGCGAGCGAACTTTGCGCCAAACGGCGCTAGGGTCGGTCGCCTGGACGCGCCGAGCCGGGTGTGTTCTGGGTGATGAGAAGAGTCGTCGTGGCCACAGGTAACCAAACACCCTCGCCGGACGCTGGTCGGCGCGCTTCGTGAGCAGTTCGAGGAGCGCCAAGCGCCAGCTCGAAAAGGCCCGACAAGAACGTCAGGCGATGAAACGCAATCGCAAGATTCAGCGCGGATTGGCCGGTGAGAGCACTGATGCCGACGCAGCCGATGGCGAGGCGCCGCCGCTGCCCGAGGGAGCGCCCACCACGCAAGCGGCAGTTCTCGCCGCACTCGCCGCGCTGCACGACTCCTTCGAGAACGAAAAGCTCGACTTCGACGAGTTCGAGGCGGCCAAGGCGGAGCTGATCGGTCGTCTCCATGTCGACTGACCGGTCCCCTGGCGCGTCGTCCGGCGGGTCGACTGAGCAGCGGTTGATCGCGATTCTGCAAGCCATCCGAACTGCCGAGGACGCCGACGAGTTGGCCGACAACGCCAGCCTGTCCACCGCGCTGGGATTGAGCCTCGACGATGTCGCGGCATGTCTCGAGGGGGCCAAGGAACAGGCGCTCATCTGGGGGCACCGCGGCGGCACCAAACCCGGTCCCTGGTTCAGCGAACTCGAGGTAACGGTGCAGGGCAAGCGGTATCTGGCCAGCGCTGTCGGCTGACCCCTTCGCTTGACGAGGTCATGGATCCGAGCGACTACTTCGCCGCCTGCGCGGCTGCATTTGCGGGTGGCGTCATGAACTCGCTCGTTGGTGGCGGCACGTTGGTGACGTTCCCGACGTTGCTGGCGTTGGGTGTGCCGCCCGTCGCGGCAAACGTCACTAACACCGTTGCGTTGTGCCCTGGCTACTTCAGCGGCGCGTACGCACAACGCGGCGCGCTCGTCGGACAGCGCGCGCGGCTGCGCGGGCTGATCGTCATGTCCGCCATCGGCGGGCTGGCCGGCGCAGGATTGCTGGTCGTCACAAGCGACCGGGTGCTCACCAACCTGGTCCCGGTACTGCTCGGCCTGGCCACGTTGCTGTTGGCTGCATCGCCGCGCCTGAAGGCCGCCTTCGGTCATGCCCCCACCGACGATGGCGGACCGATGCGCGATCCTCGGTGGCTGCCGTTCTCGGTCGGACTCGTGGCGGTGTACGGGGGGTTCTTCGGTGCCGGCATCGGGGTGATGTTGCTGGCCGTGCTGAGCATCGGCATTCACCAGACGCTCGACCGCTCGAACGCCTTGAAGCAGGTGCTGTCGTTGGTGATCAACCTCACTGCAGCGATGCTGTTCGTACTGTCAGGGAAGGTGTGGTGGGGTCTCGCCGGTGCAATGTCGGTGGGCGCGGTGCTCGGTGGGCTCCTCGGGGGACGCATGGTCGGCCGTCTGGAGCCGGAACGGTTCCGAGTGGTGGTGGTCGCCATCGGCGCAGTGCTCACGGTCATCTATGCGTTCCGAGCGTGGGTTCCGCGTTAGACATGGGCATGCCCGATGTCCGGACCCCCGCCGCTCCCATCGGCACGATCGACGCCGACGAGCTCCTCGCCGATCTGGCCACGTTGGTATCGGCGGAATCGCCATCGCACGACCTCGCCGCGATCACGAACTGTGCCCAGGTCCTCGCCCGGATCATCGAGCGGCGGCTCGGGTCGGCCCCGGAGCTGGTTGACAGCGAGGCCGGCCCTCACGTTCACTGGCGTGGCAGCGATCGGTCGTCGGTGCTCGTGCTCGGGCATCACGACACGGTTTTCGCTCTCGGCACGGTCGCCACACGGCCGTTCGGTGTGGCCGAAGGCCGAGCGACCGGTCCTGGTGTGTTCGACATGAAGGCCGGAATCGTGCAAGCGATCCACGCCGTGGCGTCGCTGCCTGACCGCACTGATGTCGAGTTGCTGTTCACCGCCGATGAAGAGGTCGGGTCGAAGTCGTCGCGGATTCTGCTCGAAGAGCGTGCTCGCGCCTGCGGTCGGGTGTTGGTGCTCGAGCCGAGCGCTGACGGCGGTGCGCTGAAGACTGCCCGCAAGGGTGTCGGTACGTTCGAACTGGTGATCTCGGGGCGAGCGGCCCATGCCGGTCTTGAACCCGAGAAAGGCATCAACAGTGTGGTGGCCGCTGCTGCTCTCATCACCCAGGTCGCCGCGTTCGGCGACCCGGTCCACGCGACGACGGTGACTCCGACGATGGTGTCGGGGGGGACGGCGGAGAACGTCGTGCCTGCCGAGGCGCGTGTCAAGGTGGATGTGCGCGTGGTCGAGCCGGAGGAAAAGGCACGTATCGAGGCGCTGATGGCGGGGTTGCAGTCGACGGTGCCCGGAGCGACGGTGACCGTACTCGGGGGCATCGACCGTCCGCCGATGCATGCTTCGGCGTCAGCGGGACTGTTCCCCATCGCACGCGACGCAGCGCGCTGCGTCGGCCTCGGCGAGGTGGATGGCGTCGGGGTTGGCGGAGGTAGCGATGGCAACTTCACCGCCGCGATCGGCATCCCCACACTCGACGGGCTCGGTGCCGTGGGCGGTGGGGCACACGCCGATCACGAGTGGGTCGACGTCGACACGATGGTGCCGCGGGCACGTCTGCTGGCGGAGCTGATCGTCCGGCTCACCAGCTGAGATCGGTTCGTTCAGCTTTCGAGCTCGAACACGGGAGCGTCCGTCAGGTATGCCATCGCGGAGGCGGTGTCGAGCGGCTGGGAGAAGTAGTAGCCCTGAGCGTGATGGCAGCCGAGGTCGCGTAGCTCGCGCATCTGCTCCACCGTCTCGACCCCTTCGGCGATCGGGGCGAAGCCCAACTCGCGGGTGAGCGACAAGATCAGCCGCATCAGCTTCTGTTCACCGTGCACCAGGCTGCGGTCGATCTTGACGTAGTCGGCCGGGAACTGTTTCAGCATCGACAGGTTCGAGTAGCCGGTCCCGAAATCGTCGATCGCGAAGCGCACCCCGAGCTGTCGCAGCGTTTCGAGGCGCGGGCGAGCCCGTGACAGCTCTTCCATCACCACCTCCTCGGTGATCTCGAGGCTCAATGCCGATGCGGGGAGCTGCGCTTGCGTGAGCGCGTCGGCGACGAGATCGACCAGCCGCGGGTCGACCAGCTGGCTCGACGAGAGGTTGACCGCCATGGTCAGCTCGGGGGCGACCAACCGCATCATCGCCGCTGTCGCCGCAGCCTCGCGAATCACGAATTCACCGAGGGTCGAAGCGAACCCGGCGTTGTTGAGAACATCCATGAAGTCGACCGGGCGCAGCAGGCCGCGGATCGGGTGCAGCCATCGAACCAATGCTTCGAACCCCAAAACCTCGCCCGTCGAGATGTTGACGATCGGCTGGTAGCGCAGCTCGATCTGTTCGCCGAGCAGCGCAACACGGAGTTCGGCCTCCATCTCCATCCGGTGATCGGCCTGGACGCGCATCTCCTGGTCGAAGACCGCTACGTGGCGGCGACCGACGTGGCGCTTGGCGCTGTACATCGCCAGGTCGGCCTGCTGGACGAGCTCGGATGCGGTGTCGGTCCCGTCGCCGCTGCTGATCGCGATGCCGACACTCATCGACACCACGTGTTCGCGCCCGTCGATCACCATCGGCTGGCGGACCACGTCGATGAATCGCTCACCGATCGCGATCGCTTCGTCGGACCCCAACGCTTCACGGCACACCACGACGAACTCGTCGCCACCGAGTCGGCCGACAAGGTCGCCCGTGCGGGCCCCTTCGAACAGTCGATCGGCGACCGAGCACAACAGGCGGTCGCCGACGGCGTGACCGAGGCTGTCATTGACCACCTTGAAACCATCGAGATCTCCGAACAGGACGGCAACGGGCTCCCCTTCGCGCAACGTCGCAGCGAGGGCGTGGAAGAGCTGCTGGCGGTTGGGTAGACCGGTGAGCTGATCATGTCCCGCCTCGAACGCCAGCTGTGATTCCAACTGCTTGCGTTGTTCGATGTCGCGGAAGATCACGGCGAACGAATCGAGCACGTCGCTGTCGTCGCGCAGCCCCATGATCACCGCCGACGTCGGTCGGCTCACGCCCTCGCGGTCGAGGATCTCGAGTTCCCCACTCCAGCTTGTGCCGGCGTTGATCAAATCGATCACGTCGCCGAACAGCAACGAATGGAACGCGATCGGAATGTGCGTGCCGACTTGATCGAGCGAGATCGTTTCGACACCGAAGAACTCCTGGCCGGCTGGGTTGAGGTAGTCAGCACCGGGACGCGTCGAGGCCACGCCGATGATGTCCGATGTCGAGTCGGCGATCTCGCGGAACTGCTCGAGCTTGCGGCGGGAGTCGAACTCGTCATGGACGTCTTGAACGGTGATCGTGGCCCCCGACACCGCGCCGTTGGCGTCGGTCATGGTCGCAGTGGTGACCCGAGCAAAGCGGACACCACGTTGGGGATGAACGACGCGGCAGAGACGCTGGATCGGGTGACCGACGGAGATCGATCTGACGATCTCGTCGACGACGGCGCGGTCGTCGCTGTGGACGTAACGAAGGAAGCCGTCAAGGTGCCGAGGCGGGGTGTCGCCGCCGAGGAAGTCGACGATCAGACGGTTGACGAGCGTCGCTGTCCCGTTTGGGCCGGTGGTCATGATCCCGATCGGGGCGGTGTCGATCACTGACTGCAGTTGGCGGTGGTGCGCGCTGGCCCGGCGCCATGCCGCCGTTGAACCGGCAAGCCCGTCGGCAATCATCCCGGCAACGATGGCACCGACGATCGCCGGCATCACCTCCATCGGCACGTTCCAGCCCTCGGAGACCTCGAAGGTGGCGACGATCATCGCCGGGATGAGGGCGACGAGCAACGGGGCGCCGACACGCAGCCCGAACACCAGCGAGTAGCCGATCATCAACACGGCGTACCAGGGGACGAACGCCAACAACCGTCCATCGAGGGAAATCGACGCAGCGATCACCAGCGCGACGGCCAACCACGCCCGGACCAAGGCTTCGCGAGTGGACCGCGGCCACACGACCCCGGCCGCGCCGATCACCTGCCCGATGATGGCGATCGCGACGAGCCATGAAGGGCCGTCATGGACAACGGTGTCGGCGACGACGTGGGTGGCGACGGTGGTGAGCAACACCGGCTCGCTACGACGAAGCATGCGGATGACTGGCTCGTACCGATCGTGGGGCGCGCCCGAGTCATCGACAAATGACGCGCCGACCGCCTGAGGCATGGCACCAGACGCTAGGTGCTCGCGTCCGATGCCGCAAGGCCGAGGCGCTCGCCAGGGGGAATCCCGTCGTTTCTTGCTGCGTTCTTGACGAAACCGCCCCACAAGTACCGGCCCCACGAGCACCTGCGCCCGCATCGCGGTGCTCCCGAGCGGGGGTCAGTCGGCCGTGTCGGCCGTATTCGCGGTATCGGCGGCAGGGGCGGGAGCTGGCGTCAACGAGGCGAGGCCGGAGCTACCCAGCATCCCCGACCCGCCGAGCGTCCCGGCGCGGCGGTACACGTCGAGCTTGGTGCGGCTGTCGTCGATGTCGAGGTTGCGCATCGTGAGCTGCCCGATCCGGTCGAGCGGCCCGAACGCGGCGTTGTCGACTCGCTCCATGCTCAGCCGTTCGGGCGCGTAAGTGAGGTGCGGGCCGGTGGTGTCGACGATGCTGTAGTCGTCGCCGCGACGCAAGCGAACGGTGACCTCGCCCGTGACTGCCGAGCCGACCCAGCGCATCAGGGGTTCACGCAACATCAGGCTCTGCGGATCGAACCAACGGCCCTCGTACAGGAGGCGCCCCAGCCGCCGGCCCATGGTGCGGTAGTTCTCGATGGTGTTTTCGTTGTGGATACCGGTGACGAGGCGTTCGTAGGCGATGTGCAGCAACGCCAGGCCGGGGCCCTCGTAGATGCCACGGCTCTTGGCCTCGATGATCCGGTTCTCGATCTGATCGCTCATCCCGAGGCCGTGACGCCCGCCGATCGCGTTGGCTGTCATCACGAGATCGACGTTGCTGGCGAACTCGTCACCGTTGATGGCAACCGGCCAGCCCTCATGGAAGCGCACGCTCACCGTTTCGGCCGCGATCGCCACGTCGTCGTGGTAATGGGCGACGCCCATGATCGGGTCGACGATGTCCATCGAGGTTCCGAGCTCTTCGAGCGACTTGGCCTCGTGCGTGGCACCCCAGATGTTGGCGTCGGTGCTGTAGGCGCGGTCTTTGCTATCGCGGTAGGGGAGCTTGCGGGCGATCAAGAACTCGCTCATCTCGGCCCGCCCACCAAGCTCGGTCACGAAGTCGTTGTCGAGCCACGGCTTGTAGATCCGCAGGTTCGGGTTGACGAGCAACCCGTAGCGGTAGAAGCGCTCGATGTCGTTGCCCTTGTAGGTGCTGCCATCGCCCCAAATGTCGACGCCGTCGTCTTTCATCGCCTGGACCAGCAAGGTACCGGTGACGGCGCGTCCGAGCGGGGTGGTGTTGAAGTACGTCTTGCCGGCCGTGGAGATGTGGAACGCCCCACATTGCAGGGCCATCAGGCCCTGCGACACCAGTTCGTCGCGGCAATCGATCACGCGGGCCAGTTCCGCACCGTAGTCGGTGGCCCGGGCAAGTACGTCGGGTAGGTCGGGTTCGTCGTACTGGCCGAGGTCGGCGGTGTAGCAGTAGGGCACCGCCCCACGTTCACGCATCCAGGCGACGGCGGCGGATGTGTCGAGCCCGCCGCTGAACGCGATTCCGACTCGTTCGCCGATGGGGAGGGAGGTGAGCACCTTCGACATAGCCCTACGACGCTACGGTTTCGGCGTTCGGTTCACCGAATCTGGTCCCGAAAATCTGGTCCGGAATCAGGGGCGGTCGACCCACTGGCCGAGCAGCCAGTGGAAGTGGCGGATCTTGGTTTCCTGGTAGTTGGCCAGGGTGATTCCCTTACGTAGCGAGTGCAGACCCTTTTGCACCTTCGGTAGGTTGAACGTGTCCTGGTTGAACACCTTGCCGAGCATGCCGAGTTCCTCGGCATCAGTCCAATCGGAATCAACGCCGAGCCAGTGGATCTGCGCCGCCGGGGGCTTGGGCTTGGTGATGTCGTACGGCTCGAGGAACATGCATTCCATCACCGACATGTCGTGGCGGTTCTCGTAGGGCCGGAACCGGTACACGATGCGGTTGTACGAACCCCACGGATGGAAGTTGGGAAACAGCGTGTAGTAGATGCTCTCGGTGAGCTCGGCATCGCTGAGCTGGTCGGCTGTGTCGCCGAGCACCGCGGCCAGGCGCATCCGACCACCATCGCCGGTGACCTTGCGCGCAGTCATGTCGCCGGTGAGCACGACGAAGGGGTCCTCGTCGAGACGTCGGTCGCTGACCGCGTCGAACATCTCCTGCTCGGTCGGTTCGTACGCGAGGTGCGGGCTTGGAGTTCCGTTCGGGGTGATCGCCCGGCTGAAGTTGCCGCTCCAGTCGTACTGGGTGTTCGCATCGCCGATTCCGGCCAGCAGTTGCGGGTGGGTGGCCACCACATGGAATGCCTCCATGAACGCCTCCTGCACCACCTTCCAGTTGGTGGGGAAGATGCGCGCCACGTGCGCAGCCTTGTAGCGCTGCTCGAGCGGCCACTTCTCGAAGTGTGATGGCAGTTCGCCGAGGAACGACTCGAGCGGCTCGCAGTCAGGGTCCATGTTGACGAACACGAAACCGCCCCACATGCCGACGCGTACCTCGGGCAGCGCCCATTCGGTCGGGTCGACGTGGGGGAAGTCCCATTCGCACGGGATCTGCTTCAGCGAGCCGTCGAGGTTCCAGCAGTAGCCGTGGAACGGGCAGCGCAACTCGTATGCGTTGCCGCCCTGATCGCGCAGTTGGCGCCCGCGGTGCAGGCAGGCGTTGTAGTATGCCTTGATCTGGTCGGGGGCGGATCGAACCACCAGCAGCGAGACGTCGCAGATGTCGTACACGCAGGTGTCGCCGACTTCGGGTACGTCTTCCTCGCGGCACGCCATCTGCCACGCCCGCTTCCACACCCGTTCGGTTTCGAGTTCGTGGAACTCGCGCGAGGTGTACCGCTCGCGGGGAATGTCGACCTGGCCGAGCGATGACCAGCTCTGCCACCGCAGCACCACCGGGATGTTCTCGGGCCGACTGTCGGTCTCGAGAAGCTGCTGGTAGCTGGTGCCAGGCGATCGTGCGCCGACCGAGTCTTCGGCCGGGCTACCGGACTGGGGAGTGCCGGGATGTTGGGTGATCGTCATCGGCTGGCCTTTCGGGTCGTTGGCTCGAGCTGTTGGCTCGGGTCGTTGGTTTCGGGCGGTACCCGGTACTCACTCGCGCAGTGCCTCGGCGGCTTGTTGGAACCGGTTGGGGAGTTGCTTTCCGGCGATCCACAGGCACAGGTGCGGGTCGGCGTGGCGGATCTCGCCCTCCAACCACACCCCGTGCTCGGTGAACAGCCCGCGCCTGGCGTCCTTGGTGACCTCGATCGTTCCGTCCACCGTGAGGTCGTAGAACGCTCCCGATAGCGGATGCTTGATCGTGCGCATCCGCCCAGATTAGTGATCAGCCGATCAATTGATCGGCACGGAGCACACGCGGCCATCGCTGCGGACCATGCCGGCGCAAGCAGCCACGCTCACCAACAGGCCTCCGCCGGCCACCACGAACTGCACGATCGCCAGCCGATCGAACCGGCCGATGTCGCCGGCGGCGATCAGCGCAACGAGCGCCGACGCGATGACGCCGAACACCGGTACGAACCTACTGTTGCGACACGCGGCGATGATCACCAGCACCGACGGGATGAACGGCAACCCCTGCACGAACACCACGCGTGGGTCACCGGACGCTCCCAACCACCATGTGGACAGGCCCATCGTGCGCGAGGTCTTGACGACCGCAGCGAGCCCGAGTACCACCGCAACCCAGCCGACGACAAAGGTGATCCGCCACGCAGGCGTGAGTTGCCCGCTACGCAGCACGGCCAGGCCAGATCGTGCCGCAGACTCGCCGGCAGCAGGTTCGAATTGAGCCCCCTCGGCGACGTTGACGGTCATCCCAATGGCCCGGTCGATGGCAGCGGGGTCGGCCTCGCCGAAGGCCGGGGGCGGCGGCAACGAGGTCATTGCGGAGGCAGCGTAGCGGTGGATCGACCTGGCGTCGTCGCGTCCGGCCAGTGGCGGACCGAGGCAACGTGCCGGACGCTGCGCCGGCCACGTCAGCTACCCTCCCGGCGGTGATTTCTGCATCGAATGAGACGTTGAGCATCTTCTTCCCGATGTGGAACGAGGAGGCCTACATCGGGCGCGCTCTCCATGCGGCGCGTGAGGTGGCGGAGGAGCTGGTGACGGCGGGGAGCATCGCCGACTACGAACTGATCGTCATTGACGACGCCTCAACCGACCGCACCGCGACGATTGCCGACGAGATGGCTGCAGCCGATCCGCGGGTGAAGGTGGTCCACCACCCGGTCAACCGCAAGTTGGGCGGCTCGATCAAGTCGGGTTTCGCTTCGGCAACCGGTGATCTCGTGTTGTACACCGATGCCGATCTGCCGTTCGACATGGCCGAGCTACACAAGGCGCTGCGCCTGCTGCGCTACTACGAGGCAGACATCGTGAGCGCGTATCGCTTCGACCGGGTTGGTGAAGGGCCCTCGCGGGCGATCTACACGTTTTTTTACAACGTCCTCATCCGCCGCCTGTTCGGGGTGCGGCTGCGCGACATCAACTTCGCGTTCAAGCTGTGTCGGCGCAGCGTGTTCGACCACATCGAACTGCACAGCGAGGGCTCGTTCATCGACGCCGAGCTGATCATCCGGGCGCGCAAGCTGGGCTTCAACGTGATCCAGTTCGGTGTGGACTACTTCGCCCGTACCAGGGGTGAAAGTACGCTGTCTTCGCTGTCGGTGATCAGGCGGATCGTGGTCGAGATGGTGCAACTGCGCCGCGAGTTGCGCAGCATCACCCCTGTCACCCGCATCACGCAGGGCGTGCAGGAGAGCTGAGCAACGGCCGGCCAGGGCCTTCGGGCCCGCGAGGGCTGGGCCACCGACGGGGTTGGTAGGATCGTCGGGTCCCGTTCCCCGGAGTCTTCGCTTGACCACTCCTCGGCCTCCCGGCCTACAACCGAGGCGGCGCCCCGCAGGCTCGCCAACTCGTCCCGTTCTGCGACCGGATCCGGTCGACGAGGACCGTGGTGTCGCGCCCGCCAACCGGTGGCTGCCCGCGTTTGCCGCCGCGAGCGTATTGGTCGTCGTCGTCGTTGCTGGTCTGTCCGGCGGCAGCAATGGCGACGCGAGCGCCCCGGCCAACGCTCCGGCCAACGCAACGTCGCCGCTCGACACAGCGGTCACGGTGCCCGTGACCGCCCCGGCCGCCGTGAGCATCGACCCGACGGCCACCACCGTCGTGAAGACCAGCATCGCCGGGCCGATCTTCAACGGTTCCTTCGGCGACGACGTCCGGAAGGTGCAACAACGGCTCACCGATCTCGGGTTCGCGCCCGGCCCCGTCGACGGGCAGTTCGGGTCGGGTACTCAACAAGCCGTCTGGGCCTACAAGAAGTTGGTCAAGCAACTCACCTGGCAGGACCTCTCCAACAGCGATTCGGCGTCGCAGGTGACACCGGAGCTGTGGTCGGAGATGCAGGACCCGATCGTGTTCCAACCGCGCCGACCCCTCGGTGCCGGCAGCACGCACGTCGAGATCTATCTCCCCCAGCAGGTGCTGATCGTGTTCACCGACGACACCCCCACGCTCATCGCGCACATCTCGTCGGGAATCCTCGACGAAAACGGCCAGCCGGACGAGTTCTGCGAAGAAGTGCTGTACGACACCGACGAAAACGGCGAACCGCTCGACCCGCCGGTGACGAAGTACATCTGCGCGTTCGCCAAGACACCGGGGGGCACGTTCAAGGTCACCCGCCGCTACGAGGGAATACGGCAGAGCCCGCTCGGCGGCATGCTCAACCCGGTGTACTTCAACTACGGCATCGCCATCCACGGCGCCCAGAACGTGCCGCGCGAGCCGGCCTCGCACGGCTGCGTGCGGTTGAACAACAGCATCGCCGAGTTCTTCCCCAGCTTGGTCGACAATGGCGACCGGGTGTTCGTGTGGGGCCTCGATGGCAAGGAGCCGGAGGACTACACCAAGGCCGAGCGCCTGCCCGATTTCAACCGCCCGGATCCGAACGCCCCCACCACGACGAGCACAACACCACGACGGTCCCGCCGCCGACGGTTCCAGTGGCGACCGTGGCCGCCCCGGTGACGGTGCCCGGCACCGCCCCAACCACCACGAAAGTGCCGGCGACGACCGTCCCGGTGACCACGGTTGCACCCACGACGGTTGTGCCGACCACTGCGGCCGCCACAACCCTGCCCGCCCCCGCAAGCGCCTGACGGGTGCGCGAGCTGACACCGTCGACCTGACACCATGGCAGGCATGGATCGCCCGCCCTATGCCGAGTTCGGACTGTTTCACGAGAACGCCTCCGAGCACGGCCTGCCATTCGAGAAACCACCCACCGTCCGCCGCGCCGGGGTGCGGGTTCCCGACGGTCGTTCGATCAGCGCGCTGGTGTGGGGTGACGATCCCGAGGTGGTGTTCGTGCACGGCGGAGCGCAGAATGCGCACACGTGGGACACGACGATCATGGCCCTCGGGCGCTCGGCAGTGGCGATCGACCTTCCCGGCCACGGTCATTCCGACTGGCGGCCCGATGGCCGGTACGTCCCCCGTCTGCTCGCCGACGATGTCGCCGCGGTCATCACCGCGTTGGCGCCGAGGTCGCTGATGTTGGTGGGGATGTCGCTCGGCGGACTGACCTCGTTGCAGGTGGCCACACACCACCGTTCGCTCGTGCAGGCGCTGATGCTGGTCGACATCACCCCTGGAGTGAATCGGGCAAAGTCGAAGGCGGTGATCGATTTCGTCGATGGCCCACAAAGCTTCCCCAGCTTCGACGCGTTGCTGGAACGCACGATGCAACACAACCCGACGCGCAGCGAGAGCTCGCTGCGACGAGGAATCCTGCACAACGCACACCAACTCGACGACGGTTCATGGGCATGGCGCTACGACCGGGGCAGCCACGCCCGCACAGCCGACGACGACTCGCCCGATCCAGTAGCGGGTGATGGCCTCGCCGCGGCGATGTCGCCGCTGTGGGACGACTTCGGGCAACTCACCTGTCCGGTCGCGCTGGTGCGCGGGGCGTTGTCGCCGGTGGTGGATGACGACGACGTTGTTGAAGCGCTTCGTCGCAAACCTGCCGTGCGGGTGCACGTCGTCGAAGCTGCCGGTCACAGCGTACAAGGCGATCAACCCCTGGAGCTGGCCCGCCTGATCGGGGCGATGCTCGATCAGTGACCGGTGGCTACCCGAGTCATTCCATCTGGGTCGGTGACGCGAGGCCCGACTTGCTGGTGTTCAGCGTGTCGACAACCAAGCCGTCGCGCAGTGCTCCGGGGCTGAACCGCCACCCCGCGATCGCACTCCGGTGGGCGAAGCGCTGCAACACCATGGCACCTGCGACGATAATGTCGGCACGCCCGGCGTCAAGGCCGGCGATCGTGGCCCGCTCGGCTGCCGTGGGGTGAGCGACAAGCTCGGCAAGGATCGTGTCGAGAGCGCGGACGCTGAACCCGGGCTGGATCGCAAACCCGGCGGCGCGCTGCGCGATGTGGGTCAGGGTTTCGGCGGTGCCCGACGAAGCAAGTGTCAGCGTCGGGGCAAACGATGCCACGATCGTGCCGAGGTCGCCGATGGTGTCGTCGATCGTCTGCGCGCACATGGCGATCGACTCCGGCGTGACGACACCATTCGGGAAGTAGCGGTCGGTGAGCCTCACGGCGCCGAGGCGCATGCTGCGGGCAAGCTCGACGGTGCCGCGCTCGCCGAGCACGACCTCGGTGGAGCCGCCGCCGACATCGATCAGCACGCAGCGTTGCTCAGCGATCTCGCCGACCGCAGTGCCGGCGCCGAGGTAGATCAGGCGGGCTTCGTGCTCACCGGAGATCACCTCGACCTCGATCCCGGTCACGGCGCGGACGCGTTCGACGAAGACGTCGCGATTGTTGGCCTCACGAACGGCACTTGTCGCCACGGCCCGGATCGTGGCGCCGTGGCTGTCGGCGATCCGTTTCATCCGCCGCAGCGAGGTCACACCGCGCTCGATGGCCTCGTCGGAAAGCTTGTTCATGGCGCCATCCGCGCTGTGCCCGAGCCGGGTCATGTCACGTCGCCGTTCGATCACCTCGAATGTTGTCGGCCGGGTTGGGGGCTGACCAGGAACCACCGTGGCGCGAACGACGAGGAGGTGAATGCTGTTGGTCCCGATGTCGATCGTCGCGATGGGGCGCGTTCCGGAATCAGTACTGTCGAGTTCGGTCACGGCTGACGCGGAATGGGTTCAGGCGGGGATGCGCCGCTGGCACGCTGAGAGGCCGCCGAGCACACCAGTGCGGAACGAGTCGATCTTCTCGAACGCGGTACCGACCTCGTTGGTCGAGCTTGCCTCATCGCCCAATGCGATGGCGGTGATCACCGCTTCGTCGAGATCGCCGGAGCTGAGCAAAATCTCCTGGTTGGGGTTGTTGGCCAGGGGGATGCCTTCAGCGTTGACCTCACCCGAGGGGACGATGTCGACGATCCATGCGCCGACAAGGCAGTCGTTCAACAACTCGCGTGGCTCGCCCACGAGGGAGCTGGACAGCGCAACCTGCACTGCGTCGCTGTAGGCCGACGCAATCGGGTAGGCGAACGACAAATCGCCGAGGCGGTTGTACAGATCCTGGACGAACACCTCGTCGTACACGATCGTGTTGGTCGATGCGCAGTACGTCGCATCGTTGGTGACCACATCGGCGCTGAGCCCCTCGCAATCCGGGATCGCGCCGCCGGGGATGAACGGCACGATGGTGGGTGCGGTGAAGGTGATGCTGCTGCCGGTCAGCGTCGGTCCCCAGAAGGTCTCGAGCGCGAGCGGCAACGCGGCGAGGATCTCCTCGTAGGCCAAGTTGCCGCCGGTGTCGAACTCTTCCACTGTGCTGAAGGAGAGGTCGATGCGCGGGTACGGATTCTCGATGAAGCCAGCGCAGCGGCTCACGCCGTTCAGGAATCCCTCCTGGAACGCGCCCACCCGGTCGAACCCGGTGCCATGGCCGCTGGGATCGGCAACCACGTCGATGCCAGGTGGGTCGCGGACTTCGATCATCGCGATGATGCCACCCTTGACATCGTCGTCGCTGAAGGTGAGCGTGTCACTTTCGCCCCTGGCGACATGGGCTGCCCAGGCACCGGCGAAGCAGTCGGCTTGCTGCTCGCCGTCGACGGTGGGGAGATCGAGGTCGAACACCCCGGCTCGGGCCTGGATCGCATGACCGAACTCGTGGGCGGCCACCACGCCGACCGCCGCGGTGCCCAGGTTCTCCACCAGTGTCGGCAACAGTTCGGCGTCGTCGTAGACGATGATGTCGCCGCAGGTGGTGTAGAACGCATTGCCGACCACTGCGTCGTATGGAACGCCGCCGTCGCAGCTCTCCGGCAACGGCTCGCGCTCGGGGTAGTGGGCGTAGATACCGGAGACAGGCTCGAATGGCTCGCCGTACACCAGCGGGTACTGCTCGGTCCAGAACTCGTTGATGTCGGCGAAGGCCGCGTTGAGGTAGTTGTCGTACGATTTCTCTGGCTTTGCATCGCCGAAGTTGATGATGCCCCCGTCGGCGGGCGCGGGTGTGGTGTCCTCGGTGGGTTCCAACGGGTTGCTCGGATCGGTGTTGCTCGGCACCGTGTCGGCCGGATCGATTTCGATCGAGTCGGAGCGACGCGCCGTCACGCCCTGATCGAAGTCGCCGCACGCCGCAACCAAGGTTGCAGCGACGAGTAGGGCAACGGCTAAACGGGGGGCAGCCATCGGCCGAGCATACGTGTTCGATGGCACGGATTTCGCCGCGCTCTGGTATGAAACCTCCATGACCCAGACATCCATAGGCGGCGATCGCCCGGACGCCCCTGACCGCGACGTGCTGCTCGCCATGTTCGAGATCCAGAGCCGCATCAAACTGTGCGACGAGCGGTTCCGCAGCATGCTCACCAGCGGGCAGATCCAGCTGATCTATTACTCACCTCGCGGTCAGGAATGCATCAGTGCCGGATGGGGCGTGCACCTGCGCCCCGACGACTACGTCGTCACCATCTACCGCGGCCTTCACGACCATCTGGCCAAGGGCGTTCCACTGCGCGACCTGTGGGCCGAGTTCCTCGGGCGGGCGACCGGCACCTGCAAAGGCAAGGGCGGGCCAATGCACATCACCCATCCGGCGTCGGGTCTGATGGTCACCACCGGCATCGTCGGTGCCGGCATCCCCATCGCCAACGGGTTCGGGTTGGCCGCACAGATGGACGGCACCGACCAGGTGTGCGTCGTCAACTTCGGCGACGGCGCCGCCAACATCGGGGCGTTCCATGAAGGCCTCAACATGGCTGCGGTGTGGAAGTTGCCGGTGATCTTCGTGTGCCAGAACAACCTGTACGGCGAGCACACCCCGATGGCGATGAGCACCGGCGTCGAGTACATCTCCGAGCGCGGCGCGGCCTACGGGATGCCGGGTGTGACCGTTGACGGCAACGATCCGGTCGCGACGTGGAAGGCGATGGGCGACGCTGTTGCCCGCGCCCGGGCCGGCGACGGGCCGACGCTGGTCGAGGCTCGTACCTACCGCTTCTACGGTCACCTGATGGGCGACGCGATGGAGTACATGGACAAAGAGGAACGACGATTGGCAATGGAGGCCGACCCTGTCGTCGCCTATCGCAACTGGCTGATCGGCAATGGCCACGCCAGCGAGGCCCAACTGGCCGAGATCGAAGAGGTCGTCGTCGCGGCGATCGACGATGCGGTCGAGTTCGCAATGAACAGCCCATTCCCCGACGAATCCGAGTTGTACACCGACGTCTATGCGCAGGCCACGTCATGAGCACTGAAACCGAACATCCCGTGTTGCCGATGGCTTCGGCGATCAACCAGGCGCTCGACGTCGCGATGGGGCTCGACCCGAAGGTGTTCCTCCTTGGAGAAGACATCGCCGAGCCGTCGGGGGGCGTGTACAAGGTGACGAAAGGATTGTCCACCAAGTACGGCACGAATCGAGTTCGCAAAACGGCCATCAGCGAGCAGGCGATCATTGGCGCCGCAGTGGGTGCGGCGATCGCCGGGTACCGGCCGGTCGCCGAGATCATGATGATGGACTTCCTTGCGGTGTGCCTCGATCAGGTCACCAACCACGCGGCCAAGATCCGATACATGTCGGGCGGGCAGACGCCGGTCCCGATGGTGATCCGCACCTCGGCCGGTGCCGGCCGCGGTTTCGGCGCGCAGCACTCCGAACTGTTGGAGTCCTGGTTCGTGCACACGCCCGGCCTCAAGGTGGTCATGCCCTCGACCCCAGCCGACGCGAAGGGTCTGCTGCTCACTGCGATCTTCGACGATGATCCGGTGCTGTTCATCGAGCAGATGATGATGTACTGGGACGTCAAGAAGTACGGCGGCCCGGTGCCGCCGGGCGATGTGCGTATCCCCTTCGGTGTCGCCGACATCAAGCGTGCCGGTACCGACGTGACCATCATTTCCTACGGCCGTCAGGTGCACGAGTGCCTGCGCAGCGCAGAGACGCTGGCTGTCGACGGCATCGAGTGCGAGGTGGTCGATCTCCGCACGCTCGTGCCGCTCGACGAAGCCGCGGTGTTCGCGTCGGTGACCAAGACCAAGCGGGCTGTTGTGGTGCACGAAGGTGTCACCCGGTGCGGGTTCGGTGCCGAATTGTCGAGCCGCATCCACGAGGAGCTGTTCGGCGAGCTCGCCGCGCCGGTACAGCGCGTCGGCGGGGCCAACACCCCGGTGCCGTATGCGTCCAACCTCGAGGCCGACTTCATTCCCCAACAATCCGACATCGAAGCCGCCGTCCGGCGCGTGACCGCCTGATCGCCTGACGAAACCGTCGGTGAGATCGCTACGTCGACGCGCGCGTGAGCTAGCACCACCGAACAACAACGCCACCCGCAAGGTGCCACCTGTCAGGTGATCATCGACACGCTGCCCGGTGCCGCCAACCTTGCCGGTCGCCAAACTCCGACGGCGTTTGCGCGCGCAACAACCCGATGGGGTTGCAAGCGTTGGTGCCACCCGATCCGACGACGTTGCGCAATCAGATGCAGGGCGATGGCACCAGCATGTTCTACGCCCTCGCCGTGTTGGTGTTGTTCATCGGCACGATCGCGATCACCAACGCGACACCGTCGAACATCATTGTGCGCCGACCATAGATCGGTCTACGCCGCGCCCTGGGTGCCAAACGCAGCCACATCAGCCGCGCTGCGACCAGGCGCGGATGGGTGACGTGCATGCGCTGGAACGCCGCTACGCCATGCTGCTATGCCGCCTCGACCGCGGTCAGGTGACGCCCGAGGTGATCGAGCTCGGTTGGATGCTCGAAGAACTGCGTGTCTCGCTATTCGCGCAGACCGTCGGTACACCTCGCCCCGTCAGCATCCAGCGCATCACCAAAGCCC
>JANNHO010000257.1:0-4026 GCA_031404435.1 Acidimicrobiaceae bacterium | reverse complement strand
GAGGATCTTCGGCAGACCCTCGAGAATGGTCACCGCCGAGCCGAGGTCGGCGAAGGTGCTGGCAAACTCGCAGCCGATCGCGCCGCCTCCGATGACGGCCACCCGTGCCGGGAGGAAGTTGAGCATCAACACTTCGTCGCTCGTCATCACGGGTCCGCCGGGCACCACTTCGAAGCCGGGGATCGTGCGCGGAACCGAGCCTGCGGCGAGGATGACGTTGGTGCCGGTGATGGTGGTCAACCCACCATCGGTGAGCTGCACATGCACGCTGCGGCCCGGGCCGAGCGAACCAACGCCGTTCAAGATGGTGATCTTCTTCGATTTCATGAACCCGCCGAGGCTCTTGACGATGCCGTCCACGATCTTCTGCTTGCGCGCCTGAGCGGTGGCGAAGTTGACGACCGGCGCGCTCGATTCGATGCCGAACTCGTTCGAATGGGCGACGTGGCGGTGCACGGCGGCGGTCTCGAGGAACGCCTTGGCCGGAATACAGCCACGATTCAAACAGGTGCCGCCCAGCTCGGCCCGTTCCACGAGCGCGACCCGCAATCCGGCCGAGGTGGCGTACAACGCAGCGCCATAGCCTCCGGGTCCACCACCGATCACCACCAGGTCGAACGTGGTGTCGCTGTCTGCCGCAGCAGTGTCCATGGAAGTGGCTCCTCCGTCATCTTGGTTACATCGCGTGCAGTCCAGTGCGAGCAGCTACCCGCGCCTGCCACCGAGGCATACGTCGCTGGTCACGGTATCGGCTGAACGCGCCGTGTTGCAGATCCCCAGGTCGCGCGAGGCAATCCATCTTCGCGTGCGTGCGGTGCAAGACTCTCCTGATGCTGCGCGAGCGGTCCGGGGAACGATGACTTGCCGACATGAAAGGCCCACACCATGCCCACCGCTACCGAATCCGTGGTCGACCGCATTGCTGCACTGCGGCCAATACTGGACGCGAACTCCAAGCAGACCGAGGCCGACCGGCGTGTCGTCGAGGAGAACATCACCTCGCTTCGTGAGGCTGGTGCATTCAAGGTGCCCGTCCCGAAGCGCTACGGCGGGGCCGAGGCCACCATCCGCGCCAAGCTCGAGGTGTCACGCGAGGTGGCGATGGGTTGCGGCTCGACCGCATGGGTGACGGCACTGATGAACGTCTGCGCGTTCTTCGTCGGGTTGATGAACGAGCAGGCCCAGGACGACGTGTGGGCTGACAATCCCGACGCCCGCATCGCCGGCGTGCTCACCCCGACCGCGACGGCACGCAAGGTGGACGGCGGTATGCGCGTGACTGGAGCCTGGGCTTGGGCGAGCGGTTCGTATCACGCCGACTGGTCGTACGTGGGCATGCCGGTTGTGAACAACGCGGGCGAGTTCCTGTACCCCGCCGTCGGGCTGATCCCGAACACCGATGTCACCATCGAAGACACGTGGTTCACCACCGGGATGCGCGGTACAGGCAGCAACACGCTGCACGCCAGCGACGTGTTCGTTCCCGACCATCGTCTCCATTCGGTGCCGGGCCTGCTCACCCACCAGTACGACACGCCGTTCGTCGATGAGGTGCTGTACCGCTCGGCGTTCGTCCCGGTGGCGGCGCTGGTGCTCGCCGGTCCGCAGCTCGGTTTGGCCCAGGCCGCGCTCGACTACGTGATCTCGATGGGTCACAAGCGCGGCATCACCTACACCGAGTTCGATCTACAACGCGACGCTCCGACGTTCCAGCTGGCCATCTCCAAGGCCGCCGTGCTCGTCGACACTGCACACCTCTTCGCCTTTCGCGCCGCAGACGACATCGACGAGGCTGCCTTGGCCGGACGAGCGATGACCTACGTCGAGCGGGCCAGGGTGCGCAACGACACGGGCGTGGCGATCGAGTCGGCTCGCGAAGCCATTCGCGTTCTGTGTTCGGCTCACGGCGCATCGTCGTTCGCCGAGTCGAGCCCGATGCAGCGGATCTGGCGTGACAGCGAGATCGCCAGCCGCCACGCGGTCATTGTCCCCGAGACCAGTTCGCTGATCTACGGGCGGGCGCTGATGGGCTTTACCGAGGGCATCAGCTTCCTCGTCTAACGTCACTGCAGCCGTCACATCTCGGTACTTTTCCAGGGGGGAATCATGACTACCGTTCCGGCCGATTACGTTCCGAACCTCATGTTCAGCCACGTCGGCTTTGCCGTCAGCGACATCGCCGAGATGTCGGACTTCTACACACGCGTGCTCGGCTTCACCGTGACCGATCGCGGCGAGGCAGCGGGCATGGACCTGGTGTTCCTGTCACGCGACCCGGGCGACCATCATCAGCTCGTCCTCGTGTCAGGTCGCCCGGATGATCTGCCGCCGAACCCGTTCAACCCGCAGTTCGGCTCGCTGATCAACCAGATCTCGTTCCGCGTCGCCGACCTACAGGGCCTGCGCGAGATGCACGAGGTCCTCGAGCGCGAGGGCGTGCGCAGCATCATGCCCGTGAACCACGGCATCGCCTGGAGCATCTATTGCCACGACCCCGATGGCAACAACCTCGAACTGTTCGTCGATACCGAGTGGTACTTCCCACAACCGTTCCTCGTCCCCCTCGACCTGGCCGAGACCAACGACGAGATCCACGCGACCACCGCCGCGCTGTGCAAGGAACAACCAGGCTTCGAGCTCGGCGCCGACTGGCGCAAACGCTACGCCGCCAAAATGAACCGCTACACCCCCGCCACGACGTAACCCGGGCGCGGGTGGGCTACCAAAGCTTGGCAATCGAGTAGGCCGCGATCAACCCGTCGCAGAGGAGCTCGTCGACCCGAACGGCAACCCGGTTCAAGGTGAGCGCGGCGTCTGCGACTCGGATCGGCCAGTCAATGGATCCTGCTTGAACCGCCCACTGGCACTGCTGTCCGGTCACCGCGCCGATGAAGTCGAACTCGGAGTCGTAGTGGAGCACGACGAGATTGAGTGCTTCGGCTGCGGCGGCGATGAGTAGGTCGGGGAGCTTCCGTCCTCGTTGGCTTCGGGCTACGAGAAGGCGTTGGACTTGGAGGGACCTGGTGACGTGCTGTGCGGTCGTCTCAACGAGATCGAATGCGGCGAGGGCGGACGCCAGACGGTCCCATTCATGCTCGTTCTGCGCCGAGCAGCCGATTTCGAGATCGCATATCGCCGGGCCACTGCCAGCCGCTCGTCGACTCGATACCTCGGTGGAACCACGTAAGCGCATCGTTGCGATCCAGCTCGACCTCATGTCGGAGGGGCGGACCAGCCGTTCGGCGCGTATTGCCCGTGCACCCCTCCGCAAACGTCCGCAACCTCTGTTCGGTTACATGGCGTTGACGTGCGGCATGATCTCTTCCTGCAGCCGCTTGAGATCGTCGAGCGTCTTCGATACCGGCACGTCCTGGAACGGCGGCCACAGGAGAGGCATGGTGAGTCCGGCTTCCTTGTAGCGCTTGAGGTTGTCGGTGATCTGCGCGGCGGTCCCGACCAGCAGGTTGCTGAGCTTGCCATTCGGTGTCTGATCGGTCTCTGCGTCGGTGATCACGAACCAGATCATGCTGCACATCTCGAAATCGTCGAGCGAACGGGAGCCCCCGAGGTCGTCGACCTCCCGCTGAATCTCACCGCGCCACTTCTTGATCTCCTCGGGGGTGTCCTGGATCCCGATCCAGCCCGACAGCCCGTACTTCGTGATCCGGCTCGCTGAGCGCTTCGAATCCTTGAGCCCGCTGAAGAAGATCGGCGGATGCGGCTTCTGCACCGGCTTGGCCCCGAACCCGCATCGGTCGAAATCGGCGAACTCGCCGTGATACTCGAAGAGATCGTTCGTCCAGATGCCCTGCATGATCTCGATCGTCTCGCGCACGTGCTTGTGCCGCTTGGGGAAGATGTGCGAAGCGCTCGCTGCGGCGAACTCCTCGGGCATCCAGCCGGACCCGACACCAACATTGACCCTGCCGCCGGAGAGATGATCAATGGTCGCGATCTCACCAGCGAGCACACCAGGAGCGCGGTACGGCGTGTCGATGATGCTCATACCAATGCGCACCTTCGTCG
>JANNHO010000256.1:0-16215 GCA_031404435.1 Acidimicrobiaceae bacterium | reverse complement strand
GCTTGGCTCGCCAGTGTCAGCCGGCGCCCGCCGGCATCGAACACGCGAACTGCCCCGAGCACCTTGCATTGGCTCATCGATCCCTCGAAACCAGACAGTAGACGCTGCGGAGAGTGCGCTGCGAAGACGCTCAAACGGCGCTTCCGCGCGTCTCCCGATCCGATGAGCCCGTTGAGACGTTGACTCCGGCGTCGACGAGGTGGCCGGCGAACGCTCGTGCCTCGGCACCCCGCACAACGCCTTCGCGGGTGACGATCACGACGCGATCGGGTCGGACCCTCGCCGCTCCTGGGTGCTGAGCCGGTAGTTGACCGAGACCGGTATCCATCCTTGGGGGTTGTAGAACGCTACGCGCTGGCCGGCGTCGACGCCCCGGAACCACCGTCAGACGCGTTGGTCGAACAGGCCACGAGAGCGAGCGCGGACGACGCGAGCAGCGGGAGGGTCCTCACGACCTCAGTGTGCCGTGTGGTCGGCCGAGGGTCTCATGGTTCCGGAGTTTGCTAGGTGAGCGACTTTACAAGTGACAGAAATTCGTAGAGACTGTGGAGATGGTCGATCTTGCTTTGCTCCTTCGCCAGCAGGGTTTCAAGGTCACCGCGCAGCGCTTGGCCGTCCTGCGGGCGGTTTCGAGCCGGCCTCACCTCACCACCGATGAGGTCGTCGAGGCTGTCAGGGCCGACATCGGTTCGGTGTCGCACCGCGCGGTGTACGACGCCGTCGGCGTCCTGGCCGACATGGGTCTGCTCCGGCGCATCCAGCCGGCAGGGTCAGCGACGCGCTACGAGGACCGGGTGGGTGACAACCACCACCACCTGATCTGTCGCACCTGCGGAGCAATGGTCGACGTGGATTGCGCTGTCGGTGTCACGCCGTGCTTGACTGCGGCCGACGACGCGGGCTACGAGATCGACGAGGCCGAGGTCATCTACTGGGGCCATTGCCCCACCTGTCGGCAGGCAGTCGAAGACGCCTGAGCGCCGCTCGGGTTTGAAGTTACGTCAGCAAATCATCAATCGAGGAGAGACATGAGCAACGAAGAGCACGGCACGGTCACCACCAGCGACGAGCCGTCGACATCGACGTGCCCGGTGATGAGCGCCACCCACCAAGCGGTCGGGATTACCGCGAACCAGCACTGGTGGCCGGACAGCTTGAACCTGAGGGTCCTGCGCCAGAACCACCCGCAGGCCGATCCGATGGGCCAGGACTTCGACTACGCCACAGAGTTCAACAGCCTCGACTTCGACGCCCTGGCCAACGACGTCGATGCGCTGATGACCCAGTCGCAGGACTGGTGGCCGGCCGACTACGGACACTACGGACCGTTGTTCATCCGGATGTCGTGGCACGCTGCCGGCACGTACCGCACCCTGGACGGCCGCGGCGGCGGCAGCAGCGGTGCACAGCGCTTCGCCCCTCTCAACAGCTGGCCCGACAACGTCAACCTGGACAAGGCCCGCCGGCTGCTGTGGCCGATCAAGCAGAAATACGGCCGGAAGGTCTCGTGGGCAGACCTGCTGGTCTTCACCGGGAACCGTGCGCTCGAGACGATGGGGTTCAAGACGTTCGGTTTCGGCGGCGGCCGACCCGACATCTGGGCAGCGGAGGAGGACGTGTATTGGGGTCCCGAGCGGGTGTGGCTCGAAGATCAGCGGTACAGCGGCGACCGCGAGTTGGCGAGTCCGCTCGGCGCCGTCCAGATGGGTCTGATCTACGTCAATCCTCAGGGTCCGAACGGCAACCCGGATCCGATGGCTTCGGCCCGGGACATTCGTGAGACGTTCAGCCGGATGGCGATGAACGACGAAGAGACAGTCGCGCTCATCGCCGGCGGGCACACGTTCGGCAAGGCCCATGGCATCGCCGACCCCGACAAGCACGTGGGTCCCGAGCCAGAAGGAGCGGCCCTCGCCGAGCAGGGGTTCGGCTGGATGGGCAGCTTCGGTACCGGCAAGGGTGGCGACACGATCTCCAGTGGCTTGGAGGGTGCGTGGGCCAACGACCCGATCCGGTGGGACAACGGCTACTTCGAGAACCTGTTCGCGTACGAGTGGGAGCTGACCAAGAGTCCGGCCGGTGCGCTGCAGTGGACCCCCAAGAACCCCGAGGCGCAGGGCACCGTGCCGGATGCGCACGATCCGTCGAAGCGCCACGCTCCGATGATGGCGACGACAGACCTCGCGTTGATCGTCGATCCCGTTTACAAGGAGATCTCGAAGCGGTTCTTCGAGAACCCCGATCAGCTCGCAGATGCGTTCGCGCGGGCGTGGTACAAGCTGCTGCACCGTGACATGGGACCCGTCGCCCGCTACCTCGGCCCGTGGGTCCCCGACGAGGAGCTGCTGTGGCAGGACCCCGTCCCCGCGGTCGCTCACGAGCTGATCGGCGCCGCCGACATCGCCGCGCTGAAAGGCAAGATCCTCGACTCCGGGCTGTCTGTCTCGCAGCTGGTCGTGACGGCGTGGTCGTCAGCGTCGACCTTCCGTGACACCGACAAGCGCGGTGGCGCGAACGGGGCACGGATCCGCCTGTCGCCGCAAGCCGAGTGGGACGTCAACGTATCCTCCGGCACGTCGCGCGTGGTGGCGACCCTCGAGGGAATCCAGAATGAGTTCAACGGTTCCCAGACGGGCGGCAAGGCAGTCTCGCTGGCCGACTTGATCGTGTTGGGCGGCTGCGCAGCGGTCGAACAGGCGGCGAAACAGGCCGGCCACGACGTGCAGGTACCCTTCACGCCGGGGCGCGCCGACGCCACGCAGGAGCAGACCGACGTCGAGTCGTTCGCCGTACTCGAGCCGAAGGCCGACGGGTTCCGCAACTACCTCCAAAAGGGTAACGAGCTGGCGGCCGAGCACCTGTTGCTCGACCGGGCGTTCATGCTGACCCTGTCGGCTCCCGAGATGACCGCGCTGATCGGCGGCCTGCGCGTCCTGAACGCAAACGCCGGGCAGTCCCAGCACGGGGTCCTCACCGACCGACCGGGGACGTTGACCAACGACTTCTTCGTGAACCTGCTCGACATCGGCACGGCCTGGAAGGCGACGTCGGAATCCGAAGACGAGTTCGAGGGTCGCGATCGCGGCACCGGGGCGCCTCGCTGGACTGGCACCCGCGTCGATCTAGTCCTCGGCTCGAACTCCGAGCTTCGGGCCCTCGCCGAGGTCTACGCCAGCAGCGACGCCGAGCAGAAGTTCGTGCGTGACTTCGTCGCTGCATGGGCCAAGGTCATGAACCTCGATCGTTTCGACCTCGCCTGATCCGGCGGAGGGCGTCCGTCGAGGGTGATTCCGCTGGGATGGACAACATAGCTAACTAGGTTATAGATTGCTGCTGTCAACGTCGTGGTACGGAGGAGAGCTGGTTGTGGCAGAACTGAAGCTGGATGACGAGATGCGGGCATGGATCGAGTCCGCCACCGGGTCGCACCTCGTCCACGCCGACCGGATTCCCGGCGGGGGCACCCGTGAGGGATGGTTCGTCGACCTCGAGTCCGGGGCAGGTACGCAGCAGGTGTTCCTGCGTTGCAGCCCGGTCGCGCTGCCGGACAAGACCGGATTCCACTCCTTGGCCACAGAGGCGGAGGTCGTTCGCGCGCTCGGCCCGACGGAGGTGCCCGTCGCTGGGATCGTCGCCATCCACCCCACGCGCGAGGCGGTCCTCATGGAGCGAATCGACGGCGACACCTGGTTCTCGCGCATCGAAGAACCCGACGAACAGCTTCGAGTCGCCCAAGAATTTATTCGCAGCTTGGCCGCTCAGCACCGACTCGACCCTGGCGATCTGGGCATCTCCGCGCTCGGCGAGGTGAAGACCGCGCGGGAACACGCGCTCGAGCGGATCGCCCACGTTCGCTGGCGGGGCACGTCCGCAGAAGGCGTCATCGACCCGCTGCTTGAGGTCACCCTCGACTGGCTGGAAGCGAACGTGCCCGACTACGAGGGACCGGTCGTGCTCGTCCAGGGCGACACCGGGCCAGGCAACTTCCTCCACAGGCAGGGCCGCGTCACTGCCGTGCTCGACTGGGAGCTGTGCCATTTCGGTGATCCCATGGACGACATCGCCTGGCTCTCGCTGCGCACAGTGCAGGACACCTTCACGCACCTCCCAGACCGGTTGCGCGAATACGAGGCGCTGTCGGGTCACCGCATCGATGTCGACCGGGTGTGGTACTACCGCGTCTTCGCCGAAGCAACGATGACCACCCTGAACCCTCCGCACGAGGACACTCCAGTTGAAACCGCAACTCGCGACATCGGCAACGTCCTCATTTACCAGCAGCTCCACCGGAGGCTGTGGGTCGAGGCGCTCAACGAAGCGATGAAGCTCGGGCTGGAGCCCCCCGAGCTGGCGATCTCGCCGGAACCGACCGAGTGGCACGGATGGTACGACAACGTCCTCGCCTCGCTGCGCACGATCGCACCGCGCATTGCGGATCCATTGGCGGCGCAGTGGACCCGAGGAGTGGCCCGAGCGGTCAAGTACCTCCAGGAGCTGGACAACGCTGGTCGACTGTACGCCGATCTCGAACTGACGGAGATCGCCGAGATGCTCGGCGTCCGCCCGGACTCTGCCGTCGCCGGGCGGGCCGCTCTCGTCGAAGCATTCGCCGAGGGCAAGCTCAGCAACGCCGACTACGTCCGGTTCACGTGGAACAAGATCCTGCGGGACGACGAACTGATGCGAACCGCATCCGGAGCCCTGCATGACCGAACCTGGCCACCACTGGTCTGACTCCCGACGTGCAACTCGAGGAGAAACGTTATGAGCCGACCCCTAACTGCCACTGACAGCGACCTGGTCGCGCAGGTCCAATCGGCGCTGACTCGAGACGGCGTCGCCGTCGTCGAGGCCGTCCTCGACCCGAGCACAGTGACGCGAGCAAAGGCAGCCCTAGAGCGCGGCGCAGCCGAGGACGAGGCCAGAGGGATTCAGGTTCGGGGATCCGCATACGATCCGGATGATCTGAACATCCGTGTCGGCAACCTTCCTCGGAAGGATCCCGTGTTCCGCGAGATGCTCGAGCTTGCGGCGATCAGAGCGGCGGTCACGGGCTGGCTCGGCAACAGCGTCCGACTGTCGAACTTCAGCTCGAACACGACGCTGCCCGGTGCCGGAGCCATGGCACTGCACGCCGACCAGAACAACATCCCGGCACCCTGGCCGCCCTATCCGTGCGCGCTCAACGTCGGTTTCGCGTTGGATCCGTTCACCGCCGAAAACGCCACGCGCTACATCCCGGGATCTCACAACAACGACCGCCAACCGGCGTGGGACAGCACCCAGCCCAGCGCCGTACCGGTGTGTGCACCCGCCGGGTCGGCGATTCTGATGGAGGGGCGGGTCTTCCACCAGACCGGCCCGAACGTTGGGACCACGACGCGAGCTGGAGCCTTCGCCTACTTCGTCCGCTCGTTCCTCGCGCCGCAGTTCGAGTGGCATCGTGGGATTCCCCGTGACCTCAGGGCCGATCTCAGCCCATGGCTCCTGGAGATCCTCGGTTTCGGGCAGTCCGGTGGCATCGCCGAGTTCATCCCGGCCGAGCAGCGGGTGGTGACAACGGGTGGGTGAGGTTGTCGCAATCGCTTCGCCGAAGCTGGCGCAGGTCGTCGCTTCGGAGATCCGCAAGCGGATCGTCGGCGGTGAGTTGGTCGCCGGTGAGTTCCTGCCGTTCGAGGCGGAGCTCGTGACGATGTACCGGACGTCGAAGCCGACGATCCGCGAAGCGCTGAGGATCCTGGAAACCGAAGGTCTGCTCGAGGTCCGTCGCGGCGGCCGCTCCGGAGCGCAGGTGCTGGAGCCATCGATCTCCTACGCGGCGCGGGGTGTCGGTGTGCTGCTGCAACACCGTGGCACGACGGTGGCCGACGTGTGGGACGCACGTTCGATCCTCGAGTGCGACGCTGTCGGGATCCTCGCCGCCGAACACCGCACCGCCGAACACCGCACCGCCAAACACCGTGCCGCGGACGTCCGTTCGCTGCGGGCGACGGCGACGCGGATCCGGTCATTGCTCGACAGTCCGGAGGTCTTCGCTGTCGAAGCGCTCGAGTTCCACGAGGAGCTTGTGCGGCTCAGCCGCAACAAGACCTTGCACGTCCTCACACAGGCGCTGCACGAGATCGTCGCTGCCGAGATGCTGCTCTCTCGACAGCAGTCGACCGCCACCGACGTCACCACCGGGAACCTTGACTCGACCCGGGTGCACACCAAGTTGATCGACTTCATCGCCGTCGGTGACACGACGGGGGCCGTCGACCTGTGGCGCCGGCACATGCACGCCGTTGGCGAGGTCCTCGTGCGCACCGTTGGACCCGCATACGTGATCGACATCGTCGAATGACCGGAGGAACACCTTGACCGAAACCATTGGGGACACGCAGTTCTCCGAGGTCGATGACGGCCTTCACGAGCTGTACGGGTTCTACGACACCGAGACGTTCTGGTTCTCGTTCCTCGTGCCCGAGCGGTCGCTCGGCGGCTGGCTGTACACCACGGTCCGCCCGATCGCAGGGGTATCTGGTGGGGGTGCGTGGATCTGGGACGCCACCGCTGTCGACCCGTGGTCGATTCCGTTTTTCGAGCAGTTCTCGGCATTGAAGCTCCCCACCGGAACGACCCCGGAGCATCTCGCCTTCCCGAACGGAGTGACGATCGTGCGCCGCCGACCGTTGATGGCCTACGACCTCGACTACGACGACCGCGACCGGCTGCGGGTGTCGTTGCAGTTCGATGCCGTCGAGCCACCCGTGCCGCTGCTGACGGGCGCGCCGCCCTATCCCGCCGCCCACCACTTCGATCAGATCGGCCACGTCACCGGATCGATCCGACTCGACGGCGAGACGATCCCTGTCGACTGCTTCGCGATGCGCGACCGGTCCTGGGGACGCCGCAACGAGCGGGGCTATCGACGTGTCGGCTACACCTGGGCCGGTGACAGCAAATTCTCACTGCTCACGTACACCTCTCCCACCGCGGAAGCCGACGAAATCCACACCGGTTACCTGCGACGCGACGGCCGGATAGGCCTCCTCGTCAACGGTCATCGCCGGGTCACCCGTGATTCGCACTCGGGATGGGTGAGCACCATCGAGATCGACGCCGAGGACGATTTGGGCCGCACAGCGCATGCCGAGGCCGTGGCCTCCAGCCGCATGATCTTGCCGGGGTCGACGACGGTCTGCATCAACTCCTCGTTGCGCTACGAGATCGATGGCCGTGTCGTGCACGGTGAGGATCAGGACGTGTGGCCGATCCACGAGTGGAGGCACCGGTGAGCGCACGAGGAGGACTACGACGATGACGCGCGAGATCATCATCTCTGCTGACTGCCACGCGACCGCCCCACGCGAACAGTTCACCGAATACCTCGACCCGGCCTGGCGCGATGAGCACGCCTCCTGGGCGGCGACGGTTGCCGACACGCCGCAGTCGTCGAATCCCCACCCGCAGATCGACGAGCGGGTCAACTGGGACAGCGAACTGCGCCTCGCCGGGTTGGAGACCGAAGGCACCGTCGCCGAGGTGATCTATCCCAACAATCTCCCGTTCGGGTACCACTGCTTGGAGTCGGACCCGAGTCGGACCCTGTCGGCCGGGCACGGCAGGGCGCCTCACTACGGGTCTACAACCGATGGCTGGCGGACTTCTGTGCCGCTGCCCCGGGACGTCGCGCTGGCGGCGCGCTCGTATTGCTCGACGACCTCGACGAAGCGATCGACACCGTCCGGGAAGCGGCCGAGCGCGGCCTGCACGGGGTCATGCTTCCCGGCCCTGGCGGCGATCCGTGGTACTTCGAACCGCGACTCGATACGTTCTGGCAGGCCTGTTGCGATTATCGACTACCGGTCATCCAACACGCCGCCGGGATCCTGCCGCGCGCGGTCCCGAAGGGTTTCGCGGCGCTGATGACCATCGCCCTCGAGAACGACTTCTTCGCCGGACGATCGATGTGGCAGATGATGCTCGGCGGTGTGTTCGACCGCTTCCCCACGCTGCGCTACGTCCTCGCCGAAGGCGGTGCCAGCTGGATCCCGCAGAAGCTCGACGAGATCGACGCCCTCATCGACCGGACCAGCAGCTGGAGCGAGTTCGCCTCCCACATCGGACGTGAAGCGACCATGCAGCGAACGGCGTGGGACTACTGGCGCGAGAACTGCTGGGCGGGAGCTTCGTTCATCAGTCCCCACGAGGCACGGCGACGTCACGAGATCGGCGTCGACCGGATGATGTTCGGTCTCGACTACCCACACTTCGAATCGACGTTCAGCCGGACCAAACGGTGGATCCAGTCCACGCTCGGCTCGACCGGCACCACCGAGGACGAGCTCCGTCAGATCCTGTCGGTCAACGCCGCCGAGGTGTTCGGCTTTGACCTCGAACAACTGCAGCCGATCGCTGACCGGGTCGGCTTCGACACCGCCGAGCTGCTCACCGCTCCCGAACGGCCGATCCGCGACTACCGCGTTGCGTGACGATCGGACGACGACTGCGCGACATCCACGACCCGACTGAACTCGACGTGGTGGACCCGAGTCGACTTGCCTCGATTCTTCGTTTCGGAACCGGCGGTAGGTGGTACGATCGCGGGCCGCACTATCGTCAGCACGATGGTACGAGCGTCGGCACGATGATACGAGAAGGTCCGGCGGACCTCAATCACGAATTCGTCCGGTCGTTGCCCGATACCGGACCGGTCGTCATGGTCAACCTCGTGCGGTTCCGCGAACGCTCGCTGGACGGGAACGGCAGTGGCTGGGATGCGTACTCGCGGTACAGCAAGGCAGACATCCCGCTGCTGAAGCGAGTGGGAGGAACCATCCTGTGGGCCGGCCACGTCGAGGGTGCCGCAGTCGGTGACCTCGGCGATGGGCGTTGGGACTGGGTCGTCGTGGTCTGGTATCCCTCTCGCGCTGCGTTCTTGGCGATGATGACCTCGCCCGAGTATGCGATCGCCAACGTCGATCGTGAGAACGCAATCGAGGACCACGTGATCCTCGTCGCCAACGAGTCCTACTCGAAGTTCAAGCCCTCAGCATCGCCTCTCTCCGGCTGACACTCGGGGCCACGGGAACGATGCCAGCCCCATCCAACTGCGGCTCAATCCCACGGTGACCTCAATCTTGACTACCGATCCGTCCTCGTCGACGCCCATGCGCGGGCACGGTGACTGGAGCGGGCTTGTGTGGGCTGCCTCTGCCGAACTTTGTCGGTCTCGACATCCTCAACCTGTCCAGACCGACAAAGTTGCACGAGGTGGGGTCGGCGTGGCTGGGCGATCGCGCTACGTGGCCAGCTCAACGTCGGTGAGGTAACTGATCGGTGGCCAGGCATCGGAACCGGCACCGCTCCGAGGCTTTCGGGTGGGGCGCTGCTGCGTTCAGCGGGGGCGGTTGGCTTGGTGGCGGGTGTGTTGCATCGCTGCCTTGCGGGCTGCTTTGGCGATGCTGGCGGTGGGGTGGAGCCGGCCGAGGGTGTGGAGGACGTGACCGACGGCTGGGGTGGGCTGTCGCCAGAGCTGTTGGATGACGGCGAGCTGGGCGTCGTGACTGCCGAGGTGTTCGAACGCCTCAACCATGTCTGCAGGCCCACGGCTGACGAGGGTGAGGGCCAAGACGTCGACGAACACGGCAGGGTCCGGATCGAGTAGTAGTTCGGCGGGTTCGCGTTCGTGGTCGACGAGCCAGAGCAGCGCTGCACCCCGAGTGGTGGGTGTGTCGAGCAGGCTGCGGACGTGGGGTTCAGCGGCTGGACCGAATCGTTCACCGAGCACTGCCAGCGCGAGGTTGCGGATTGCAGGGTCGGTGGTGGTGCGGGCAGCGAGGTCAACTCGATGATTGCCTGATCGCCGCGGTGTTCGATCCAGGCGGAGATTTCTCGCGTCACGCGACCGAAGTCGTCGGGCCCCGCGGTCTCACACGCCGTGATCAACGCGCCGAAGTCGTGGTCGGTGAACTCGGCCGGTTGGGCAACCGGGAGTTTGATGGCATGGGCCTCGCCCAGGTAGCGGTGCAGCACCCAACGCCCAGCAGGGGTGAGGGCCACCGTTCCCCGTCTCCGTCGCGTGGTGCCGTGCTCGGAGGTCTCCACCTCGCTCGCCCAGGCAGCGGCCCCGACGGCTTCGAGGGTGCTGATCGCAAGGCGTATCTCACTTTCAACGAAGTCGTGGCGGCGGGCCTGGTCCCAGTGTGGGTTGTCGAGGTCGATCTCGTCTTCGAACAGCTCGAAGGCCCGCTCCACGATCTCATCGAACGCGAGGGTGCGGGTCGCGGTGAGCAGCAGCACGGTGAGCGGGACGAAGAGGTCGTCGAAGAACGGGGCGAGCGTGGTCCAGATGTAGCGGCCGCCGGCGGTGCGGGCGGTCACGAGACCGAGGTCCTCGATCGCCCCGACGATGCGCTGTAGATCGGCGAGCGGGTCACGGCCGAGGGAGCGTCCGGCTTTGGTCGACACCAGCTTGCCTTTGACGGAGCGCACGAGGCGGGCTGCGGTGGTGACACGAACGATGAAGCTGAGCTGTGGAAGATCGCTGGCGCTGTGGGTCTTGAACGTTCGCGCGCCGATCGTCTCGTCGAAGCGGTCACCGGTGGCGAGCAGCGAGACGAGGTGGCGAGCGTCGGCTAGCGACACGTTGCCGGTCTGGGTGAGCTTGCGACCCTCACCCAAGAAGTCGACAAGGAGCCGAGCCTGCGCCAGCAGGGGCGAGTGAGCTGTGGAGCTACGTGCCTCGTCTTCGTCAGGCAGCTCGATAGCGGAGACCGGAGAGACGGCGCTGATGCTGTCGTCGTTGAGAACGGCGGCCCGGTCGTCGTAAGGGCGGGCGTTGAACTCGTTGATCCACGCATTGATTGCTGCAGCATCGGTCAGATCGATGCCGTCAGCGGCCATGGCCTTGGCCAGGGTCTCCGCAGCACCGGCTGGTTTGTTCATTACAGAACGCTTTTCACGAGCCATCTTGCCAGCCTCTCACCCGCCCGCCCGGCTCTCGCGGTCAACCGTGTCGGATCGATCCCGCCAAGCGAGCGCGCTCTGCGGTGATCCCGGCGCTTCGACGAGATGTTCGGAAAGTCGCTAGGAGCCACTCCCACCCATGGCTTCTGCGGCGCGCCTGGTCATTTCCTCTTCAGAGACGTCCTCGACGTGCGTGGCGATGTACCACAGGTGCCCGAAGGGGTCTTCGAACTGTCCAGAGCGGTCACCGTAGAACTGGTTCTCGACCGGTCGTACCTCTGTGGCACCACCGTCAAGCGCTCGCCGAAACGTGTCATCGACATCTTCGACGTAAGTCATCACCGTGACTGGGGATCCACCGACCGTTCCCGGGCTCTTGCCGCCCATGTCTGGAAACTCGTCGCTCAGCATCACAAGGCCCCGGCCGATCTCGATCTCTGCGTGGCCGATCTTGCCGCCTGGGGCTTCCATGCGCATCCGCTCCTTGGCGCCGAACACTTTGACGTAGAAGTCGATTGCGTCGCTGGCGCCGTCGACCGTGAGGTAGGGGATCACCTGAGGGTAGTCGTCTGGGATCGGGTTGACAGGCATGAGCAAGCTCCTCGCGCTGGGTCGGAAACAGCTGCAAACATACTTGATGCCGACAACCCCGAAAGCGCCTCAGGTTCGACTGTTCGTCGTTGATTCCGCCGATCTCGACGACGGAGCCGCCACGAGAGGCAGAGGCGGTAAACGGAGCGTGAGCATCCAGGTGATGGCGACGAAGGCGGCCGAGCTCCACAGTGCCGCGTCGAGACCGCCCCACAGGTAGAGCACCCCGGACAACAGCGTGCCGACGAGGCGCCCAGCGGCGTTGGCCGAGTAATAGAAGCCGACGTCGAGGGCAACGGCGTCGTCATCTGCGTAGGCGAGGATCAGGAACGAGTGCAGCGACGAGTTCAGCGCGAACACAATACCGAACACGACCAAACCCCCCACGATGGCCAACGTGGCGACAACCTCGAACGCCACTGCGACTGCGATGAGGGCCGAGACGGTACCGAGCACGAACGCCCATCGGCGGGCCGCATGGATCTCGTCGAGGACCAATCTGCCACGGCGGCGGAGCAGTTTCGGCGCGAACGACTGCACGATGCCGTAGCCGATGACCCACGCTGCCAGGAACCCGCCGATGCCGTTGTACGACCAACCGAGGTTTTCGTCGAGGAAGACGGGGAGCGCGACGACGAACCAGATGTCGCGCGATCCGAACAGGAAGAACCGTGCTGCCGACAGTCGGTTGACCGCAACGGACTTCGACAGGATTGAACGAAGGGGCGCCTTCTTCTTCGATCGTCCGATGTCTCCGTCAAGCAGGAGGGGCAAGGCAACGACGGCGACGGTCAACATTGCGGCCATCGACCACAGGGCTGCGTCGTAGCCGATCGACGACAGCAACGCAGCGCCGAGGAAGAACCCGACCCCTTTGAGTGCGTTCTTCGATCCGGTCAGGATCGCGACAAGCCGGAACAGCGCCCCGTCGCCCGCGCCGGCCACGGTTTTCACAGCACTCTTGGAGCTCATCTTGGTGAGATCCTTGGCAACACCCGACAGTGCTTGGGCGGACATCACGAACGCGACCGACGCCCACTCCGGCCAACCCGGCTGTTGCAGGGTGAGCGCTACCAATGCGCCGATCTGCAGGCCGAGGCCGGCCATCAGCGTTCGGTTCAGCCCTGTGCGGGAACCGACCCAGCCGCCGAGCAGGTTGGTGACGATGCCCATGAACTCGTAGGCAAGGAAGAAGAAGGCGATCGATACCGGTGAGTAGCCGAGGTCGTGGAAGTGCAACAGCACCAGCATTCGCAGCGCGCCATCGGTGAGCGTGAACGCCCAATAGCCGCCCGTGACCAGCACGTAGTTCCTGATCTTCATCGCGACGTATTTGTCGTCGAGCCGGAGCGGATCGAGGCTGCCACCTTGGCTGCGAGTTCGGCCATACGGAAGACGTAGCCGTACTCGTTGTCGTACCAGATCAGGACCTTGACCATGCTGTCGTCGATCACCATCGTGGACGGGCCGTCGACAATGCCAGATCGCGTGTCGTTGGTGTAGTCGGCCGACACCAGGGGCCGCTCCTCGAACCCGAGGATGCCGACGAGTTCGCCGTCGGCTGCGAGACGCAGATGATGGTTGATCTCCGCCACCGAGGTGTCGCGCTGCATCGTAAACACCGCGTCGGTGAGCGAAGCGTTCAGCAGCGGGACACGCACGGCGAGACCGTTGAGCTTGCCGGTGAGTTCGGGGTAGATCATCGCGATTGCGGTGGCCGAGCCCGTGGAGGTCGGAATCAAGGAGTTGAGCCCCGACCGTGCCCGACGGAGATCCTTGTGGGGCGCGTCGACGATCACCTGGGTGTTGGTCACGTTGTGCATTGTGGTGATCGCACCGCGCTCGATACCGATCGACTCGTGCAAGACCTTCACGACCGGTGCCAGGCAGTTGGTCGTGCACGACGCTGCGGTGACGATGTCGTGCACCGTCGGGTCGTAGAGGTGATCGTTGCAACCCATCACGACGTTGAGGACTCCACCGCTCGTGACCGGGGCGGCCACTATCACCTTCTTCACGCCTCGCTCGAAGTAGGGAGCGAGCTTGTCAGCGGTGCGGAACGCTCCGGTGCATTCGAGCACGAGATCGACACCGTGGTCGTCCCACGCGACGGCGGCGGGCTTGTCGTGCGCCGAGAACGTGACGGTGGCCCCGTCGATCGTCAATGACGACCCGTCGGTGCTGACAGAGCCGTCGTATCGGCCGTGCACCGAATCGAACTCGAGGAGGTGTGCGGCGGTCGTGACGCCGCCTCGGTGTTCATTGACGTGGACGAGCACGAGTTCGGGATGGTGTCGCAAGGCGCGAACCACGAGTCGTCCCATGCGGCCGAAGCCGTTGATGGCGATGCGGGTCGTCATTGAGGGTTCCGTTCAGGTGGAGTGGGTCAGGCGATGATCGAGTGGATGCGCGCGTCGAGGTCGGCCACGACGGCGTCGAACGCGGCGCGCGTGCCTGCCTCGACTGGGTCAGGGATTGACCAGTGCCACCAACTCGGGGCCGGATCGAGTTCCTCATGCGCCCGGTCGCAGACCGTCACAACCTGTGCCCCGGGATCGATGTAATCGACGAGGCGCGGCGCAGCGTCACCGAGATCGAGTCCCGCCCGGCGAGCGGCGGCAATCGCCCCACGGTGCACCTTTGGTGCCGGATGCGTGCCGGCCGACTCTGCCGGCTTGCCGGTGCGGGCGATCCACAGTGCGGCGGCCAACTGGGAGCGTGCCGAGTTGTGGCTGCACAGGAACAGCACCCTGCCCGCCGGGGGGCTGGTCGCCACGCCCATTGCTATCAGTGGCTCGCCCACCAGACGGACGTACCGTCGGCGCTTGTCACCTTCGGAGGTGAACCGCACGATCAGACCTGCGGACTCGAGCACGTCGAGGTGGTGCGCTAGTAGGTTGGTCGGCATCTTGTGCCGCTCGCCAAGGTCCTTCGGTGACCGGTCGGTCACTGCGAGGTCGTCGATTATCGCCAGCCGGACCGGCTCCCCCAATGCCGCGTGCATCGCAGCCCGTCGTTCAATGTCCATGGAGTCGGATGGTAATCGAACAAGATTTATTGCGTCAATACAAGACGACCTATATTGGGGGAGGCGCCCCTGCCGCGCCTCTCCACCGTGGCGCGAGTCGACAACTACGGTGACTCGGCGTTCGAAACGAGGTGGAGCGCGATCAGTTCGCGTTTGAGGATGTTGGCGTCACCAAGTTGAGCGCCGGGCTGCCGGACGATGAATGCCTGCCCGACTTCCTGCCAGCGATCATCCGGGACGCCGATCACCGCTCGCCGACAGCGCCTGGCTCGACATCGTGGCCATCAGGGTCCACGATTCGGACCGCGTTGTGGAGAAACGGAAGGCCTGTGGAGCCGAGCTTGCGGCGGGCGTCCTCGCGTGGCAACGCCATCACCATCGAACCTGTTTCGGTCATTCCGAACGCCTGCTGCGAATGGACGCCCTTCTCGATCCATGCATCGAGCAGAGTGTGGGGAGCCGGAGGCCCCCGACGCCCGCGGCGACGATGCTGGGAAATGTGGCGTCGCCGAGCTCGTCCGGAACAGTTCGGATCGAGACACTACGAGCCGGCAATGCCCTCAAACTTCTCATCGACATGGATCGTCCGGCTCAGGCGCAGGCTTCACTCGTCGCGGAGGAGTTCGGTTGCTCGGAGCCGATTCACGAGCGATGAGGCGGCGAGCGACGTGACGACGGTGGCCAGTAGGACTGATGCGACGATCGCGGACGTTGCTCCGAGTGGGATCTGGTAGGGAGGCGCGAGTACGAACAGTGGGCGGAGAACTTTGATGAGGTAGAACGCCATGATCAACCCGACACCCAGTCCGGCGAGGCAGCCCGCGATCGCGACGGTGCCGGCCTCGGCGCCGATGAGTAATCGGATTGACCTGGGTTGCAGGCCTTGGGCCCGCAGCGTGACGTACTCACGGCGACGCTGCAGCAGAAGGCCGAAGACGAAGATGGCGATCGTCACCGCGCCCATTGCCAGCGCGTACGCCGAGTCGAGATCGAGCAGCCCGCGGATGTTGAGCGCGGCCAGGCTGGACTGGTCGGTGGCGAGAGCGGTGGCCCGTGATTCGATGTGCAGGCGCTGATCGGTGACCGTGCCGCTGCGCAGTTTGGTGACGGCGTTGTCGAGTGTTGCGTCCGAGCCGTCGATGGTCTGAGCGAGGAAGAAGTCTGGCGTGGTCGAGGGGAGGGTCGCCTCGTGGTGGGAGATGTTCATGAGGGCGTCAGCACCATCTGGGAAGCCGGGTAGCCGTTCGTACAGGCCCACCAGTTCGAGTTCGGTCTCGACCTGCTCGTCGGTCCCTCGTGCGAGTAGCACCAGGAGCGTGTCGCCGACCTCGGCCTGGAGGAAGTCGGCGAAGTCGTTGTTCAGCAGGACGGCGTTCGGCTGCTCGACGAGCAAGTCGATCGCCCGAGCAGCGGTCGTCGTTGCGAACTGATCGTCGCGCAGCGGCGCGACCTGCTCGTACGCCCTGGGATCCACCGCGGCAAGGTTTGCCGGGTCGGATGTGCGGTCGCTACGGATGATGACGTTCTGGATGCCATAGACGACCGGGGCAACCTCCCCGACCCCGTCGACCTGGAACTCGGATCGGTCTGAGGAGCGGTAAACGCGCTCGCTCGACGGGCTCGGCGAGATCCGGATGTCTGAGCCG
>JANNHO010000255.1:0-12158 GCA_031404435.1 Acidimicrobiaceae bacterium | reverse complement strand
CCCCGGCCCGATCAGCCCCGACGCGCTCAAGTCCGCCGTCAGCACCATGGTGCGCGGCCCCAGCGCGAACCCGCCCGAGGCGCTGTCGGGCTCGCGTGGAAAGCACTCCTACACCGAGGGGGTACCGGTGCTCGTGGACGGGGAACGGCGGTGGGTGAGCTACGAAGATCTTGAGCTCGACGAAGAGGATTTCCCGGCGATCGGCGAGGCGTTCGCGGCCGCCGGCTTCGAGCAGGCCGGGCCGATCGGAGCCGGCGTTGGGCGGCTGAGCTCGGTTCGGGCTGTGGTCGACTTCGCCGTCGAGTGGATCGAGCAGCACCGGAACTGATCCGGGCGGAGCCGTTCTCCCGCGGGAAAATCGGTGTGTCCCGATCTGTCGAACACCTCGCTGCTAAGGTCGTACGCGTGTTCGTCTTCGGCAACTCATCGGTCCAGCAATCGTGATCGTGCTCGGCATCGACCCCGGCCTCACCCGCTGCGGGTACGCAGTTCTGCGTTCGGGTAGCGGACGCACGGTCACCGCCTTGGCGCTCGGCGTCATCCGCACGCCGCCCAGCTCGCCGCTGCCACAACGCCTGGCCGAGCTGAAAGGAGAGCTTGCCGGGCTGATCGCCCAATACCGACCCGACGCCGTCGCGGTCGAGCAGGTGTTCTTTCAGGTCAACGTGCGTACCGCGATGAGCGTCGGCCAGGCCAGCGGGCTGGCCCTCGCCGAGGCGGCCGCGGCCGGATGCGAGGTCATGCAGTACACGCCGAACCAGGTCAAGAACACCGTTGCCGGATGGGGTGGGGCCGACAAGTTGCAGGTACAAAAGATGGTCCAAGCCAGGCTCGGCTTGGCGACCGTGCCCGAGCCGCCCGACGCGGCCGATGCCGCCGCGCTGGCCCTGTGCCACTTGGCGATGGTGGTTCCGGCAGGTCGCATCGCGGCTGGGGGAACACGGTGATCGGCTCGTTGCGCGGCACCGTGCTCGAGCGTTCCAGCGATTCGTCGGTGCTGATCGAAGTCGGCGGGGTCGGCTACGTGGTGACGGTCACGCCGCGCACCCTGGCCGAGCTCGAACCGTCGTCTCCCGCGTTCCTCTACGTCCATCACCACATCCGCGAGGAGTCACAAATGCTGTTCGGGTTCCGTCAGCGTGACGAGCGGACCACGTTCGAAATCCTCATCGCCACTCATGGCATCGGCCCCTCGCTGGCCATCGCCATCCTCGGTACGCACGGCCCGTCGGCACTCGTCGACATCGTCGCCACCAGTGATCTTGGGGCGCTGACGCTGGTGCCCGGAGTCGGCAAGAAGACCGCCGAACGGTTGCTGGTCGAGCTACGCAACCGGCTCGACTTGCCGATGCTCGACCCCGCCGGTCATGGCGGGGTCGGCGCTGCCGGTGGTGGGACCGTGGTTGGTGATGTCCGCGACGCGTTGGCCGGTCTCGGGTATGGTCCCGAGGAGGTTCGCGATGCCTTGCGCGAACTGCCGTCCACGGGCGACGCATCCACGTTGTTGCGTGATGCACTGAAGTTGTTGGGAGCCAAGCGTGCGTGAGGAGTTCCTCGATCCCGAGGCCACGACCGAGGTCGATCAAGTCGACGATCTCAGCCTGAGGCCGAAGCGGCTGTCGGAGTTCGTCGGCCAGAGCGAACTGAAAGAGCACCTGTCGATTGTGCTCGAAGCCGCCAAGCGTCGCGGACAAGCGGCCGACCACCTCCTGCTGGCTGGGCCGCCAGGTCTTGGTAAGACCAGCATGGCCTGCATCGTCGCCGCCGAGATGGGGGTGCAGCTGCTGATCACATCGGGGCCGGCGCTAGAGCGCGCCGGCGATCTGGCGGCGATCCTCACCAAGCTCGAGGAGGGCGACGTGTTGTTCATCGACGAGATCCACCGGCTCTCGCGCGCAGTGGAGGAGATCCTGTATCCGGCGATGGAGGACTTCCAGCTCGACATCGTGGTCGGCAAGGGGCCGGCTGCGTCGAGCATTCGCCTGACGCTGCCGCGGTTCACACTCATCGGCGCAACCACTCGGACCGGCATGATCACCGGACCGCTGCGCGACCGGTTCGGTCTCGTCGCCCGGCTCGACTACTACAGCGACGACGAACTTGAAGCGATCGTCACCCGCGCCGCCAGCATCCTCCGCGTCTCGATCGACACCGAGGGGGCATGGGAGATCGCCCGCCGCTCACGTGGTACGCCGCGCATCGCCAACCGGCTGCTCCGCCGGGTACGCGACTACGCCGAGGTGCGCGGCGACGGCACCATCGTCGAAGCGACCGCCAAGGCCGGGTTGAAGCTGTTCGGAGTGGACGAACGGGGACTCGACAAGGTTGACCGGGCGATCCTCAGCTCGATCTGCCAGCAGTTCGGCGGTGGCCCGGTCGGGCTCTCCACCGTGGCGATCAGCGTCGGCGAGCAACCCGAGACGGTCGAGGACATGTACGAGCCGTTCCTCATCCAGCAAGGCATGATCGCCCGTACCCCCCGCGGCCGGGTAGCCATGCCCGCTGCCTGGAACCACCTCGGCCTGCCAGTCCCCGCCGCCCGCAACCCGATCGGCCTGTTCGACTAACCGACCGGCCCCGTCTGCCCCGGCCACAGCCATCCGAGTCCCAGCGTGTCGTCCGAGTCGGTGCGTGTCGTCCGAGTATGGAGAGGGGCATCCGAGTGCCGAGCGCGCACCCGTGTGGGCGCTCAACACTCGGATGGGGCTACCGGGTGGCGTGCTCGGTGAGGAACGACATCGTCTTGGCCCAGGCGGCCTTGGCCGCATCGGCGTTCCAGAACATGTCGGATTCGTGGTTGTCGAACGCGTGGCCGGCATCTTCGACGTTGAGCGTGAATCCCTCTCGTCCGGCGATAGCCGCACCAACGGCTTCGACGCCGTCATTGGGGATGAACGCATCAGCGTTGCCGAAGTGGAACAGCGTCGGACACGTGACCTGATCGATCATCCCGATCATGCCGGCAACACCTGACCCGTAGTAGCTCACACAACACGACGGATCGCCGGCTGCGGCGACACCCCACGCCAACGTTCCCCCCAAACAGAACCCGAGCACGGCCGGGGCCTTTGCCGACCCTGCCAACCCGACGAGAGATTCCAGTGCAGCCGTACAGTCCTGCACCGCCAACGGGAAGTCGAGCTGCTGCACCTTCTCGATCGAGGCGCCGAGCCCCGCTTCGGTGTGCTCGCTGACCCAGCTGGGAGCGAAACGCCAGAATACGTCCGGCGCGCCGACGAGATACCCAGCTTCAGCAAGCCGTTCGGCGACGGCGGTGATGTACGGCCCGACGCCGAAGATCTCCTGGATCAACAGCACCGCACCGATCTGGCGGCCGGCTGGCTCCCATACGGACAACGACATCGACCCCGCATCGCCACGACCTACCTGCTCTGTGCGCATCCACCCATCGTCGCACACCCTCCCGAGCCGTCTCGACACCGAAGCAGCCCTCAGAGTGGAGCCCATCCGAGTGGTGAGCGCCCACCCGGGTGCGCGCTCGCCACTCGTATCCCCCTCTCCACACTCGGATGACACGCGGGGACTCGGATGGTACGCGGGGACTGGAATGGTACGCGGGGACTCGGAGGGGTGGGGCGTAGCCTGGCACCGACATGCGTCTTGCCGATTTCGATTACGTGCTACCGCCGGAGCGGGTTGCGCAGGTGCCGTTGGAGCCGCGGGATTCGGCACGGTTGCTGGTCGACCGGGGCAGCGCAGCGCCCGAGCACCGTCATGTGCGCGACCTTGTCGAACTGCTCGGCGAGGGCGATCTGTTGGTCGTCAACGATACGAAGGTGATCCCTGCCCGGCTCCGGCTGCAGCGCCACAGTGGGGGAGCGGCCGAGGTGCTGCTGCTCGATCCGCTCGATGTGGATCTGCGGCGGTGGGAGGCGATGGTGCGTCCGGCTCGCAAGTTGAAGCCAGGGGAGCGGCTCGTCACGGCCGCGGGCGTCGAACTGGTCGAGATCGGTGGGCGGAGCGAAGCTGGTGACACGATGGCCGTCGAGATCCTCGGCGATGCCGACCCGATTGCCCTGCTCGCGGAGCACGGCGAGATGCCCCTGCCGCCTTACATCACCACCCGGCTGCAACGCGACGATCGCTATCAGACCGTGTACGCCGCCGACCCTGCATCGGCCGCGGCACCGACGGCCGGGCTGCATTTCACGCCAGAGCTGCTAGCCCACCTAACCGGCATCGGAGTGGAGGTGGCCGCCGTCGAACTGGTCGTCGGGCTCGACACCTTCAAGCCGGTGAGCGAGGCCGACCCCCGCAACCACCAGATCCACAGTGAGCGCTACCGCGTTCCGGCGGGCGTGCTCGAGCGCTGCGCTGCGGCGCGGCGGGTGGTGGCCGTGGGCACAACCAGCGTCAGGTCGCTGGAAAGCGCAGCTGCGTCCGGCTCGCTCGAAGGGCGCACCCGACTGTTCATTCACCGGCCCTACGACTGGGCGGTGGTCGATCTGATGATGACCAACTTCCACATGCCGCGCACCACGCTGCTGATGATGATCGACGCGTTCGCTGGTGATCGGTGGCGGTGCCTGTACGAGACGGCGATCGCCGAGCAGTACCGTTTTCTCAGCTTCGGCGACGCGATGCTGCTCGACCGTCACGCTCGCTGAGCGACCGATCAAGAAACGACTCCATGCACCCCGTCACCGTCACCGTCGAACACTCCGACGGCGCTGCCCGTGCGGCCACGGCCCACACTGCTCGCGGTTCGTACCGAACCCCGTGTTTCATGCCGGTCGGCACACGCGGCGCAATCAAGTACCTCAGCGCAGCTGACTACGAACGACTCGGGGCTGAGATCGTGCTCGGCAACACTTACCACCTGATGCTGCGGCCCGGCGCGGAAACCGTCGCTGCGCTCGGTGGGCTCGGCCGCTTCGCCGGGTGGGGCGGGCTCACGCTCACCGACAGCGGTGGGTTCCAGGTGTTTTCGTTGGAGCCGAAGGTGGACGACGACGGGGTCACGTTCCGCAGCACCTATGACGGCTCGTCGCACCGCTTCACGCCAGAGGTAGCGGTGCACACCCAGGAGTTGCTCGGTGCCGACATCCAAATGGTGCTCGACGTGTGCGCTCCGCTACCCTCGCCGCCAGAGGTGATCCGCGTCGCACTCGACCGCACCGCGGCATGGGCGGCCCGCGCCAAGGCTGCGCATCAACGACCCGATCAGGCGCTGTTCGGCATCGTGCAGGGCGGAGTCAGTGAGACGATGCGGACCGAAAGTGCGCGGCGCACCGTCGAGATCGGCTTCGACGGCTACGGCATCGGCGGGCTCAGCGTCGGCGAGACGAGGACGGAGATGCTGCCGGCGTTGGCCGCGGCGATCGAACACCTGCCCACCGACCGGCCGCGGTATCTGATGGGCGTCGGCGACCCGGCCAGCCTGATCGAAGCGGTGTCGCTCGGCGTCGACCAGTTCGACTGTGTGATGCAAACCCGCATCGGTCGCCACGGCACCGCGCTGACGTCTACCGGCAAGCTCCACGTCAAGAATGCCAAGCATGCGTTGAGTGACGAGCCGATCGACGCCTCGTGTGGCTGCGAGGTGTGCGCCCGCCATTCGCGAGGCTACATCCGCCACCTGTTCCAGGTGGGCGAACCCACTGGATCGCGCTTGGTCAGCATCCACAACGTGAGCTGGACCCTGCAATTGATGGCCCGAATGCGCGACGCGATCGCCGCAGGGCGGTTGGCCGAGCTGCGCGCCGAGGTCCTCGCCGTGTCGAGATGACCGTCGCGCCAGCACCGCGCTCGATAGGCTTTCCGACCGGTCGGTACGGCTACCGACAGACGACCTTCACAGTGGGACACCATGCACGTTCTTTCTATTCTCGCCGTTGAGGACGGTGGCTCCAGCGGCAGCGGCGCCATCGTCCAGTTGGGCATCTTCTTGCTCATTCCGGTTGCCATGTATTTCTTGCTCATCCGGCCGCAGCGGCGCCGCCAACGCGAGCAGGCCTCGATGCAGTCGAACATTGACGTCGGTGACGAGGTGATGACTACCTCTGGCCTGTACGGGTTCATCACCGGATTCGACGGGGACATCGTCTGGCTCGAGGTGGACGACAACGTGCAATTGCGTGTGGCCCGGGCGGCAGTGCAGCGAAAGGTCGATACCGCTGCCGGCGAGACTGCGGTACCCAGCGACGATGGGTCCGGCAAGGGGCGAAAGATCGAACCGGGCATGCCGGCGCCGGCAGATGCCCCGACCGACACCGCCGCTTCGACCGACGAGAAGTGATGCGCCGCAAGTTGATCATCACCCTCACGTCGATCTTGGTGATCGCGTTCGGGGGGTTACTGGCCACGTTGATCGCCGGCAACGAGCCGGCGCTCGGTCTCGACCTGCAAGGCGGCATCTCGGTCACCCAGCAGCCCGTCGGCGAATATGACCCGGACGTGCTCGACCTCGCCGTCGAACGCATCCGTGACCGGGTCGACAGCCTTGGTGTTGCCGAGCCCGAGATCATCCGTCAAGGCGACGCGATCGTGGTCAACCTTCCCGGCGTGAAGAACCAGCAGGAGGCGATCGCGCTGGTGCAGGTGACCGGGCAGGTCTACCTGCGCCCGGTGCAGGGTTGCTTCGGTGAAGGTGTGCCGGAGGCCGATCCCACGGCGACGTCCACGCCGACGGGTAGCACTGTGCCGACCGGTAGCACTGTGCCGACCGGCACCGCCGATTCGACCGCCACCTCGACGCCGGGCTCGTCGAGCGCGACCTCGACCGCGACCACTGCGCCAAACGGTCCCAGCCGGCGCGTGTCAGGAACGCCCAGCACGATCCCCGGTGACACGACGCCCGCAGACACGTCGACGGACAGCACGATCACTGGCGACACGGTCACTGGCGACACGGTCACTGGCGACACGGTCACTGGCGACACGGTTCCGGGTGACACCGTCACCGACATCAGCGTCACCGGAGACGGCGGCGAAGCCCCGCTGACCACTGCGGTGGTGTCCGATCCCACGACCCAGCAGGTCCTCCCGTTGCAGGGTGGCGGGCAGTGCCTCGTCGGCGCCGCCGGTGGCACCGGGACGGTGTTCGAAAACGACGCACGCGCCGACATCCTCGACGGAGGCTGGGGTGTGTCCGTCGGCCTTCGCACCGGGTCCGAGGGCGAAGGTGTGTGGAACATCCTCGCTGCGGCGTGCTTCGCCAGCGGTGAAACGTGCCCGAGCGGTCGCCTGGCGATCGAGCTCGATGGCAAGATCGTGTCGGCACCGTCGGTGAACGCTCCCTCGTTCTCCGGCAGCGTGCAGATCACCGGGTCGTTCAGCGAGCGTGACGCGAAAGATCTCGCCAGGGTGCTCAAGAGCGGATCGCTACCTGTGCGGATGGAAACCCAGTCGGTGCAGAACGTTTCACCAACACTCGGCCGCGATTCCCTCGATGCGGCAATCGTGTCCGGGCTCATCGGGGTCGCCCTGGTGCTTGTGTTCTTGATGCTGTACTACCGCTTGCTCGGCGTGGTGGTCGTGGCCGGGCTGACGGTGTCGGGGTCGCTGCTGTACAGCGTGATCTCGTTGCTGTCGCGTACCCAGGGCCTGGCCATGTCGCTGGCCGGTGTGGCCGGGGTCATCGTCTCGGTCGGTGTCACCGTCGACTCGTACGTGGTGTTCTTCGAACGACTCAAAGACGAGGTGCGCAGCGGCCGCACCATGCGCAACAGCGCGCAGCGGGGGTTCACCGGTGCCTGGCGGACCATACTCATCGCCGACATCGTGTCGCTGATCGGTGCATTCACGCTGTGGTACCTCACAGTCGGATCGGTGCGTAACTTCGCGTTCTTCCTTGGCCTGTCCACACTGGCCGACCTTGTGGTCGCCTACTTCTTCACCCGACCGGCGGTCCTGCTGCTGGCCCGAACAAACTGGATGGCCCGGCGCAAGGTGATGGGCATCGAAGTCACCGCACCAGCAACGAGCGGACCGGCCATGGCCGGCACAGGGAGCCTGTCATGACCGAGCTCGTCGAAACACCCGATGCGGCGACCGCCGCGCACCGTAACGACGCGGTCATCTCTGCCAGGCGCGACCGCTGGGGCCGTCTCTATCACGGCGAAACCGCAGTCGATTTCTACGGTCGACGCAAGTGGGGGCTGATTTTCTCCGGAGCGCTCCTGGTGATCACGCTGATCTCGTTGATCTTCAACGGTCTCAACCTTGGTATCGACTTCGAGGGCGGTGTTGCCTGGGAGGTCCCTGCGCAAACGTTCAGCCTCGACCAAGCCGCAGCGGTGCTCGAAGCCAACAGCATCGACCCCGACTCGGCCAAGATCCAAACGCTCACCTCCGACAGCGGTACCCGTCTGCGCATCCAGGTTGGTGACCAGTCCACCGATGTCGTTGCCACCGTGCAGGCCGCGCTGGCAACGGCCGCAGCTGTCGATGTGGAGGAGGTGTCGTCGTCATCTGTGTCTTCGTCGTGGGGGCGCAGCATCACCGAAAAGGCCGTGCGCGCGTTGGTGATCTTCCTCGTGCTCGTGGCTTTGTTCATCAGCTGGCGTTTCGAGTGGCGGATGGCGCTCGCGGCGATCTTCGCCATGTTGCACGACGTCATGATCAGCGTCGGGGTGTACTCACTGTTCGGCTTCGAGGTCACGCCGGCAACCGTGGTGGCGTTCCTCACCATCCTCGGGTTCTCGCTGTACGACACGATCGTGGTGTTCGACAAGGTGAACGAGAACACCGAGCGCTACGCCGGTGCCCGCGCCCCGTATGCCGACACGATGAATGTGTCGATGAACCAGGTGCTGATGCGGTCGATCAACACCAGCCTCGCCGCGGTGCTACCGGTGCTGTCGCTGCTGGTGGTGGGTTCGGGGATCATGGGGGCCGTGGCGTTGCGCGAGTTCGCTCTTGCCCTCCTCATCGGCCTGATCACCGGTTCGTATTCGTCGATCTTCATTGCCGCCCCGCTGCTCACGATGTTCAAAGAGCGCGACCCGCGCTTCAAGAACCTGCGCGACGCCCATGCCACCGGCAGCGAGCTGGAGCGACTGGTGCTCGGTGGTTCGCCGGAAGGCCATCGCCGTGAACTGGCCAGAGCGCGGCGAGCTGCAACGTCGTCGGGTGACACGGACGTGATCGTGACCGCGTCGTCGACGCCGCAGTCGGTGCTCACCCATCCGCCGCGGCCACGCAAGAAGAAGCGCCGTTGAGTCACGCCGCTGGAGGTACCCTGGGCGTCATGTCGGAGGACTCGACCTGGATCAAAGCGCTGATACGCGACATTGCCGACTACCCCCAGCCCGGCGTTACGTTCCGCGACATCACCCCACTGCTCGGCAGCGCCGATGGCTTCACCCGTTCGATCGACGCGCTGGTCGAGCGCTTCAAGGGTGTCCCCGTCGACCGTGTGCTCGGGATGGAGGCTCGTGGCTTCATCGTCGCCGGCCCGGTTGCGTACCTGCTGGGTGCCGCCTTCGTCCCGGTGCGCAAGGCCGGCAAACTGCCCTGGGCGGTCGTCCGCGAGGAGTACAGCCTCGAGTACGGCGCCGACATGCTCGAGATGCACCGTGATGCCATCCACCCCGGTGAGCGGATCCTGGTGATCGACGATGTGCTCGCAACGGGCGGCACCGCCGCGGCCACCTGTCGCCTTGTCGAGGCGTTGGACGGAGTCGTTGCAGGGCTCGGTTTCCTCATCGAGCTGACAGAACTTGGTGGGCGCGCCCGTCTGGGCGAACGGCAGGTCGAGAGTCTCGCGAGCTACTGACCATGGCAACGGTCGACCGCGTCCTCCCGTGGCGGCGGCACCAGCACGCCACCGCAGATGAGCTCACGCCGGTCCTGTCCGCGTACCGGCGCCACCGCCCGAAAGCGTCCGTCGCGCTGATCAGCCGAGCATACGAAACGGCCTGCGAAGCGCATCGCCATCAGCAGCGGTCCAGCGGCGAGAGCTACATCAACCACCCGCTCGCGGTGGCCCGCATCGTTGCCGAGATCGGCCTCGACGAGATCAGTCTTGCCGCAGCGCTGTTGCACGATGCGGTCGAAGACACTGAGATCAGCCTCGCTGACGTGGAGGCCGGCTTCGGCCGCGAGGTCGCCACCATCGTCGATGGTGTCACCAAGCTCGAACGGCTGCAGTTCGATTCGAAGGAGGCGCAGCAGGCGGCCACGATGCGCAAGATGCTGGTGGCGATGGCGCGCGACCTGCGGGTGCTGATCATCAAGCTGGCCGACCGGCTGCACAACATGCGCACCATTGCGGCGATACCGAGCGATAAGCAGCGCCGGATCGCCCAGGAAACGCTCGACATCTATGCGCCGCTCGCGCACCGGCTCGGCATCCAAGAGTTGCGCCAGCAACTCGAGGACCTGGCTTTTGCCTCGCTCTACCCGAAGCGTTACGCCGAGCTCGATCACCTTGTCAGCACCCGTACGCCCGAGCGCGAGATGTACCTCGCGAAGGCGATCGCCGAGATTCACGGCCGCCTGAACGAAGTCGGCATCGACGCCGATGTCACCGGCAGGGGCAAGCATCTGTGGAGCATCTACGAAAAGATGGTGCAAAAGGGCAAGGAGTTCGACGAGATCTTCGACCTTGTCGCACTGCGCGTGGTGGTCGATTCGGTGAAGGACTGCTACGCCGCGCTCGGGTCCATTCACGGCCGGTACAAGCCGGTGGTGGGCCGCTTCAAGGACTACATCGCGATGCCCAAGTTCAACCTGTACCAGAGCCTGCACACCACGGTCATCGGTCCCGGCGGCAAGGTCGTCGAGGTGCAGATCCGTAGCAGGGAGATGCACCAGCGCGCCGAGTGGGGTGTGGCCTCGCACTGGGCGTACAAGGACGACGGGGGCAGCACCGATTCCGGTGCCAACGACATCGACTGGCTGAACCGGATCATCGACTGGCAGACCGACATCACCGACCCGGCTGCCTTCATGGAGAACCTGAAGACCGACCTGGAACAAGACGAGGTCTTCGTGTTCACGCCCAAGGGCAGGGTGATCAGCCTGCCGATCGGGGCATGCACGGTCGATTTCGCCTACGCGGTGCACACCGAGGTCGGCCACGCGTGCATCGGCTCGAAGGTCAACGGTCGGCTGGTCGCGCTCGACCACAAACTGCGCAGCGGCGACACCTGCGAGGTGTTCACTTCCAAGCTCGAATCTGCGGCACCCTCGCGCGACTGGCTCCGGTTTGCCGTGTCCCCACGGGCACGAAACAAGATCAAGCAGTGGTTCTCGCGTGAGCGCCGCGTCGACATGGTCGAGGCAGGCCGTGAGGAGCTGACCAAGGAGTTCCGCCGAGATGGGTTACCCCTGCAACGGATGTGGAAGAGCAGCGCCGTCAAAGCCGAGATCGACGCAGCTGGCTATGGCGACCTCGATGCGCTCCTGGCGGCCATCGGCGAGCACCACGTTTCGGCGCATACGTTCACGCAAAAGGTTGGGCGCACCTACCGGGCCAGCGAGGAAGATCAGGTGTCGGCGTCGGTCACCAACCTGCGCGCCCACCGCCGACCGACGAAGAACCCCGGTGTGCACGTCGAAGGGCTCGACGATGTCCTGATCCGGCTGTCGAAGTGCTGCACGCCGGTCCCCGGTGATGAGATCATCGGTTTCGTCACCCGCGGTCGCGGTGTCTCGGTGCACCGTGCGGATTGCTCGAATGCGGTCAGCTTGATGGGCGAACAGGCGGCGCGCCTGATCGATGTCGAGTGGGACGGCGACCAGCGCGGGGCGCTGTTTCGCGCCGGTGTCGAAGTGATTGCGTTCGATCGATCGAAGCTGTTGCGCGACGTCGCCAACTCGCTCAGCGAACAGCACGTCAACATCGTCGCCGGCTCCACCCATACCGGCAGCGACCGGGTCGCGAAGATGCGGTTCGAGTTCGAAATGGCCGACCCGTCACACCTCGAATCCGTGCTGCGCACGATCAAGACCATCGACGCCGTCTACGACGCCTACCGTCTGGTGCCCGGCAAGTTCGACTGAGGGTTCGCCCTGGGTCCATGGTTGCATTTTCGCCACGAATTCGTCGAGCTCGAGTAGTCCGTGTCCAGGGTGCTTGAGGGTCCGCTAGCCGTCCGCTGGCCATCGCTATCGGTGATGTTCGCGCCTGGGGTATCTCTACAAGGTATATGGAATATAGGTTCTGTGAGTTGATCCGGTGCGAACTGGTG
>JANNHO010000254.1:0-1728 GCA_031404435.1 Acidimicrobiaceae bacterium | reverse complement strand
GAGCTCGCGCATCCGTACCGGATGATCGCGCACAACGGCGAGATCAACACACTGCGCGGCAACGTCAACTGGATGCGAGCGCGCGAGTCGCAACTGGCCTCCGAGCTGTTCGGCGACGACCTCGCCAGGATCCTGCCCGTCGTCCGCCCGGGCGGCTCCGACTCAGCGACGTTCGACAACGTGCTCGAGCTGCTCGTGCTCGCGGGACGGTCGCTACCGCACGCGATCATGATGATGATCCCCGAGGCCTACCAGGGCCGCGAGGACGTCGCCGAGGAGCTCGCCGGGTTCTACGCCTACCACCAGTGCCTGATGGAGGCCTGGGACGGGCCGGCGGCGATCGCATTCACGGACGGGCGCGTGATCGGCGCGACACTCGACCGCAACGGCCTGCGTCCAGGTCGCTGGCTCGAGACCGCTGACGGCTGGGTCATCCTGGCGTCGGAGACCGGTGTCCTCGACGAGCGGCCCGAGAACGTCGTCCGAAAGGGCCGGTTGCAGCCCGGGAAGCTATTCCTCGTCGACGTCGAGAACGGCCGGATCGTGCCGGACGAGGAGCTCAAGCGCACCGTGGCGTCGCGGCAGCCGTACGCCGAGTGGTGCCGCCGCGAGACCGTCAGGCTGGACGATCTGCCGGCGCGGCCGAATCTCGCGTGTCCCGCCCAGCCCCTCCGCAGCCGCCAGCTCGCGTTCGGGTACACGCAGGACGACATGAAGGTGATCCTCGCCCCGCTCGCACGGAACGCGGAGGAGGCGATCGGATCGATGGGCAACGACCTGCCGCTGGCGGTCCTCTCCGACCGCCGGCCGATCCTCTACTCGTACTTCAAGCAGCTCTTCGCCCAGGTCACGAACCCGCCGATCGACCCGATCCGCGAGTCGATCGTGATGTCGCTCGGCACCGGTGTCGGCTCGGAGGGCAACCTGCTCGAGGAGACGCCCGAGCACGCCCACCAGCTGGTGATGGACCAGCCGATCCTGCGCAACCTGGAGCTCGAGACGCTCAGGCAGGTCTCAAGCGACGTCTTCAAGGCCCACACGATCGACATCACGTGGCCGGTCGAAGATGGCCCCGAGGGCATGAGCGCCCGGCTGGCCAACGCCTGTGACGAGGCGCACGATGCGGTGACGGCCGACTACAACATCGTGATCCTGTCGGATCGCGCGGCGGGCCCCGAGCGCGCCGCGATCCCGGCACTGCTCGCGGTCGGCGCCGTCCACCACCACCTCGTGCGGCTCGGCAACCGCCTCAGCGCGGGCCTCGTGCTGGAGTCCGGTGAGCCGCGGGAGGTACATCACTTCGCGACGCTGATCGGCTTCGGCGCCAGCGCGATCAACCCCTACCTGCTGCTTGACACCGTCGACGAGATGGTCGCCGACGGCCGCGTTGCGGGCATCACCGACCCCGACGTGGCCCAGAAGCACATCGTCAAGGCGCTCGGCAAGGGCCTGCTGAAGACGATCTCGAAGATGGGGATCTCGACGATCCAGTCGTACTGCGGCGCCCAGATCTTCGAGGCCGTCGGCCTCGAGCGCGTGCTCGTCGACCGCCACTTCACCGGCACCGCGTCGCGCATCGGCGGCGTTGGCATGGACGTGCTCGCGCAGGAGGCGCTCGACCGCCACGCCCGCGCCTGGCCGGGGACCATCGACGAGCTGCTGCCCGTCGGCGGCGTATACGCATGGCGCCGCGACGGCGAGCATCACATGTGGAACCCGGAGTCGATC
>JANNHO010000253.1:0-8617 GCA_031404435.1 Acidimicrobiaceae bacterium | reverse complement strand
CGCTGTGCGCCCGCACGCCGAGGCCATAGAACGTGTACTCGACGTCGGCCGACGTGAGAGGCTCGCCATCGCTCCACGTCAGGCCGTCGCGCAGCACGAAATCAGCCGTGAACGTGTCGTCACCGTTGTCAACCACTTCGGTGTCGCCGGCCAGCAGCTCGGGGAAGAACGTCGTCTCCGCGGTGATACCGAACAGGCCGTCCCACATCGACTGTCGGATCCATGACGTGATGGTGAGGTTGTTCTCGGGATCGTCGAGGTGCATGTCGGCAGGTTCCTGCTCGTGCGCCCAGATCAGCGTGCCGCCCTCGCCGCCGCCCGCCGGTTCGCTGTCAGATGTTGCCGGCTCGGTACCGGAGGTGTCCGGATCGGTCGCGTCGGGTTCGGTGACGTCGGTTGGCTCGGTGCTCTCGGTGCCGTCGCCGGGGGTGGTGACGTTATCGCCGACGTTGCTGGTCTCTTCGTCGCTACTGCATGCGCCTGCAACAAGCGCAAGTCCGAGCGCAAGTGCAGCAAATTTTGTGCTGCGCCTCGTGGTGCTCACGTGGTGTCCTCCTGATAATGGTTCGGAGGGAGGTGATCGGAACTCCTCAGGAACCGCCCGGCGAGCCGGCGTTCGACTGGTTCATTTCCCTCACGCCGCCCTCCCCGAGCGACGTGACGATTAGCACGATATCACTACCCGTTACCGCGCGGTAGCAAACACGTTTCACAAGTCGATATTTTCGGTTCGGCTGTTCCACGTATGGAATCCGTCAAGACCACCACGTCGGCGAGACATCACCGCAGCGTGTTGGTCATACGCCGAGCTTGGAGATGCGGGCAAACTCGTCGGGGTCCAGGCTGGCTCCGCCCACCAACGCCCCATCGACATCGGGTTGGGCCATCAGTTCGGCCACCGTTCCAGCCTTCACTGAGCCCCCATACTGGAGGCGGATCGCCGCTGCTGCGTCGGCCCCAGCGAGCTCGCTGACGCACGCGCGGATCGCTGCGCACACCTGCTGCGCGTCGTCAGCGGTCGCGGTCTTGCCTGTTCCGATCGCCCAGATCGGCTCGTAGGCGATCACCATCGAACCCACCTGTTCGGGTGAGCGTCCCGCAAGTCCTGCGCGAACCTGACCGAGCACCTTGGTTTCGGTGTCGCCCGCTTCGCGTTCGGTCAAGGTTTCGCCGCAGCACAGGATCGGGATCATCTCATGGCGAAGGATCGCTGCGACCTTGGCGGCGACGGTCTCGTCGGTCTCGCCGAACAGTTCACGCCGCTCGCTATGACCGCAGATCACGTACCGCACGCCGAGCTTGGCCAGGAACAGCGGTGACACCTCACCCGTGAACGCGCCTTTGTCGTCGGTGTGGCAGTGCTGGGCTCCGAGCAGGAACTGCAACTTGTCTGCGTCGATCACCGTTTGCACGGTACGGATGTCGGTGAACGGCGGATGGATGCTCACGTCGACCCGCTCGAAGTCTTCCTTGCCGACGAGGTAGGCCAACTTCTGCACGCACTGGATCGCCTCGAAGTGGTTGTGGTTCATCTTCCAGTTACCGGAGATGAGTGGCTTACGCATTGGGGGCTCCTCGCAGTGCGGCCAGGCCGGGCAGGTCGCCGAGCTCGAGCAACTCCAGCGACGCTCCCCCACCGGTGGACACGTGATCGACTTCGTCGTCGAGACGGAACTGGGCCAGCGCCGCGGCCGAGTCGCCGCCGCCGACCACCGTGAACGCCTTGGTGTCGGCCATCGCCTGGGCGACGGTGCGCGTGCCGGCGGCGAAGCGGTCGTCTTCGAACATGCCCATCGGGCCGTTCCAGAACACGGTTCGGGCGTCCATGATGATGTCGCTGAACGCAGCAGCCGAGCCGGGCCCGATGTCGAAGCCCTTGGCCCCATCGGGCAACTGGCTGCCGTAGGTGGCGAAGTTGCCGCCGGCGTCGAGGCCGACGATGTCGTCAGGGAGGTGGATCGCCTTCCCCCGCTCCGCAGCATTGGCGAGCAACCGTGCGCACGTGTCCACCTGATCGGGCTCCCACAGCGATGCCCCGATCGGCTTGCCCTGGGCGGCGAAAAACGTGAAACACATCGCACCGCCGATGACGAGCGCATCGACAACGTTCAACAACGCCTCGACGACGCCCAGCTTGTCGGAGATCTTTGATCCGCCGAGCACGGCCACGAACGGATGCTTCGGGTTGTCGCGCAACCCGCCGAGCACCTCCACTTCCTTGGCCAGCAGCAGACCCATCGCCGACGGCAGCGTCTGCGGCGGCCCGACGATCGAGGCGTGAGCGCGATGCGACGCGCCGAACGCGTCGTTGACGTACGCGTCGATGCCATCGATCAACCTGGCGGTGAACGCCGGATCGTTGCCCTCCTCGCCAGGATCGAAGCGGAGGTTGTCGAGCAGTTCCACACCTGGGGCGAGCTCGGCCAAACGGGCGCGCACGGCATCCATCGAATACCGCGCATCGGGCGTACCCTTCGGCCGACCGAGGTGCGACGCGGTGACCACGGTCGCCCCGCGTGCGGTGAGCCACTCAATGGTTGGTACTGCGGCGCGGATGCGGAAGTCATCGGTGATGACCCCATCGGCCATCGGCACGTTGAAGTCGGTGCGAACCAGCACACGCGTGCCGCTGAGATCGATCGCTGCGGCGAGGTCGTCGAGCGTGGGGATCACTTCTTGCGCTTCGCAGCCTTGGCCCCGGCGTACAGCGCAGTGTCCACCAGTCGGTTCGAGTAGCCCCACTCGTTGTCGTACCACGACAGCACCTTGACCATCTTGCCGATGCCCATCGTCAGGCCCGAGTCGAAGATGCTGCTATGCGGATCGCCCTGGATGTCGCTGGACACGATCGGGTCCTCGGTGTAACGCAGGATCCCCTTCAGTGAACCGTTGGCCGCCTTCTTGAACGCGGCGTTGATCTCTGTGACGCTTGCCTCGGTCTTCAGGTTCGCGGTGAAGTCGACGATCGAGCCGGTCGGCACCGGTACCCGCAGCGAGGTGCCGTCGAGCCTGCCCTTCATCGAGGTGAGAACCAGGCTGGTCGCCCGCGCTGCGCCAGTTCCGGTGGGCACGATGTTGATCGCCGCGCCGCGGGCCCGACGCAGATCGCTGTGCGGACCGTCGACGAGTTGCTGATCGCCGGTGTACGCGTGCACGGTCTGCATGAGTCCCTGCTCGACGCCGAACGCATCGTCGAGCACCTTGACCAACGGCACGAAGCAGTTGGTGGTGCAACTTGCGTTCGAGATGACCTTCTGGGTCTTGAAGTCGAAGTCCTTGTGGTTCACGCCGTACACGAACGTGGCGTCGGCGCCATCGCACGGGGCTGAAACGATCACCAGCGGCGCGCCGCCTTCGAGGTGGTACGCCGCGGTGTCGCGCTTGGTGAAGAAGCCGGTCGATTCGATCACCACGTCGACGCCAAGCTCGCCCCAGGGGAGGTTCTTCGGATCGCGTTCGCTGAGCACGCGCAGCTCATCGCCGTCGACGCTGATGCCGCCCTTGGTCGCCTTGATCGTGTTCGGCAACTGGCCGAGCACAGAGTCGTACTTGAGGAGGTGGGCCATGGTCGCGAGCGAACCGAGGTCGTTGACCGCGACGATGTCGATGTCGACGCCGCGCTGCTTGGCGGCCCGGAAGAAGTTGCGACCGATACGACCGAAACCATTGATACCAACACGAACCGTCATGACGACATGCCTTTCACGAGTCGAAAACCGCCAGCAGGCTATCCCTCATCGGAGCGCTCTGGGCCAGGTCAGTGGTGCAGATCGCGATGGGTGATCCGGGGGCGGTAGCCCCTGGCCACCATCCACGTACCGATCTCCTCCGAGAGCGCAACCGAGCGGTGATGCCCACCGGTACAGCCGATGGCCAACGACAGGTAGCTCTTGCCCTCAGCGGCATACGCCGGCAGCAGCAGCTCGAGCAGGTGTTCGAAGCGCTGCAGAAACTCGTCGGTGGCAGGCTGATCGAGCACGTACCGGCGCACGGGCTCGTCGAGGCCGGTGAGCGGGCGGAGGTCGTCGACCCAGTGCGGGTTCGGGAGGAAGCGCACGTCCATCACCATGTCGACATCGAGCGGCAGGCCATGCTTGAAGCCGAACGAGGTGACCGCGACCTGCATCGTCGCCGTCTCCGCCTCACCCCCGAACGTGTCGACGATCAGCGACTTGAGCTGATGCACGTTCAACACCGACGTATCGATCACCAGGTCGGCTGTCTCCTTGACGGGCTCGAGCAGCGTCCGTTCGCGCTCGATCGTGGAAACCATCCCGCTGGCTCCGTCATCGAGGGGATGCTTGCGCCGGGAGCTGCCGTACCGCTTGACGAGCTCCGCCGTCGATGCGTCGAGGAACACCACCCGAACGCGGTGGCTCGTGCGCAGCCGGTGGATCGCCTCGAGGACTTCGTCGGGATGAGCGGTCGGCCCAATCACCACACCCAGGCGCGAGAACGCGCCGGGGCCGCTGCCCAGCTCGACGATCTTGTCGAGTAGTTCGATCGGCAGGTTGTCGACCACGAACCAGCCGAGGTCTTCGAGATCGTCGGCCGCCTGTGAACGGCCGGCGCCGGACAGGCCGGTGATCACCAGAACGTCGGTCACGTGCCCAATGGTAGGCGTTGCTTGCGCGTGCGCAGGTACAGCAGTCGCGGAATCGTGCTCGCTGCGGCGTACTCCTCGGCTTTGGCCAGGAACCCCGGCGGTGGCGCTGGTTCCATCATCTGTTCGACCAACATGCCGTTGTCGGCCAGCGCGTTGACGTACCGGCTGAGCGGGCGGTGGATGAATGGGATGAACACATCCTTTTCCACCTCCTCGATCGTCTCGTCCTCCACCAGGTACGGGCCGATCCGCCAATACTGCTCGGGCGGGTCGAGGAACTGATCGTCGATCCATCCGCTGTTGGGTGTCTGCAGTAACGGGTGGTTGAGGTAGAAGCAGAAGCGGCCACCGGGTTCCAGCACTCGGGCCACTTCGGCGATCGCCTCGTCGACGTCACGGATGTGCTCGAACACCAAGCAGGCGACCACCGCGTCGAAGCTTCCGTCGGCGAACGGCAGGGCTCCGGCGCCGGCCTTGGCGAAGCTCGCTCCGCCGCCGCGTTCGTGGGCGATACGCACCTGATTCCAGGTGGGATCGATGCCGATCACCACATCGGCGCCGAGGTTTGCCGCGAGCCGGCTGATCTGGCCGTCACCGCAACCCACGTCGAGGATCCGCCGGGCACCGGCAAGCTCCTGGGCAGCCATCGGCATGATCTGCTCGACGTATTCAGGATCGGCCCCCTCGGTGAACCCATCGATCCACCACCCCGCGTGGGCCTCCCACAGATCATCATCAGCCATATCACTCCTATCGTACGGCCCCGCCGTTCATCCATTCCCCCATCTCCGAGTCCACGCGTGTCGTCCGAGTCCACAGAGGGGGACCCGAGTCGCGAGCGCGCACCCATGTGGGCGCTCGCCACTCGGATGGCGTGTCCCGGGACTCCGACGATGGAGCACTGGTACGGTCCGGCGATGAAGTTCTCGATCTTCCCTTCGTACGAACGCCCATGGGACGAACTGCTCGATCTCGCCCGCTTCGCCGAGCAGTCCGGTCTGCACGGCCTTTGGTACGCCGACCACCTGATGCAACAAACCGACGACGACACTGTCGCCGACGGTCCTGCGGCCGAGTGCTGGACGATGCTCGCGGCGATCGCGGCAACCGTCCCCCGGCTGCAGCTCACCTCGATGGTGTCGCCGGTGACAATCCATCACCCGGTGGTACTGGCCAAGCGAGCAGCCACCGTCGACCACATCTCCGGCGGACGCGCCGTGCTCGGACTCGGCGCAGGATGGCAGGTGAATGAGCACACGGCGTACGGCTTCGAGCTCTTCGACCCAGGCGAACGGGTCAGCCACTTCGAGGAGGCGATCGAGGTGATCCACCATTTGCTGCACAACGATCGAGCGACCTTCGACGGACGCTGGTATCACCTCGACGGCGCGCCCTTCGCCCCCAAGCCGGAGAGGTTGCCGCTCCTGGTCGGCACCGGCAGTCCGCGGATGATGCGAATCACCGCACGATGGGCCGACAGCTGGAACACGTGGGGCGATCCCGTTCAACTGGGTGAGCGCACCGAATTGTTCGCCCGTGCATGTGCCGCTGTCCAGCGGGACTTTGCCACGGTTGCCCGGTCGGCTCAGGCGATGATCTTCCTGACCGACGATGATGCTGCCCGCGACCGGATCCGGGCCGGCGCACCGGAAGGTCGCTCGTTGGTGGGCGGACCGGCGGAGCTGGTCGACCTACTGGGCACCTACGTGGAAGCGGGCGTGGACGAGTTCGCGATCCCCGACTTCACCCTCGGACGTACGCCCGAGAAGCGCATCGCAACCCTCGCTCGTCTACGTGACGAGGTGTTGACGCATCTCGGTTGAGTGGGCAGTGGCGTCTTCGGCGTTCCTACTCGGTGGCGTCGCCCGCCTGACGGACGTGGCCAGTGGCCGTCAGGGGATGGTCGATGGGACCGCCGAGGGGTGACCGCACCAAAGACGCGCAGTTTCGGCGAGGATCTGAGTGCACTGGTGGAGGCTGGATGTGGTCACCCATTCGCTTGCTTCGTGGAGTCCTTCTCCAATGGGACCGAATACCAGCGATGCGGTCGCCACGGTCGCGTGAAGTGCTGCGTCGGTCCAGTACGGCGCCCAGGTCACAACGGGTGGCGCACCGGCACATGTCGTTGTCGCCTCGCTGATGGCGGTCACCAGATGATGGTTCCGATCGAGGTGAAGGGGCGGGCGTTCGACAACGACGCTGAGACGCGCCGATGCCCCGGCGGCGGCCACGCTGTGTTGGATCGCACCGACGACCTCACGGATCTGATGCTGCGCGACTCGTCCCCGGGCGTCGACTCCGACGGTGCGAACCTCTGCGGTGATCACGCAGGCTGCCGGAACGGTGAAGGTCTCTCCGTCGGTGCGCAGACCACTGACGAGCACCGCTGGGCGCATGGTTTCGGCAGGCGCAGTGCTGCTCCACTCAGCATCCAGCGCCGCGAGCGCCATGGTTGCTGCGGCCGCGGCGTGCGCGGCGTTTGTTCCACGCTCAGGCGTGGAGGTGTGCGTCGAACGACCATCGATGACTGCCTCGAGCACGGCGAAGCCGCGGTGCTCCGTGATCACGGCCATGTTCGTTGGCTCGAGGACCACGGCTGCCTCGGGACTCCGCCTCGTGATCAACGCCTCGGTGCCGATGCTGGCGAACTCCTCGTCAGCGACGCCGGCCACGATGACGTCGCCGGCGAGCTCGTGGTGCCCGATCGAAGCAGCGGCAAGCAGAGCCGCGGCCAGACCACCCTTGGTGTCGAGCACGCCGCGGCCATACAGGCGCCCGTCGACCATCCGCACGTCAGCGGTCACAGCGCAGGCGACCCCGACCGTGTCGAGGTGCGCGTTGAACAGCAACGATCTCCCGCCACCGCTCCCGCGGCGCACCACCACCACGTTGTGCCTACCCGGGGCCACTTCGGTGCGCTCGACATCGAGGCCACGCGCAGCAGCCCAGACCGCAACAAAATCGGCGATCTCGCCCTCGCCCGGGGCATCGGGGACCAGGCTCGGATTGACGGAGTTGATGCGGGCCAGGCGCGTGGTCAGGCCCACCGGATGATCGAGCGCGTCGATAGCCATCAGCCAACCATCCCAGGCACGGCCTTCGTGCATCTCATGGTCGGTCAGCACTTTGACCTTGGTGAAGCCGGCCTTTTCATACGACCGGATCGCACGTGCGTTGACCACTCGCGGGTCGATCACCACGCGCGCTGCGCCAAGGTTGACGAGGAGATGGTCGATCATCAGCGAGACGACGCGTGTGCCGAGTCCGGTCCCCCACCGTGCTGGTTCGCCGATGAACAGATCGATCGCCCAGGTTCGCTGCGCTCCGATGGGATCGAGTTGGTACTCGCCGGCATAACCAGCGACGTTGAAGAACTGGATGTAGCCGATCGGGCGTCCGTCCGCCTCGATCAGGCAGCGCTGCGACCCATCTGCTCCATCCGCCGGGCCCTCCGACGCAAACTCGGTGCGTACCCGCTCGATGTCGAACACCTGATCTCGACCTTCGAACCATTCCAGCACCCGCTCGTCGGTCAGCCATGCGAGCATCTGAGCAACATCGGCGGGATCAGTCGTCATCGCCCGAATGACGAGTTCGCGATGACGTGCAACGACGCCATCTCCGTTGCCTGCGAGCGACATCAGCTACCGGAACCGCCCTCGCCCGAATGGAACTTCGCGTGGACGGTCTCGGCGACGGCGTCGGGCAGGAACGACAAGGCTTTCAGTTCGGCCAGGGTCGCCTTCTTCACGTTGGTGACACCACCCAACGCTTGCGTGAGCTTCCTCTTGCGTACATCACCGAGGCCGGCGATGTCGTCGAGCGCGCTGACCGTCATCCGCTTACCGCGCAGCTCGCGATGAAAGGAGTTGGCGAACCGGTGGGCCTCGTCACGGATGCGCTGCAGCATGAACAACGCCTCGCTCCCCCGTGGCACCTCGACCGGCGCCGGGTTGCCCGGCAGGTACACCTCCTCGAATCGCTTGGCCAGCGAGGCGATCGGGATCTCGT
>JANNHO010000252.1:0-10157 GCA_031404435.1 Acidimicrobiaceae bacterium | reverse complement strand
TCGCCTTCATGTTGTCGCCTTTGATCTTCGGTATCTGCACCGAGTTGCCCGACACCATGTCGCTCACCGACTCGATCTGGTATGTGGAGATGGTGCCGGGTTCGAAGTTGCGCAGCACGCTGATGAACTCGAGCATTCGGGTGATCGTGAGCTTTTCGTCAACGACGATGTTCTGCTGTGCGGCGTCGATCAGACTTCGGGCAACGCCCGGATCGGTGATACCACGATCGAGTGCGGCCGACAGCACCCTGCGAAGGAAGTCCTGCTGGCGTGAGATACGCCCGAGATCGCCGACCGGGTCCACTTTCCACTTCCCGTCGACGAAGTACTCGTAGTGACGCGAGCGCACGTAGGCGAGGGCATGGTCACCGTCGAAGTTGTAGCAACCGGTGGTCGGAACGTTCAGGCCGGTGTTGGTGTCACGGGCAAGGTAATCGAACGGGACCGAAACGCCCTCCAGCCCATCGACAATGGTCTTGAACGCGCAGAAGTCGATCTGCATGAAGTGATCGACACCGAGGAAGAAGTTCTCCCCGATGGTCTCGATCAACTTCGTCGGGTCGTCGCGTACGTAAGCCGAGTTGATCCTGCCCTTGTTGTTCGTGCCGGCGATGGTCACCCACAGGTCGCGGGGAAATGACAACACGGCTGCCTGCTTGGTGGCCGGGTTCACCCGCATCAGCATGATCGTGTCGCTACGTTCGCCCATCGTCGTTCGATCCCCGAATGCGCCGGCATACGGCGAGTTGGGATCGATGCACGCGTTGTTGTCGGCACCGGTGATCAAGAAGTTCTTGGCCTCAGGGTCGGCTTCTGGCAGCGTCTCCACGGTGACGGTCGCCCCGGGGGTCGCCTCGTCCGGAGCGACAGTGGCCCCGGTTGCGTCGGTGACCGGTGGCCGGGTGTTGACCGGCGACAGGCTTGGGCTCAGTTCGACCCTGGTGAAGCTGTTGCCGAGTTGGCGGCTCACCAACAACACGCCGGCCCCGGCGAAACAGGCCAGGATCACGACGCAGTTGAGCGTGAGGAGCAGTCGTTGTGGCCACGTGCGCGATCGCTTCGTCGGAGTGCCGAGATCGATGTGCGCGGTTGCCGCTTCGCTGTCGGACGCAAACGCCGACGGACGTGATGGCTGCGTGTCGGACGATTCGTCAGGCAACAAGTCGTCAGGCACCGACGGCGCGGCCAGCGTGGCGTCGAACGGACCGATCGCCTCGCCGGATCCCCCGGCCATAGTCACGTTGTCGGGATTCGCGTCGGTGTCGGGAGCGTCGGCAGATCCTGTGGTGGTGTCTTCCGTGTCGGGAGGTGATCCGCCGGGGGACGACTGCTCGTCGGGGAGCGAGCCATCGGGAAGCGACGGTTCGGGGGGGCTCGAGTCGGACATGTCGGCTCAGGTTACCTGTGACGCCGTGGCTGCCGGGGTCAGCGACCTGGCCCGGCAACGTGGCCCGGCCCGAGTCCAGCGTCAGGATCGTTGGATCCGGCAGGGACTCAGTTGTAGATGATCACACCGCGAATGTTGTCGCCGTTGCGCATCGCTTCGTAGCCGTCGTTGATCTCGTCGAGGGTGTACGTGCGGGTGATCAACTCGTCAAGCTTCAGTGTGCCGTCGCGGTACATGCCGAGCAGACGCGGGATGTCGGCGCGCGGGTTCAGCGACCCGAAGATGGTGCCCTTGATCTCCTTGTTCCACATCGCCAGTTCGAACAGGTTCACCGCCGAATGGGTTTGCGTCATCGGTGCAACTGCGGTGACCACGATCGTGCCGCCCTTGCCTGCCAGCGATACCCCGAGCGCCATCAGATCGCCATACATCACGCCGGGCGTCATGATCACCTTGTCGGCCATCTGCCCCTCGGTCATGCCCATCACCTCGAGCATCGCGTCCTCCATCGAGGCGAAGGTGTGCGTGGCTCCGAACTCCATCGCCTTCTCCCGCTTGAACTCCACGGGGTCGATGGCGATCACGTGCTTGGCGCCGGCCATCTTCGCGCCCTGCACGGCGTTGATCCCGATGCCGCCGATGCCCACCACTACCACCGTGTCGCCGGCCGCGACCTGTGCCCGAGTTGTCGCCGAACCCCATCCGGTGGCAACACCGCACGACACCAGTGCGACGCACTCCAACGGCAGGTCGTCGTCCACTTTGATCAACGAGCTCTCGGCCACGCAGGCGTGCTCGGAGAACGTGCCGAGCTTGGCCATCAGGCCGACCGGTTGCCGTTCGCCGGTCTCGGGGTTGGTCACGAAGTGGCGGTGGGTGCCATCGGTGATCATCGCCCCGCCGAGCGTGCCGCGGCCGTTGTCGCACAGGTTCTGGCGACCGGTCGAGCAGTAGCGGCACCGCCCGCATGACGGGATGAAGCTGGCCGACACGTGGTCGCCGGGCTTCAGCGAGGTGACGCCCGGCCCGACTTCCAGCACGATGCCGGCACCCTCGTGTCCTCCGATCAGGGGGAAGATGCCGTCGATACCCATCATCACCAGCGCCTCCGGAGGCGGCACCATGTCGCCGGTCACGAAGTGCTCGTCGCTGTGGCACAGCCCGGCTGCCTTCCACTGCACCACAACCTCACCGGTGCGGGGTGGGTCGATCTCCACCTCGGTCACCTGCCACGGTTGATCGGTCCCCCACAGAACGGCTGCGCGTGTTTTCATCGACTCGTTGTTAGCAGCCCGCCATCACCCCAACGTCAGCGAGCACTCCATTCACCCGGCCGGGGCCGGTGGGGGGTCGGGCATCGGCGCGAGGATAATCTCGCAGGTAAGGGTGCCGGCGGGTTCATGCTCGACCACATCGATCGAGCCCGCCGAGCGAAGATCGTCGCGAGCTGCCTCGATCGCAGCCAGCGCCGCCGCCGGTCCGCGAACGACGAGCCGATCGACCGCGGCGCGTTGGCTGAGCTTGGCCTCGGTCTTGGCCCGCCGCACAAGCGCGAGCACCTCGCCGACAGGCTCGATCGCGGCGACGTGATCGATGCTGGGGTGGTCGATCGCCAGGCCCGTCGCTGTGGGCCACGCGGCGGCATGCACGGAACCGTGCTGCCACCAACCCCAGACCTCGTCGGTGACGAACGGCATGAACGGCGCAAACAACCGCTGCAATGCGGAGAGCGCCGTGCGCAGAGCGGCCCGCGCCGATTGCGCGCCGGCGTCATCGTGGGTTCCGTAGGCACGCGCTTTGACGAGTTCGACGTAGTCGTCGCAGAACCACCAGAAGAAGCCCTCGACGTGTTCCAGCGCTCGCGCGTAGTCGAAGCCCTCGAACGCCGTGGTGCAGCCCTTGACCACCGAATCGAGACGGCTGAGCATCGCTTGGTCGAGCGGAGCGGTCGCCGCAGCCCCGCTGTCGGGCTCGCCGAAGCCGAGCACGAACTTGGTGACGTTGAGGATCTTCAGTGCCAGCTTGCGGCCGACCTTCATCTGCCCCTCGTCGACCGCAGTGTCCACACCGGGCCGCCCGCTCGCAGCCCAGTAGCGCACCCCGTCGGTGCCGTACTGCTCGAGCAGCCCGATCGGGGTGACGACGTTGCCTTTGCTCTTGGACATCTTCTTGCGGTCGGGGTCGAGCACCCACCCCGACAGTGACGCATTACGCCACGGAACGCCACCGTGTTCGTGGTGGCCGCGGACAATGGTGGCGAACAGCCAGGTGCGGATGATGTCGTGGCCCTGCGGGCGCATGTCCATCGGGAACACGTTGGCGAACAGCGCCGGGTCGTCTTCCCAGGCGCCGGCGATCTGCGGGGTGAGCGACGAGGTGGCCCACGTGTCCATCACATCTGGGTCGCCGATGAAGCCGTTCGGTGCGCCGCGTTGGCCAGCAGTGAACCCGTTTGGGCAATCGACCGACGGGTCGATCGGCAGCTCGGTTTCGGTGGGGACGAGCACCTCGTCGTAGCGGACGTTCGCCTCGGCATCGAGCCGGTACCACACGGGAATGGGGACCCCGAAGAACCGCTGGCGGCTGATCAGCCAGTCGCCGTTGAGCCCACCGACCCAGTTGTCGTACCGGTGTTGCATGTACGGCGGATGCCATGCCAGTTCGCTGCCGCGCTCCAACAGTTCGGTGCGTAGCACTGCATCACGTCCGCCGTTGCGGATGTACCACTGCCGGGTGGCGACGATTTCGAGCGGGCGCGTGCCGCGCTCGTAGAACTTCACCGGATGACTGATCGGTCGAGCGTCACCGAGCATCTCGCCCGACTCGACGAGCAGTTCGACGGTGCGCCGCTGCGCCTGTTTCGGGGCCAGCCCGGCGATCTGTCGGTAGTGCTCCTGCCCGGCCGGCGAGGTGATCCACTCGGGGGTCTCGTTACTGAACCGCCCGTCGAATCCGATCAACGCCCGCGTGGGCAGGTTCAGCTCACGCCACCACGTGACGTCGGTGATGTCGCCGAACGTACAGATCATCGCCATGCCGGTGCCCTTGTCGGGATCGGCCAAGCGGTGAGCGAGGACCGGGACCTCGACGTCGAACAACGGCGTGCGGACCGTGGTGCCGAACATCGGCTGATAACGCTCGTCGTCGGGATGGGCGACCATCGCCACGCAACTGGCCAGCAGTTCCGGTCGGGTCGTGTCGATCCACAGATCGCCGCTCTCGGTTCCGGTATCGGTATCGGTATCGGTATCGGGGCCTACGCCGACCCGGTGGAATGCGAGCTTGTGGTAGGCCCCTGGCACATCCCGGTCCTCCATCTCCGCTTGGGCGACGGCGGTGCGTTCGTCGATGTCGTACAGGGTGGGGGCGTCCTGCTGGTACGCCTCGCCGCGGGCCAGGTTGCGCAGGAACGCGCGCTGGCTGATCCGGCGGGCGCGATCACCGATGGTGGTGTACAGCAGCGACCAGTCGACCGACAGCCCGAGGCGGCGGAACAGATGCTCGAACGACTGCTCGTCGAGGTGGGTGATCTCGCGGCACAGCTCGACGAAGTCCGGTCGGCTGACCGGGATCGCACGATGGTCTTTCGGGACATCGCCGTGGAACGGAGCGGCGAAATCGGGGTTGAGGGCGAGCGACGGGTCACAGCGCACCCCGGTGAAGTTCTGCACACGGCGCTCGGTGGCGAGGCCGTTGTCGTCCCATCCGATCGGATAGAACACGGCCTTGCCGCGCATCCGTTGAAAGCGGGCGATGGTGTCAGTGTGGGTGTAGCTGAAGACGTGCCCGATGTGCAGCGAACCGCTGACTGTCGGCGGTGGGGTATCGATCGAGAACACATGCTCGCGTCCGGCCGTGCGGTCGAAGCGGTACACGCCGTCGGTCTCCCAGCGCTGCATCAGCGCGGTTTCGATGCCGTCGAGTGTGGGTTTGTCGGGGATGCCGGGCGGCGGGTTCGTCATAGCGGTCGCCAGGCTATCGGCGGCCACAAACGCGGTCGGGTCCCAATGCGGTGCCGCCGGGTCCCTATGTCGGTGCCGCCGTGGGTGGTGTGGCGGGTAGTGGAAATCTCGGGCTTGTGAAGCTCGGCTCACATAGGCTTGCCGACATGTTGCACCTCTACGACACCGCCACACGAGGCGTTCGCGAGCTTCAACTCCGTGAACCCGGCACCGTGAGCGTGTACCTGTGCGGCCCCACCGTGTACGGCCCTCCGCACCTCGGCCACGGACGGGCCACGCTCGTCTACGACGTGTTGCGCCGCTACCTCGAATGGACCGGTTTGAAGGTCCGACTCGTCAGCAACGTCACCGACATCGACGACTCGATCATCAACCGGGCCAATCGTGAGGAGCGTCCGTGGCAGGAGATCACGCAGCGATGCGAATCGGTGTGGTTCGAGGCGATGGGCAAGCTCGGTGTGGCCCGGCCAACCGATGTGCCCCACGCCACCGAGTACGTCGAGCAGATGACCACGATGATCGGTCAGCTCGTCGACGTCGGCAGGGCGTACATCACCAACGACGGCGTGTACCTCAGCGTCGAATCCGTCGAGGATTACGGCCTGCTCGTCAACCAACGGTTGACCGACATGGTCGAAGGTGGCGGCGACCGTGCGGTGGTCGGCGCCGGCAACAAACGCCATCCTGCTGATTTCGTGTTGTGGAAGTTAGCCAAGCCGGGCGAACCATCATGGCCGTCGCCGTGGGGTGACGGGCGGCCGGGGTGGCACAGCGAGTGCGTGGTGATGAGCCTCGATCTGCTCGGTGAGGGCTTCGATCTGCACTGCGGTGGGATGGATCTCAAGTTTCCCCATCACGAAAACGAGCGGGCTCAGGCCGTGGCGCTCGGCAAGCGTTTCGCCAACCATTGGATGCACAACGGTTTCGTCGTCGATGCCGAGGGCGAGAAGATGTCGAAGAGTCTTGGCAACGTCGACAACCTGCTCGACTTGATGGAGCACTACGACCCGCGCGCTTACCGGATGTTGCTGGTGCAGTCGCACTACCGCGGCCCGGTCAGCGTCGGCCAGGACAACATCGATGCCTCTGTCAAAGCGCTTGCCGGCCTTGATTCGTTTGCCGCCCGCAGCGCGTCGGCCGTTGCCGAGGCGCCCGACGCGGTGGCCGATGCGGATGTGCTCGCTCGCTTCCGTGAGCGGATGGACGACGACCTCGACACACCGGGCGCGACCGCGTTGTTGTTCGATACGGTCCGCCGGGCCAACGCCGCACTCGATTCCGACGATGCCATCGCAGCTGGGCTGGTGCTGGCGATCACCGAGATGTGCACTGCGTTCGGTTTGGTGCTCAATGCCGGAGGTGATGTGCCGCCCGAGGCAAGAGCCTCTGCCGTCGCGCTCGACGCGGCCCGAGCAGCGAAGGATTTCGCCGCCGCCGATGCGTTGCGAGCCGAGTTGCAGGCGCAGGGCTACACCGTTGAAACCACCAAGGCGGGTACACAACTGCGCAGGTGAGCGGCGGGGTGATCGGTTTGCGCCGGCACGCCTGCGACAATGGGAAACATCGTGAGAACTTTTGTCGACCCATCTTCGGCCCACGTCGTCGAGGACGTCCCCGCACTACGCGGGCTACTCGAGCTTGATCGCCCGGTTCGCCAAGCCACCGCCCGCCCCGCCAGCTCCGTTACCGCCGGCCCGGCGAAAATGGGCTACCAGCCAGGGCTCGATGGTGTGCGTGCGCTGTCGGTGCTCGCCGTTCTCGCCTACCACGCCGGGTTCTCGTGGATGCACGGTGGGTTCCTCGGTGTGGAGGTGTTCTTCGTCGTCTCCGGCTTCTTGATCACCGCGTTGCTGCTCGACGAACGCGAGCGCAGCGGCAGGATCGATCTGCGCGCGTTCTGGCTGCGTCGGGCCCGCCGGTTGCTTCCGGCATTGGCGCTCGTGTTGGTCGCGGTGGGCGTGTGGGCGGCGCTTTTCGGTGACGCGCAGATGCGGTCCGATCTTCGGCGCGACTACCCGTGGGGCATCTTCTACTCGGCCAACTGGGGTCAGATCTTTGGTGGCGCACAGTACTTCGGCAACCTGTCGCCGCTGCGGCACCTGTGGAGCCTTGCCGTCGAGGAGCAGTGGTATGTGCTGTGGCCGTTGGCCTTTGTCGCGCTGATGCGGAGTCGTCGGCCGCACGCGCAACGCGGCCGCATCCTGCTTGGCTGCGCGGGAGCTGTGATATTGACCACCTGGTGGCTGGCAAGAGCGGCACAGCTCACCGATGATCGAGTCAACGTGTTGTATCTGTCGACGTTCACGCGCTCGAGCGGGTTGTTGTTAGGAGCGGGAGCCGCGTTCGTCTGGCGGCCATGGAGGCCGTCGCGTCGAACAGCTGGGTCCGCAGGATCGGTGCTTGACGGCGTGGGCACCGTTGCCGCGTTGGTGTTGTTGGCCTCGTTCGTGTCGGTCTCGCTGACGGAGCGTTCGCTGTATCGCTGGCAGCTGGCGCTGGCGTCGGTTGCCGCGCTCGTGGTGGTCGCCGTCGTGGTCCATCCCGCCTCGCGACACGTTCGCTCGGCGAGTTCGTGGGGCCCGCTGGTAGCGATCGGCAAACGGTCCTACGGGCTGTACCTGTGGAGCTGGCCGGTGTCGGTGGTGGTCGGCGCGCATACCGGTTCGTGGCCGCGTTTCGTGCTGGCGATGACGATCACTGCTGGCGTGGCTGAACTGTCGTACCGCTACGTGGAAACCCCGATTCGACATGGAGCGATCGGACGCTGGCTGCACGCCGACCGCACGATCCACTGGCGACGCAGGTCGACCTCCGGTGCGGTCGTCGCTGCGGCGCTGCTGGTCCCGCTGTTGGTTGTGTACGCCAGCGTCGACCATGTCGATCCCGCAGTCGGCGGTGCCGATGTCAGCTTCGACCTCGCCGCCGCTGCGTCTCTGGCCACCGCGTCTCCGGCCTCCGCGTATCCGGCCATTGAAGCTCCGGCCGATCAAGTGCCCGGTTCTGCGGTCGACTCATCGGCCACGCCGGCCGTCGACCCGGCGACTGGCGCCGTGGTTGCTTCCGGGGGAGCGGCGCCAGCAGCCGTGGCGGCTGCGCCGGCGCCGCGGAGGTTGGTGATCGTCGGTGATTCGCAAGCCCACTCGCTGGCGATCAACCTTCCCGATGGCATCGACTCGACGTTCGCTATCGCCGACGGATCGGTCGAGGGCTGCAGCGTGTCCGACACGGGGTCGGTGCGTTCCGAACGCGAGGGATTCTCGCGTTCGTTTACCAACTGTTCGGGGTGGGCTGGCCAGTGGGCCGACGCCGCGAACGACTCGCAGGCGGAGGTTGCCTTGGTGGTGATCGGGGCGTGGGACGTGTTCGACGTGGAGCTCGATGGCCGGCTGGTGTCGTTCGGTACCCCCGCAGCAGACCAGCGCTTTCTGGCCGACCTGGGTGAAGGTGTTGCCGCGTTGGCCGGGGCGGGCGTGCACGTGGCATTGCTGGAGATCGCCTGCATGCGCCCGCAGGATGTGGAAGGTGCCGGCGTGCCCGCGCTGCCAGAGCGCGCCGACGATCGGCGCGTCGCCCACCTGAACGACCTGATGCGCCAACTTGCGGCGGGGAACCCCGGCCAGGTCACGTTCGTCGCAGGCCCCAAGCAGTGGTGCAACGACGAGGCTGTCGCTGCCGATCTCGGTTACCGGTGGGACGGTGTGCACGTGTACAAGCCGGGAGCGAAGCTGATCTACGAAACCGTTGCTCCAGCGCTGTTGGCGATTCCTCTGCCAGCCTGAAATTGGTGGTTGCGACCGTGGGTTACCGACGGGTAACTTAGTGGGCATGGCTGATTTCTCACTGAACGAAGACCAGGTCCAGATCCAGAAGTGGGTCCACGGATTCGCGGAGGATGTCATCCGCCCGAACGCCCACGAATGGGACGAGCGCGAGGAGTTCCCGTTCCCGGTCGTGGAGGAAGCGGCGAAGATCGGTCTCTACGGGTGGGAGTTCTTGATGAACTCCTTCGCCGACCCCACGGCGCTCACGCTGCCGGTCGCAGTGGAGGAGATCTTCTGGGGCGACGCCGGGATCGGCATGGCGATCATGGGCTCGGCGCTCGCTGCTGCAGGGATCAGCGGTAACGGTACGCCCGAGCAGGTGATCGAGTGGATTCCCGAGTGCTACGGAACCGCGGACAAGGTGCAGCTCGGGGCGTTCTGTGTCAGCGAGCCCGATGCCGGTAGCGACGTGAGCAGCCTGCGTACCAGAGCTGTCTACGACGAGGCCAACGACGAGTGGGTGTTGAACGGCACGAAGGCGTGGATCACCAATGGCGGCATCGCCGATGTGCATGTGGTCGTTGCCGCGGTCGAGCCTGAGCTGAAGGGTCGCGGCCAGGCCAGTTTTGTCGTCCCGCCGGGCACCAAGGGTTTGAGCCAGGGCCAGAAGTACCTCAAGCACGGCATCAGGGCCAGCCACACCGCCGAGGTCGTACTTGACGATGTGCGCGTGCCGGGCCGCTGCTTGCTCGGCGGCAAGGAGAAACTCGACGCCAAGCTCGCTCGTGCTCGCGAGATGGGCCACAGCGGCGAGAAGCAGCCGGCGATGGCCACGTTCGAAGCCACCCGCCCACTCGTCGGAGCACAGGCCCTCGGCATCGCGCGGGCCGCATACGAGTACGCGCTCGATTACGCGAAGGAGCGCAGGGCGTTCGGCAAGCCGATCATCATGCACCAGGCGATCGCGTTCAAGCTGGCCAACATGGCCACCGAGATCGACGCCGCCAGGCTGTTGATCTGGAGGGCTGCGTGGCTGTCGCGCAATGG
>JANNHO010000251.1:0-4688 GCA_031404435.1 Acidimicrobiaceae bacterium | reverse complement strand
GGTGGCCAGGCCGGCCGGGACGGCGCGAACCGGCGGCTGACCTTCCGGCAGCTCGGCGAGCAGGATGCTGGTGCTGGGGATGTCGAGCGCGCCGATTCGCGCCTGCAGATCGTTGCGCAGGTCCTGCACCAGGACCGCTCGCTCCTCCAGGCTCGCGGGCGCGAGACGCAAGTTGAGCTGCATCGACGACGGCACGTCGTCGGCGGGGTTGTTCGGTGTGTTGTTGACATCCGTGTAGCTGACGAGTGCGTTGCGGATGTCGTCGGGCATCACCGTCGCTGATTCGTAGACGTCCTCTTCGGTCGGCGACAGCGGCGTGGCGCCGTCGACGGCGAGGATCTTCGACAGTGTGGTGACGAGGCTCGACGACGACACGACCTCGGTGCGCGCCTCGGCGTCGATGGCGAAGTCGTGGACGAGGTCGATTACCTGCTGGTCGAACACGTTGTTGGCTTCGACCAGCACCCCGAGCGTGCTGGAGAACCCCGTCTCGATTTCGAGCCGCTCGATGTCGCTGACAACCTCGCTGCCTTGGTCGATCCAGCGGATCGGATCGCTCTCGATGCGCGTCTGCCCTTCGACGAGCACGCCTCCGACGAAGAGGCCGACGCCGACCACAGCGAGGATCGGAGCGACGGTGGTCGGGATGCTGCCGAGCTTGACGATGAACCGCTCGATCCACGTGTCGGTCCCGTCGCCAGTGGTGCGCTGCACGTACTCGCGGATGCCGAGCGCGGATCCCGGCACCACGATGCCGACCGCGACGAGCACCACGATGCCGACCGCGAGCAGCACGCCGAAGTCGCGGATCATCGGCACCTTCGAGATCTGCAGCGCCACGAATGCAGCGACGCCCGTGAACGTGGCAGCGATCATCGCCGGCGCCAGGTTTGCCAACGACTCGCCGATCGGGTGCGCTGCGGCCTCTTTGACCACCTCCTCCTCGATCCGGTTGTGCACCTGGATCGCGAAATCGATGCCGAGACCGATCAGGATCGGCAGGCCGGCGATGGTGACCAGCGACAGATCGATGCCGAACCAACCCATCAGCGAAAAACTCCACATCACGCCGATCAGGGTCGTGAGCAGTGGCAGCAGCCGCCAGCGGACACGGAAGATGAAACCGAGAATCACGGCCATCACCACGATCGCCCCGATGCCGAGGCGCACCATTCCGCCCTTGAGGTAGTCGTTCACCTCCTTCAGGTACACGGGCGAGCCGGTGACCGTGAGCTCGAACCCCTCGAACTCGGTGCCGCTGAGCAACTCGAGAACACCGGCTGTGCCGAGCGATTGCTCATCGAGACTCGCGTTGCCGCGAAGGATGACGCCACCCACTGCGGTCTGCTGGTTCGGGAACGTCGAGGCGAGCGACTTGCGGATCACCCGGTCGACGGCCGCCGGCGCGATCACTACACCATCCACGACCTGATAGCCATCGTTGCCGAAGATGAGCAACTGATTCCACTCGGCGACGCCGATCTCGCGTTGCGCCTCCGGGATCGCGTTCCGACGACCAAGGCTCACGTGCACATCTGCGTTGCGTGCACCGGAACCGACCTCATCTCGACCAGCGGCGCGCAGCAGCGCATCCCCGCCCGGCCCCGTGCCATCGGTATCGCCACCGCCACCGCCGACAAGTCCGTCACTGAAGCTCAACGAGGTGAACGGGGTGACGACCGATTCGACCCCGCCGACATCACCGAGTTCGTTGGTGATCTCGCCGAGGATGCGCAGGTTCTCGCCGACGAAGAGGTCGGACACGTCAGCGGCGGGATCGGTCGCGCTGAACAGCAGGATGACGGTTTCGCCACCGAAGTTGCCCTGGAACTCGCGGTTGTCGATCGCAGTCTGGGAGTCCGGGTTGAGGTAGCTGTCCTGACCGGTCGCGAACTCGACCCGCGTCGCCCCGATGCCGAGCACCACCGTGACCACACCCACCACCACCGCGACCGTCGTCCACCGCTTGCCGAGTGTGACGGCGAACGACCTCCAGAATGCTTCCACCGGGCCAACGTAACACCTGGTGGGGACGCCGTATCAGTTGCGGGCGACCTCGCTCCACGGGCGATCGCGATCGACACGCACGTCTCCCGGTAGGCCGAGAACGCGCTCGCCCAAGATGTTGAGCATCACCTCGGTGGTGCCGCCTTCGATGGAATTGGCCCGGCTGCGCAGGAACGCCTTCTGCAGCGTGTCGTAACCCATCGTGGTCTCCGGGCGAAGCATCTCGTAGCTGCCGTAGAGCATTCCCTCGGCACCGAGCAGATCGACGACCTTGGCGTAGATGTCCTTGTTGAGGTTGGCCGAGGCCATCTTGGAGATCGACCCTTCGGGGCCTGGGTCACCCATCTTGCGCATCTGGTTGGCGCGGATGTTGGTGAGCCGCAGCACCTCGGCCCGGCTCCACAACTTCATCACCTCGTCGAGGTTGGCGGAATCCCTGCGGTCGTCGGGCAGGTCGGCCCACGTGGATGTGAGTGACTGGATCGGGCCAGAACCTTTCTGCGGAATGGAGCCGCCGATCGACACCCGCTCGTTCATCAGCGTGGTCAGCGACACCCGCCACCCATCGCCGGGCTTGCCCAGCATCTCGCTTTCGTGGATGCGGGTATCGGTGAAGTACACCTCGTTGAACTCGGCCTCGCCGGTCATCTGGCGCAGCGGCCGCACCTCGACGGTGGGTGCGTGCATGTCGACGACGAAGGCAGTCAGCCCGGCATGCTTGACCGCCTCGGTGTCTGTGCGCACCACCAGCAAACCCCAGCGAGCGAGGTGGCCGAGGGTGGTCCACACCTTTTGGCCGTTGCACACCCACTCGTCACCGTCACGTACACCCCGCGACGACAACCCGGCGAAGTCGGAACCGGCACCGGGTTCGCTGAACAGCTGGCACCAGATCTCCTCGCCGGTGAAGCACGGGCGCAGGTAGCGCTGCCGCTGGTCGTCACTGCCCCACACCACCACGGTCGGGGCGCACATCCCGTACCCGATCGGGTTGCGGTGCATCGAGTTCGGCGCGCCCTGCGCGAAAACCCGTTCATTGACCAGCTTCTGCAGCTTCGGGTTCACCCCGAGGCCGCCCTGGCCCTCAGGAAAATGCACCCACGCAAGGCCCTTGTCGAACTGAGCCCCGAGGAACGCCGCCGGGGACGTGGATCTCGGTGGGTGCTCGGCGAGCAGTTCGTCGACGAGATCGGACACTCGTTGTTCGTCGGCGGTGAGACGTGATTCGGTGACAGTCATGATCCCGCCAACTTTAGTGGCTACCCCCCGTCATACGGCTCGTCGGAGGCATCGTCGGAGGCATCGTCGGAGCCATCACCGGAGGTGTCGTCGAAGCCGGCCGCAGCGAGCCTGGCCAACAGCACATCCCGCACGCTGGTTCCGGGCTGGCGCGCCTTGTCGCCCGTAACCCGCCAACCGAGGCGGCTCGAATACAGCAGGGGCGGGTCCTTCAATCGGCCTGTGCCCACGTCGACCACCCTGGCAAAGAACAGGTCGTGGTCGAGCATCGGCTTGGTCTCGAAGATCTCGCACCGCAACCAGGCGATCGAGTTGCGCACCACCGGCAAGTTGGTGCCGGGGATCAGTTCGAGGTACTCGTCCGCGATGTACCGGAACTTGCGACCGGGATAGCTGAAGTACTGGCCGACATCCACCTGATCGCCGGCGAGCACCGACACGGCGAACTGTCCGCTGGCCATCATCAGCGCATGTGTGTCGTGCTTGGGTGACACGCTCGACATCACCACCGGTTCCTCGAAGCTCACCTGCGTGACCCAGTGGCTGCAGAAGGCCCGGGTGACGCCGTCGTGATGGGCGCCGACCACCTCCACGCCCTTGATCATCTGTCCGAGGCACCGTTTGATCCGCTGGTCGATCATCGCAGGAGTATGGCCCGGCACGTTACCGGTTGTGCCGTTTGGTCAGTTGTAGTGGCGAACCCAGCGAGCGTGGTCGGCGGCTTCGTGGACGAGCTCGACGAACGACCCGCGCATGACGGCCAGCGAGTGCATCGCCCGAGGATCGCGTCCGTGTGCGTAGACGGCGCGCAGGTTGTTCAGCATCCGGATCAGGATCAACCGGATGCCGACCGGCTGCAGGTGCAACTCATCGAAGTCGTGCCCCTCCCCCACCAGGCGCCGCCACGCCGAGACCACGCCCGCCCGGCTGTACACCGCACCGTCGTCGAACGGGTCGCCGTAGACATCAGCGCTGGCGGACTTGACCATGAAGTGGCTTGGCAAGCCCACTCCGACGATTGGCACGTCGATCCGCCGCCCGACCTCGATGACGATCACCGACAGCGTGATCGGTAACCCCTGCCCGCGTTCCAGCACAGCGTCGATGAAGGAGTTCCTGGCATCGAAGTAGGTCTCGCGGTCCCCGTGCAACCGGGGACGAATCGCCGCGAGCACACCTTCGAAGGTGAGATCCTGCACCGTGCCGGCCACGGCGTCGAGCGCGACGCCCACCTCGTCGGAACGGTCGCGGCCCGTGAACGCGGCCGACATCAACGAGCAGGCGAGGTCGAGACGCAGCTCTGCGGGCGGCCCGCTGACGAGGGCAGCAAAGCTGGCGGCAGCGTCCATTGGCACGACGGTACCGTCGGCTGGTTCAACCACCATGAGGCGACCCGAGGTTCAGGCCGCTGCTGTCTGCAGCGCGTCGATCCAGCGGGCGAG
>JANNHO010000250.1:0-6108 GCA_031404435.1 Acidimicrobiaceae bacterium | reverse complement strand
GGTTCGCGGACTCACCAAATCGTATGGGTCCTCCGGCTTCACATCAGCCCGGTCAACGCTTACGACCTCCGACAGGTCCGCCCCACCGCCGGCGCTCGCACCACTGACGATGACGATTGACGCCGGGCACTTGGTGGCGATCATCGGGCACAACGGCAGCGGCAAGACCACGCTGCTGCGGATGATCGCCGGCCTGCTCGACCCGTCGTCGGGCAGCGTCGCAGTGCACGGCGCGGATCGGGGCAGCGTCGAAGCCAGACGCGACCTTTCCTATCTCGCCGATCAGCCGACGTTCTACGACGACCTCTCGCTGCGCGAACACCTCGAGTACGTCGCCCGGCTGCACGACGTGAGCGACTGGGCCGATCGGGCCGACATGTTGGTCGGCCGTCTTGGCCTCGTCGATCGCATCGATCAACTGCCCACCACGTTCAGCCGCGGTCTGCGCCAGAAGGCAGCAATCAGCCTCGCCTTCGTTCGACCGTTCCGAGTGCTCCTCGTCGACGAGCCCTTCGTCGGCCTCGATGCCGCCGGCCGTGCTGCGCTGCTCACCCTGTTCGATGACGCTCACGCCGAGGGCTCCACCGTTGTGGTCGCCACCCACGACCTCGGGTTCGTGCATCGCGCCAACCGGTTGATCGCGCTCGCCGACGGCGAGGTCCGCTACGACGGCCCTCCGGGCAATGCCGACGTCAACGATCTGGTCCTCAACGGCTGATCGTCGCTGCCCCCGCCACCAAGCGTCCGACTCCGCCTACCCAACCCGAAGCGACCTTGTGAAAACCTTGCGTCTGCCGCTCCCATCGCGGTGGCGCGTGAGTTACCATCTCCCACCATGCAGGAGTTCACCACCGTCAGCTCGTCATCGTTCGATCCATCAGCGCTTGCGCCGCAGCTCACCGAGAAGTCAGCCGACGGCTGGTCGGTGATCAGCATCGTGTCGACAGGCAGTGATGTCACCGCGTTCCTGGCCCGCGACGCTCGGGCCGAAACTGTCAGTGCCGGCGCGGGTTCCAGCATTGACACGACCACCTCGTCGAGAGGCTCGTCTTCGGGGGCGCCGTGGTCGGACAGCACAAACGGCAGCGGCGCCAGCAGCGTGCCGGCACACTCACCGGCGACGGCCGTTGCGCCCGAGCCAAGCGTCAGCGAGCCGTCGGGTTGGGCTGTCGCCCCCGAGCCCGCTTCGCCGGTCGCCCCCATCGTCGACCCGGCCCCGAGCTATTCGTCGAGCACACCGAGCTACGCCGCCGAGCCAGCGCCGAGCTACTCGCCGGCTCCGGCATCGGCGCAGCCCGCCGTCCCAGCCGGCTGGTACGGGGATCCCGCTGGCCGGTTCGAACTGCGCTACTGGGACGGCGACGCCTGGACCGAGCACGTTTCGCGAGCCGGCCAGCAGTACACCGATCCGCCTGTGGCCTGAGGCCCACACGCCACCCTCGTGCGAGCCATCTCCATCGGCCACGCGGGCATCCTGATCGAAACCGATGATGGTTCGATCCTGTGCGATCCGTGGTTCGACCCTGCATTCTTCGGTTCATGGTTCGTGTTCCCGCGCAACGACCAGTTGCCGCCGAGCCTGCTCGACGCGATCGAACACCCGGATTACCTCTACATCAGCCACATCCATGGCGACCATCTCGACGAGCACTGGCTACAGCAGCATGTGAGCCGCGACACCACGGTGTTGTTACCCGGGTTCCCCTCCCACGAGCTCGAACGCCGCCTCGAACTCCTCGGGTTTCACAACATCGTGCGCACTGTCGACGGGACCGAGACGTCGCTGCGCGGTGACCTCACCGTGGCGATTCACGTCGAAACCAGCATCACCGACGGTCCCGGCGGCGACTCGGCACTGGTGGTCAGCGACGGCCGCTCGCGGCTCGTCAACCAAAACGATTGCCGCACCACCGACCTCGCCGCGCTGCGTTCGCACGGACCCATCGATCTGCACTGGATTCAGTACAGCGGGGCGATCTGGTACCCAATGGTGTACGAGGAGACCGCTGAGCGGATGCGCGACCTCATCACCGCCAAGGTCGACAGCCAGCTCAGCCGGGCGATGCGGTACGTGGAGGCGCTCGACGCCCGAGCGGTGGTGCCCAGCGCCGGGCCGCCCGCGTTCCTCGATCCGGAGCTGTTTCATCTCAACGTGATTGACGGCGACGAAGCGAGCATCTTCCCCGACCAGCGCGTGTTCATGGACCTGCTCGCCACGGCCGGACGACACGGTGTGCTGGCAATTCCCGGTACCTCGATCGACGTTGATCACGGCTGCGACGGCGACGCGATAGCCGTGGTCCATCCCCTCGACGACGCGACCGTCGATGCGATCTTCACTGACAAGCGCCGCTATCTAGAGCGCTACCAGGCCGACAAACTCGCCTGGCTCGCGGAGATGAAGCGTGGCTGGACTGCACGTTCCGACGACTTGGTGGCCACGTTGCAGGCATGGTGGGAACCGTTGCTGGCGATGGCCCCCACGCTGCGCGCCGGCGTGGCGACGAACGTGCTGTTGCACCTTGGAGATCTCGGCATCGTGATCGACTTCCCTGCCGGGCAGGTGCGCGAGCATCATGGCGAGGCAGTTGCGTTCCGGTTCGAGATCCAGCGCGAGTTGGTGGAAACCGTCGTCGCTCAGCGCGCCGTCGATTGGAGCAACGCGCTGTTCCTCTCGCTTCGCTTCCGGGCGTGGCGGGAAGGCCCGTACAACGAGTACGTCTACAACTTCTTCAAGTCGTTGTCGGTCGAGCGGATGCGCCGCACGGAGGCGGAAGCGCTGCGCAAGCTCGATCCCGAACGTGGTGGGATGGCCGACGAGGAGATCCGCATCGGCGACTTCATCTGCGAACGCACCTGCCCGCACCGCCAGGCCGATCTGGCAGTCTTCGCCGAGCTCGACGGCGACCAGCTGGTCTGCACGTTGCACGGCTGGCGCTTCGACGTGCACACCGGCGCATGCCTCAACGCCACTAACCGAAACCTACGAATCCGCCCAGCCTGACGCCACCCTGCCCCCGAGCCCCCGAGCCCCCAGGGCGAACTTTGTCGATACCAACAGGCTCAGCCGGACGTCACCGACAAAGTTGGGTGGCAGCTCGGTGGCAGCTCGGTGACAGCTCGGTGGCAGCTCGGTGGCAGCCTGGCGTGAGGGGGGCGCGACTGAAGGAGGGTGGCGTTCAGGTGACGGTGAGGCGATAGGCGAAGTCGAAGCGACCGGAGCCGAGGAGGTAGGCAGGCAGCACGTCGGGGCCACAGCTGCCGGTGCCGAGGCCGCGGTGGGCGACGTCGAGGTGCACGACCAACTCGGCGCGGGCCCGCAGCTCGGTCTCGGTCGTGGCTACGGTGAGATCGGCGGCAGTGAAGTGGGTGGCCGACACATGCAGCACTCGCGGCTGCACCACGTCGATGCGGACCCGTTGACCGATGGGGTCGACGAACTCGAACCACCTGCAGTCGGTACGCAGGCCGAACTCCTGCGGGACGAGGTACGGCGGCCGATCGGGCTCGCCCTCCCATATCCCAAGCGGGGAGCCGGACTTTCGGTCGGGGTAGTTCTCGCCGGGCCCACGGCCGAACCAACGCAGCTGGGAGAACCGGGCGGGCAACGCGAACGTCACCCCGACCCGAGCCAGGTCGGGCAGGGACGCGGGCACGATCACCGTATGGCGATACTCGACCGAGCCATCGTCGGTCACCGCGCGATGCCACGTGTGCTGCACCAGATCCTCGGCCGGGCGAACGTCAACGCCCGCCTCTTGCCACAGCCGCAGACCCTGCCCACCCACACGGAGGCGGCGGGAAAGCTCGGGCATCAGTTTGAACCCGTCGTTGTCGACGGGGGCCCGCCACAACGTGAGCTCGATCGGCGCGACGAGCACCTCGTCGATCGCCGCGGCACCGTGGTTGGGTCGGAACGTGGCGAGTCGCCGCATCCGCGGTGGCGCCCGGAGCTCGATCTGATCCCATGCGACGTGATGCCCGGCCGGGGCGTACCACGTGGGTTTGCGTAACGCGAACTGCACGCTCAGGTGGGCCTCAGCGGTTCCTGCCGGTAACTCACATGGCAGCGGAATCTCCACGGTCGAATGCGGCGCCACGATGGGCAGCGACAGCCTGCCTGACGCGGCGACTTCGCCGCCGACGAGCAACTGCCAGGTTGCCGAGAACGCTTCCAAACCAACGAACGACTGCCGGTTGGCAACGCGGATCGTGCCCCGCTTACGCCCCGGTGAGACCGTGACCGGTCGGTACACCCAGGCCACCTCCTGCATCGCCGGATGCGGTTCGAGGTCGGCCGAAACCAGGCCGTCGGCGACGAAGTTGCCATCGTGAGGGCGTTCACCGAACTGCCCGCCGTAGGCGAGGCGCACGGTTCCATCGGGTAGCCGCTGGCGCAGCCCATGGTCCTTCCACTCCCACAGGAAGCCACCCTGCAAACCACGAGTAGTGGTGATCGCCGCCCAGTAGTCGGCAAGGGATCCATTGGAGTTGCCCATCGCATGGCTGTACTCACACAGGATCAGCGGACGGGTCCCCGCGCCCGCTTCGCCATACGCGCGGATCGCCTCGATCGTCGCGTACATCGGGCACACCAGATCGCTGGCCACCAGGCCGCCGTCGACCCAGCCGTCGTGGAACGGTGCGCCCTCGTAGTGCAGGGGGCGGCCGGAATCGTGCTTGCGGATCCAACCGGCGAGTGCATCGTGGTTGGTGCCATAGCCGCTTTCGTTACCGAGGCTCCACACGATGATGCTCGGGTGGTTGCGGTCGCGCCGCACCATCCGCGATCCGCGCGCCACCCAGGTTGCGAGGTAGCGCTGGTCGTTGCACAGGTTGGTGTTGTACGCGTGGCTTTCGATGTTGGCTTCGTCGATCACGTACATGCCGAGCTCGTCGCAGAGGTCGTAGAACACGCTGTCGTTGGGATAGTGCGAGTTGCGCACCGCGGTGATGTTGTGGCGGCGCATCACCTCGAGGTCGGCGCGCATGTCGTCGATCGTGACCGCCTTGCCGCGGTCAGGATGATGGTCGTGGCGGTTCACGCCGAAGATCCACACGGGTTGGCCGTTGACCAGCAACTGGCGGTCGCTCACTTCCACGTGGCGAAAGCCCACCAGTTGCGAGGTCGCCTGTGCCACAGTGCCTTCGGGAGAGATCAGCTCGACCATCACCCGGTACCGGGTGGGGGTTTCCGCACTCCACGGCGACACGGTCGCGAGCTCCCACGAAGCGTTGACCGTGTGCCCGGTGAACACGTATGGCGCCTCGAACGCGTGTGGCACGGTGATGCTCAGCGGTTGAGCAATCCGTTTGCCCGCAATGGTTTCGGCCCATGTCCGAACCTGCCAACCAGGTGTCGGCGGGTGAACGAAACCAACCGTGGTCGCCACCGCAAGCAGCCCGGAACCGTTGCCAAGGCGAAGGTCGGCGGTGCAGGCAACGTCGGCGATGTGCACCACCGGGCGGGCCTCGATGAACACCTCGCGGTGAAGACCAGCCATCCACCACTGATCCTGATCCTCGACGTAGCTTTGTGCGCTGTAGCGAACCACCACAATGGCGAGATCGTTGGCCCCGGGCCGGAGCGCGGCCGTGATGTCGTACTCGCTCGGCAGTCGGCTGTCGGTGCCGTACCCCACGAACGTGTCGTTGAGGTACACGGCGTGCACGCTCTCTGCACCGGCTACGTGGAGCACCACCTGTTGGCGTCGCCACGACGCCGGCACGCTCACGCGGCGACGGTACACACCGGTTGGGTTACGCGGGGGCAGCGTCGGCGGCGGACCGGGGAAGGGCATCTGCACGTTGGTGTAGTGCGGCAAATCATCAACACCTTGCAGTGTCCAATTGCCCGGAACCGCAAGCTTGGTGCCGGTCGTCGGTGTGGGACCATGCACTGCGGTGGCAGGCACCGCCTCTGGTGTGTCGAACAGGGCGAATGACCAGGACCCGTTCAGCGAGCGGCGGGCCCCGTCGGCGGGCGGCAGCGGTACGTGCGCCGCAAGGCGCTGCAGGCACAACAGTTCGGGATCGGCCCAGGGCCGAAGCGCCCCGATGACGGGCAACACCTCAGCCGCCGTGGACCCACACGGTGAGCCGCATCGG
>JANNHO010000249.1:0-3249 GCA_031404435.1 Acidimicrobiaceae bacterium | reverse complement strand
GGTGCCTGCGTAACGGTTGATCCCCCCGAGCTGGACATCAAGGGCAGCGGCATACGCGGCTTCGATCACACCTCCGTTCGGCGATGGATGCTGCCCAGCATCCCGACGCACCGAGCCCCAGATCGCCCTGGCGCGTTGGGGGCGAGCGAACGCTACGGCAAGCGCTGTCAGGCGGGCGGGCGTGTGGTTGACCATGTCGTCGAGACGGGCGCTGGCCCAGCCGAACTGTTCATACCGGTCGTCATGGTGGCCAACCATTGCATCGAGGGTGTTGATCGCCCGGTGAGCGAGGACTCCCGGTGCCCCGGCAATTGCGGCCCACAGCAACGAGGCCGTGACCGCGTCGACGGAGTTCTCGGCGACCGATTCGATGACGGCACGACTGATCTCTCGCGCGTCAAGGTCGTCCGTGCGACGACCAACGAGCGAGCGGAGCCGCTGTCGCGCTGCCAGCAGATCGTCCACTGCCAACAGTCGCGCGATCGCCTCCGCTTCGGCGTCGAGCATCCTTCCCGCCGAGCACACGGCGACCGCAACGACCGTGGCCGCACGTGGCCCCACGAGTGCCCGGAGCGCGAAGCCGGCGGCGATGCCGACTCCGGCACCGACGGCAACGAGCGCGGCACCGTTGATTCGGCAATCGGCGTAGACGCGCTGTTCAACGCGACCCATCAAGGAGCCGTAGTAGGCCACCGGGTGCCATCGCAGCGGTGGCTCACCAACGACCTGATCGAGGACCACACCGGCGATGGCCGGCACCACCGTCACGGTTGGTTCACCGCCGCGAACGATGAGACGACCTGATCGAGTTGGGCGCGTGTGGGCAGCGCGACCCGGTACAGACCCGCAAGCCCGAACGAACTGCAGTCGCGCACGACGATCCCGCGCGGAGCCAGCCGAGCGCGCAGGTCGGGTGATTCGATGAGCACCCAATTGACAGCTGTCGGCTCGACGTCGAATCCGAGCATTGTCAGTGCGTCGGTGAAGTCCGTACGAAGCGTGCCGATCGCGTCGTGCCAGCCGGTGAGATCCGTGCACGCGAGGAGCTCAGGGATCGCGGCGAGCGCGAGCCCGTTCACCGCCCACTGGGGTTGTCGTCGCCGGACGCGCCGCGCTGCGTGGACGTCGGGCGCGATCACGTAGCCGAGGCGCAGTCCGGGGCAGTTCCACAGCTTGGTCAGCGACCCGAGCCGCCACGCGGCTGCGTCGCCACGACTCCAGATCCCGGTAGCCAGCGGGTAGAAGGCCTCATCCCAGACCCCCGCACGCTCGCCGGGACCGGCCAGCAGACCGAGCGGGTTGGACGGGTTCGATCGCCAGCGCGGCGCGGTCGGATCGATCGCCGCGAGGTGACGCCGGTAGAGCGAGAACTCCGGCTCGATCACATTGCCAACCCGATGCTCGCCGGCGATGAGCGCGATCGCCTCGGCACCGCCATTGGTGAGCACCACAAGATCGGGATCGACACCGAACGCGTCGGCGAGCAGCGCGGCGGCGCTCGCCGGGTCGGGGTAGCGGCTGATCGATCCGCCGTCGCGTTCGAGCTCACCGATGACGATGCTGGCAGCGTCGGGGGCGAACGGGTTCATGCTGGCGGAGAGGTCGATCACCGTCGCCGGATCGAGTCCCAGTGCCCGAGCGATGCGGGCTGCGTCGCCGCCGTGCTGACCCGGCACCGGAATTTCGGTCATTCGCGTCGACGGGAGATTCCAGCGGCGACTGCTTCGTAGGTCGCCACTGCGAGCCGGCCGCCCCAGGTGGAACGCGGGCCGCCAAAGGGTTCCACGTCGCCGGTGGCCGCGCACAGTACGCAAACTGCGTCACTGGCCGTGCCCGTGCCAGGGATCTGATGATCGAGGAACGCTTGAACCTTCGCCTCAGTCATCGTGGCGACGGCGTTGACAAGCGCCGCATGGGACAGGCGCGCCGGCACCGACGCGACCAGGTTGATCGTGCCCGGCTGCGTACCGACGGGCACGATCGGGCGTTCCCTATCGGCCGCCCACACCGGCCGACGGACACCGACGGTTGCCGACGCCGTTGCCCCATCGGAGATGACGGTAGTCCACGATGCAACGTCGACCGCAGTCATCAGACCGACACCGCGCCCGATCAGGCCCAGCCGGTCACTGACCTCACCGAGATGCTCGACGGGGTCTGTGCGCGAGTAGTCCGCGTCGACGGTGAGGTTGATCACCCACGAAACCGGGCCGATCCCACCACCGACGATCGACGAGCTGATCGCCAGCAACGGTGTCGCCAACTGCCACACGAGGCACGTGCCCGGGGTACCTTTGCCCGCGCCGAGATCGACCAGGGTCGGCTCGGTGATTTCCTGGCTCCTGGCTTCGATCACACGGGCATTCTGGCGCGCCCGCCCGGAGATCCACACGTTGACCGGGATCGCACTGGCTCCGCTGGCTACTGCGCGGTCCAGCCTCCGTCGACGGGCAGGATCGTGCCGTTCACCATCGCCGCCGCATCGGACGCCAGGTACACGACCGCACCGGCGACATCGGCGATCGTGCCGACCTTGCCGATCGGGATGCGCTCGACCACAGCCCGTCGATAGTCGGGGTCGTCGAGCCGGTCGGCGGTTCCGGGTGTGTAGATGAACGTCGGGGCGACCGCATTGACAGTGACCCCAAGCTGCCCCCATTCGAGCGCGAGTACCCGGACGATCTGGTTCACCGCTCCCTTGGACGCGCAGTAGACAGCGTGATCACGGATGCCGACCAGCGACGCCTGTGAGCTCAACGCAATGATTCGCCCCCGCCCCTGGGCGACCATCACTCGCCCCGCGGCCTGAGCGGTGAAGAACAGGCCCTTCGCGTTCACGTTCATCATCTCGTCCCAGTCGCTTTCGGTGACATCGAGAGCGGGATGATTGGCGCCGAGTCCGGCATTGGCAACGACGATGTCGAGATGCCCGTGACGATCAACGACCGCGTCGACCGCAGCGTTGATCGATGCGACGTCGCCGACATCGAGCGCATGGGCCGACGCCTCCCCCCCGGCGGCAACGACGTCAGCTGCAGCCATCTCCGCATCAGCAACGCTGCGGGCGGTGATGGCAACGGTCGCTCCTGCGGCGGCAAGTGCGTCGACGAGTCCGCGACCGATGCCCCTACTCGAACCGGTGACGAGCGCAACGCGGCCGACAAGGGAGAACGAGGGAAGGTGATCGCTGTGCATCAGCGCACCATAGGCCGAGGCCGCCTGGAACCCGCGGCCGGTTCTTCCGGCAGC
>JANNHO010000248.1:0-34225 GCA_031404435.1 Acidimicrobiaceae bacterium | reverse complement strand
CTGCTTCAGCGAAGACCGCTCCGGCGAAGGCTGCTTCAGCGAAGACCGCTCCGGTAAAGGCTGCTTCAGTAAAGGCTGCTTCAGTAAAGACCGCTTCAGTAAAGACCGCTCCGGCGAAGGCTGCTTCAGCGAAGACCGCTCCGGTGAAGGCAGCGAAGCGCATCGCGACGACGGGTGGGGCATCCAATCACTCGGTGCCCGCAGCGGTCGAGGTCGCGACGCCATCGCTGGACAAGACGCCCATGCCCGCCAAGAAAATTCCCACCCCGCCGACGCCGGTTCTCGCGATCCCGCCCGTGAAAGGTGTGACCAAAGAAGGCATCGCCTTCACCAAGGATTTCGATGCCAAGTTCCTCATCTCGCAGCGGACGCTCCTGCTGTCCGAGCGCGAGGCGCTCACGGGACAAGCAGTGCGACTCGAGGACGAAGCCAACGCCCTGATCGAGGACGGCGAGATGGGCGACGTGCAGTTTGACGACGAGGGAGGCGAAGGCGACACGATGGTGGTCGAGCGTGAACGTGACCTCGCCCTGTCGGCACAGGCTCGTCAGATCATCGCCGATGTCGATCTGGCCTTGGAACGGCTGACGATTGGTACCTACGGATACTCCACCGAATCCGGGCGGCCGATCCCGCGTGAGCGCCTCGAGGCGATTCCGTGGGCCGTGATGTTGGTCGAGGAGAAAGTCGGCGGCATCGGCCGTCGCTGAGCGGTCCACATGAACGAAGCTCGGCCGGATGCCCGCCAGCCCGATGCCAGCCAGCCGGACCAGAGCGGCGAGCCCGAAGCCGGCGCCGTGAGTACGGGTCGGCAACGTCGGCACCGAATTGCGGCCTCGAGCCTGGTGCTGGCGGTCGTGCTGCTGGTGTTGGATCAGGTGAGCAAGCATTGGGCGGTCTCCACGCTCGACGCCGGGAATCCGGAACATGTCGTGTGGACGCTGCAGTGGAACCTTGCCTACAACACGGGCATGGCCTTTTCGCAGGGACGCGGACTCGGCCCGGTCATCGCGATCGCGGCAGTTGCGGTGGTCGTCGTGCTCGTCGTGTCCATCGCCCGTACCGATCAGCGAACCGCCCGCGTGTCCGCCGGGCTGCTGATCGGTGGTGCGCTCGGCAACCTCACCGACCGCGTGTTTCGGGGTGAGGCGTGGTTGCGTGGCGGCGTGGTCGACTTCATCGATGTGCAGTGGTGGCCGATCTTCAATGTCGCCGACATGGGTGTCTCGATCGGTGCGGTGCTCCTGGCTGTGTCGATGGTCATGGTCCGGGGCGAGTCGTGATCATTGACGAGATCATCCCCGCCGCCCTGGCCAACGAGCGACTGGACCGCCTGGTGGCGCTGGTGACCGGGGCCAGCAGGGCCGACGCTGCGGTGCTCGTGAGCGCTGGTGGTGCCCGCGTTGATGCGGAGGTATGCGTCGTTGGGAAGTTGCGGCTCAGCGAAGGCCAAGAACTGCGTGTGGACGACGAGTTCCTGCCCCAACCAGCACGCCCCCAACCTGACGCCTCGGTCGAGGTGACGGTGGTCTACGACGACGATCAGGTCATCGTGATCGACAAGCAGGCTGGCCTGGTGGTCCACCCCGGTGCCGGTAACCCCGATGGCACCCTGGTGAACGGTCTGCTGGCGCGCTACCCGGAGATCGACACCGTCGGCCAGGCCGGTCGGCCCGGCATCGTCCATCGCCTTGACGCCGGCACCAGCGGATTGCTCGTGGTGGCCCGCACCGAGCATGCCTACGGCGTGCTCACCGCAGCGCTGGCGGCACGCGACGTGGGCCGTACCTACCTGGCCGTGGTGTGGGGCACGCCGGCCAGTCCCAATGGCGTCATCGACGCGCCGGTCGGGCGTGACCACCGCGATCCGCTCAAGATGGCGGTCGTGGTCGACGGAAAGCCCGCACGGACGCATTACCGTACGCTCGGTTCGTTTCGTGCCGCGGAGGCCAACGCCGGCGTCAGGGAGGTGTCCGAACTGGAGTGCCGGCTCGAGACCGGCCGGACCCATCAGATCCGCGTACACCTCGCCGCGATCGGGCATCCCGTGGTCGGCGATGGCACCTACGGAGGCGTTCGTTCGGCCGTGATCGCTCCGCGACCGATGTTGCACGCCGCCTCGCTCACGTTCCGTCACCCCGTGACAAACATCGAGATGACCTTCGACTCGGTGCTCGCCGGCGACATTGCCCAGGTACTCGATCGGCTAGAGCGAATCGACCCGAGCTGACGTCACCAGGGCGTCATCGGCCCGCTCGCCGATGCCGTCGCCGATCGGTTTGTCGACCACCCCGTCCCGGTCCGGCCACGGGGCCTTGCCCTGAGCGACACCGGCCACCTGGGCAAGGGTGAATCCGGCGAGGAGGTGGCGCATGTGGTCGCCGGCCAACTTCCAGATCGCGTACAGCACGCACTGCCCCTCGTGGTCGCATGAGCCGTCCTGATGGGGATCGCCGAAGTCGCCGAGTGAGATGGGCCCGTCGACGGCTGCCAAGACCTCGCTGAGCCTGATCTCGTCGGGTGGACGGGCCAGCACGTAGCCGCCGCCCACCCCACGCTTGGACCGCACCAGGCCGGCACCTTTCAACGCGAGCAGGATCTGTTCGAGGTACGGCTGGGGGATGGCCGTCCGTTCGGCGATGTCGCGCACGCTGGTCGGCCCGGAATCGCTGGAGTGCAGCGTGAGTGACAGCAACGCGCGACACGCATAGTCACCTTTGCTCGACACGCGCATCGCCATCATCGTAGGCCCATTCGTCGCCTCGCCGCAGCCGTGTCGATGCCCCGGTCGAGGGATTCTTCCCGGCGAGCGTTGATGGTGGTCAGATCCCGTGGTGGACTGTGCCGGTCGTGAGCACCGCTACCCCAACCCCCGCCTCCAGTCCGCCCGGCCGACCGGCCCAACCGGCCCAACCGGCCCAACCGGTCCAACCGGTCCAACCGGTCCAACCGGTCCAACCGATCCTGCCGGACTACATGGGGGCGAACGTTCGCGGACTCGTGCCGGCATTCCTTGGGCCGAGTACCGCGTCGCGCCCTGATTGGATCCCGCGGTGCGCTGCCGCCGCCCGCCAGGTCGTGCTGTTGGTGGTGGACGGTCTCGGCTGGGAGCAACTTCGCGACCGGGCCCACCTGGCACCGACCCTGTCAGCGATGAGCGGGGGCCCGATCACCACGGTGGCGCCCACCACCACGGCCACAGCGCTCACCTCGATCACCACCGGCCTCACCCCTGGCGAGCATGGGCTGGTGGGATACCGCATCGACGTCGGCGGGGACGTGCTCAACGTGTTGCGCTGGCAGGCCGACCGTGGTGGCGATGCCCGCCGCCAGCACGAGCCGCGCCGGTTGCAGCCGTTCACCCCGTTCCTGGGCGAGTCGGTGCCGGTGATCAGTAAAGCCGAACTGTCCAACAGCGCCTTCAGCGAGGCCCACCTGCGAGGGTGCCGCGCTCGCGGTTGGAGGGCGGCCTCCAGCATTGCGGTGGAGACGCGTGCGCTCCTCGTTGCCGGCGAGAAGTTCGTGTACGCGTACTACGACGGGATCGACAAGATCGCCCACGAGCGTGGCTTCGGAGCGTTCTACGACGCCGAGTTGAGCACCGTCGATCGCTTGGTGGCCTCGATGCTCGAGGCGCTGCCGTCGGGTGCTGCCCTGGTGGTCACGGCAGACCATGGGCAGGTCCACGTCGGCGATGCTGTGGTCTCGGTGGCGCCCGAGGTGGCCCGTCATGTTGCCCGTACCTCGGGGGAGGGGCGGTTCCGGTGGTTGCATTCGCGGGCGGGCGCGACCAATGATCTCGTCGCTGCTGCGCACGCCAGCCACGACGACACGGCGTGGGTGGTCACCCGCCAACAGGTGCTCGACGAGCAATGGTTCGGACCGGTCGTCAGCCCGCCGGTGCAGGCCCGACTCGGCGACGTCGCCCTCGTCGCCAGGGGTGACTCGAGTTTCGACGACCCATCCGATTCCGGGCCATACCCGCTCGTGTGCCGCCACGGGTCGCTCACCTCGGCCGAGGTGTATGTTCCCCTGGTTGCGGCAACCGGGTGACGACGGCACATTGGTCAGCTCACGTAATCCCACGCAACACGACCTGTCCCTCACCACCGGAACGAGCCCTTCGATGACGACTGAATCCTCCTCCCAGCCCGCCGAGAACTTCGACTCAGGAGCCGGAGAGCCGATGACGGTCGAGCGGGGTGAGCTCGTCAACGGCAGCCCGTCATCGTCGGCCGGTGCATCGTCGGCCGGTGCGTCGTCGGCGGGTATGTCTCCAGCGGGCGCGGCACCGGGCGATGGACTGACCGAGACCGTGTCGGCGCCGGCCAAGGTGATGCGCATTGGTTCGATGGTGAAGCAGCTACTCGAGGAGGTGCGGACGACCACCCTTGACGACCCGAGCCGGGAACGGCTGGCCGAGATCTACGAGCGCTCGATCGTCGAGCTCAGCGAGGCGCTGTCGCCGGATTTACAAGACGAGCTGCGCAACCTGGCCCTGCCGTTCCGCGATGGTGAGGTCCCCACCGATGCCGAACTCCGCATCGCCAAAGCCCAACTGGTCGGCTGGCTGGAGGGCCTGTTCCACGGCATCCAGGCCACGTTGTTCGCGCAGCAGCTCGCCGCCCGCCAGCAGTTGGAGCAGATGCGTCAGCTTCCCCCCGGCGCCCAAGGCGGTCCTGGAATGCAGATGCAACCCGGCCCAGCCGACAACGAGCGCCCGGGCACCTATCTGTGACAGTCGGATTCTGTGACAGTCGGATTCTGTGACCGTCGGATGTGACCGGTGATCCGGACGATCTGGGGCGTCCCGTTGTCCACGTTGTCGCGCGCGGGCTAGCGTCACTGCGAATCACATTGATGTAAGTCGGCGGCTCGGTGAGGCCGTGCGACGGTGATGCTTGCCAGGAATCGACGCCGAAGGAAGGAGGTGCCCGTTGGGCGATTCATTCACCCATCTGCATGTCCACACCGAGTTCTCGATGCTCGACGGTGCCGCTCGGCTCGACGAGCTCGTCGCCAAGGCGGTGGCCGACGGCCAGCCGGCGATCGGCATCACCGATCACGGCAACATGTATGGGGTCCTCGAGTTCTACAAGGAGTGCCGGGCCCAGGGTGTGAAGCCGGTGATCGGCACCGAGGCCTACATGGCCTTCGAGTCGCGCTCGGAGCGACCCACCCGGCGTGGCCGCCTCGACGATTCCGGAGGCGACACCGAGGGGGGCAAGAAGCTCTACTACCACCTCACGTTGCTGGCCGAGACAAATCAGGGATACCGCAACCTCATCCAGTTGGCCAGCTTGGCGTTTCTCGAGGGCTACTACTACAAGCCGAAGATCGACTGGGAGCTGCTCGAGAAGTACCACCATGGTCTCATCGCGACCACCGGGTGCCTTGGCGGGCAGGTGTTGCAATCGCTGCTCAACGGCGACGAGAAGGGTGCGGTCGCCAAAGCGGCTCGGCTGCAGGACATCTTCGGCAAGGACAACCTGTTCGTCGAACTGCAAGACCACGGTCTGCCGGCCCAGCGCGAGACGAACCCCAAGCTGATCGAGATCGCCAAGCGGATTGGGGCACCGCTGATCGCGACGAACGACTCGCACTACACCCACCAACACGACCACGAGGCGCATGACGCCTTGCTGTGTGTGCAGACCAGTGCGTTGCTGAGCGACCCGAAGCGGTTCAAGTTCGAAGGGACCGAGCACTACCTGAAGACCGCTGCCGAGATGCGCCACCTGTTCCGCGACTTTGCCGAGGCGTGCGACAACACCTTGTGGGTGGCCGAACGGGCCGACGTGACCATCGAGTTCGGCAAGCCACAGCTCCCGAACTTCCCGATCCCCGAAGGGTTCGCCGACGACGCGGCGTACCTCGATCACATCACCTGGATCGGTGCCGAACAGCGATGGGGAGGCCAGTTGCCCAGCGCGGTGGTCGAGCGGCTCGCCTACGAGCTGTCCACCATCAAGTCGATGGGCTTCGCCAGCTACTTCCTCATCGTCTGGGACCTGATCAAGCACGCCAAAGACGGTGGCATCCGGGTCGGCCCCGGCCGCGGTTCGGCGGCGGGCTGCGCGGTGGCGTACTGCCTGCGGATCACCGATCTCGACCCGATCAAGTACGACCTGCTGTTCGAACGGTTCCTCAACCCGAGCCGCGTCTCGATGCCCGACATCGACATGGATTTCGACTCGCGTTACCGCGACGAGATGATCCGCTACGCGGCCGAACGATACGGCCGTGACCACGTGGCTCAGATCATCACCTTTGGCACCATCAAGGCCCGCAACGCGGTGCGCGATGCGGCCAGGGTGCTGGGGTTCCCGTACGGCGTCGGCGACAAGGTGGCCAAGGCCATGCCGCCGTTGGTGATGGGGCGTGACACGCCGCTGCGGTACTGCTTCGAGGAGCACCCCAAGTACCTCGACGGGTACAAGGCGGCCAGCGAATTGCGGGCGATGTACGACACCGACCCCGACGTGCAGCGCGTGGTCGATGTGGCAAAGGGGCTCGAGGGCTTGAAACGCAGCGACGGCATCCACGCTGCGGCGGTGGTGATCACCAAAGACCCGCTCACCACCTACCTGCCCATCCAGCGCAAACCCGAAGCCGGCGTCGCCCCAGCCGACGCACCGATCGTCACCCAGTATGAAATGCACGGGGTGGAATCTCTCGGGCTGTTGAAGATGGACTTCCTCGGTCTTCGCAACCTCGACGTGATCACCGACACCGTCGCCATGGTGCGCGCCACACGCGATCCGGCCTTCGATATCGATTCGGTTCCCCTCGACGATCCGGGCGTGTTCGCGCTCCTCGGCCGCGGCGACACGATGGGCGTGTTTCAGCTGGAATCACCACCGATGCGGGCGTTGCTGCGCTCACTGGCGCCCACCAGCTTCGAAGACGTCTCGGCCGTGCTCGCGCTGTACCGGCCCGGTCCGATGAGCGTCAACATGCACTACGACTACGCCGACCGCAAGAACGGTCGCCAGGAGGTCGTGTACTTCCACGAGGACGCGAAGGAGGTGCTCGGCGATACCTACGGCTTGATGATCTATCAGGAGAGCGTGATGCGCGTCGCCCAGAAGTTTGCCGGCTACTCCCTCGCCGAGGCCGACAACCTGCGCAAGGCGATGGGCAAGAAGAGCCGCGAGGTGATGGGCAGGGAGCGCGACAACTTCGAGGCCGGCTGTGAGCGCGCGGGGTACGGTCGGGCTCTCGGCGAGAGCCTGTTCGATGTGATCGCCAAGTTTGCCGACTATGCGTTCAACAAGAGCCACACCTTCGGCTACGGCCTGGTCACGTACCAGACGGCGTTCCTCAAGGTGCACCATCCGGTCGAGTACCTGGCGTGCTTGCTGACCAGCGTCAAGAGCAACCTCGACAAGGCGGCGGTGTACCTCAGCGATGCCAGGTCGATGGGCGTGAAGGTCCTCACGCCGCACATCAACCAATCGGTCACCGACTTCGCCGCGCTCGCGCCGCACGAGGTGCCGCCAGAGGTGCAGTTGCCGATCGGTAGCCCGGGAGCGATCACGTTCGGGTTGTCGGCGGTACGCAACGTCGGCGAGGGGCTGGTCGGCCAGATGCTGGTCGACCGCGATGCGAATGGCCCGTACGAATCGTTCTACGACTTCGTCGAGCGCGTGCCGGAACCGGTCCTCAACAAGCGCACGGTGGAATCGTTGATCAAGGGTGGCGCGTTCGACCACTTCGGGCTGACGCGCAAGGGCCTGCTGATGGTGTTCGAGCAGATCATCGACACCACCTTGGTGCGCCGTCGCGAACGTGACCAGGGGGTGATGAGCCTGTTCGGTGACCTCGGCGACGACGGTGGCAGCGGTGGTTTCGACGAGCGCATTGCCATCCCCGAGTACGACTTCGACAAGGCGGAACGGCTGAAGTTCGAAAAGGAGATGCTCGGGCTGTACGTCAGCGATCACCCGCTGCTCGGCGTGGAGGCGGCGCTTCGTCGCAAGGTCGACTGCACGGTGGCCGAAGCTGCCGAGCGCGATGACGGCTCGATACTGGTGCTCGGCGGGCTGATCACCGGGTTGGCCCGAAAGTTCACCCGTAAGGGTGATCAGATGGCGGTGTTCATCTTGGAGGACCTCGACAGCACGATCGAGGTCACCGTGTTCCCGCGGGTGCTCATCGAGCAGGGCCACAAGCTGACCGACGACGCGATCGTCACGGTCAAGGGTCGCATCGACCGCCGCGACGAATCGCGGCTCGGGTTCATGGCCCAAGACATCACCATTCTCGAGCGGCTCGATACGTCATCATCGATGCCATTGCATCTGCGCGTTCCGGCCGCGGCGCTGAGCGAGTTGAAGATCCATCAGTTGCGGCGCATCCTGCGCGACAACCCTGGTGAGTCGTTGGTGTACCTCCACATCGGGCAGGGCAAGATCCTGCGGCTCTCCGACGAGTTCTGCGTCGATCTCGACAGGGCGGTACCTGAGTTACGTGTGGCCTTCGGTCATGACGCGGTGATGTTGTAACCGCCATCGGATCGTGCGCTCGACCCTCCCGTTGCACCCATGCCACCAGGCAATCCATCACCCACTGGTGGAGAACGTGCGTGCGAGTGGCAGAATAGGACGCTCACGTCCCCGCGTCTCGGTCACGAGTCGCGAACTTTCGACAGGGAGCACGGCATGTCAATCCAGGTGGAAACCAGGGACTGCGCAGCGCTCACCGACGCCGATCTCGATGAGATGGCGTCGATGGGAGGAGCGTTCGACATCGGGGTTTTGTCGAAGGCCAAAGAGGAGTGGGTACTCGTCGGTCGTGCCCGGATGGACGACAAGCTGCACGGTTTCTCCTTCTCCACGCTCGAGCGCATCGGTGGCACACCGTGCGTACTGGTTGGTTTGCTCAGCGTCAAGCGGACCTCCAAGCGCGACACGGTGCTGCGCGGGCTGATGGGCGAAGCGTTCCACCGGGCGCTGATGGCGTTCCCCGACGAAGACGTCGTTGTCGGGTCGCGGTTCGTCAAGCCCGATGGCCTCGAGGCGTTCAAGCATCTCGACGAGCCGATTCCGCGCCCCGGCCATCGTGCCGTCGGCGAGGAGCGGGCGTGGGGCCGTCGATTGGCCCGCCGTTTCGGCGTTGACGCCACCTACGACGAGCAGTCGTTCGTGGTCAAATCGAACGGCCAGAGCGGTTTCATCGACCACGAGTCGCTGAAGGCCGACAAGATCAGCCCCGAGCAGACCGCGTTGTTCGCCACGGTTGTACCGGCCAAGGGTTCCTCGCTCATCGCGCACGGGTGGACCATGGCCGAAGACCTCGTCAAGCTGGGTGCCCGGCAGCTCACGTGAGCGAGTTCGGCGTCGTCGTCACACGACGCCGGATGTGCCGATCTTTCCGGTCCGATCCGGTCGATCCGACTCTCATCGACACCCTCGTCGATCTTGCCGTCCGCTCGCCGAGCGCGGGCAAGACCCAGGGTTGGCACCTCGTGGTGTTGGAAGGTCGCGAGACCGAGCGGTTCTGGCAGCACGCGTTCCCCCCGCAGCGTCGTGAGGGGTTTCGCTGGCCTGGGCTGTTCGACGCGCCGGTGCTTGCCCTGCCGCTCGCCGACCCCGCCGCCTACGTGGCCCGCTACGGCGAACCCGACAAGGCTGCCACGGGCTTGGGCGGCGGTGCCGACGCATGGCCCACGCCGTATTGGACGGTTGACGCCTCGATGGCTGTGATGACGCTGCTCCATGCCGCCGAGGACCATGGATTGGGGGCACTGCTGTTCGCAGTGTTCAACGGCACCGAAGCGGTGCGCGCCGAGTTGGGCATTCCCATCGACCTGCAGCTCCTCGGCGCTGTCGCACTGGGGTGGCCCGACGACACCGCGTCGGCGTCGGGGGCGAGCGCCCGTCGACCCCGCCGAACTGCCGCCGAAGTCATCCACCGCGGCCGCTGGCAAGCCCGCTGACGAACCCCCTGCCGCGACCCGTCCGAGTCCCCGCGTGTCATCCGAGTGTGGAGAGGGGGATCCGAGTGTTGAGCGCGCACACGGGTGGGCGCTCAACACTCGGATGGATCACCCACCTGAGGCTGCCGTTAGCTCGATTCGTAGCGCATCTGGCTCGGTGACTGGCTGCCGGCAGGCGGAGTGCTCGCATACGTACGCATGGCCGTCGACGCGTTGATCCCACAGCGGCGACTCGTAGCGCTCACCCCAGGCCAGCACCGTGTCCGGCCGCCATGTCTCGCGGACCACTGCTACCAGGTCGGCCCGGTCGCCGGCGATGGCGACCTCGACGATCCCGTTCACCTCCAGATCGACGGCAGCCATCGCGTTCGAGAACGCCGTCGGTGCCTGTGACATCACCGCGCCGAGGAGCTGCAGAATCTGCCGGGCGTGGTTGGCGTAGCGCGCCTCGCCGGTCAGTGCGGCAAGACGCAACAACGCCACGGCGGCGACCGAGTTCGCTGATGGGGTGGCGTTGTCCATCAGGTCTTTCTGGCGCACGATCAGCGCTTCGCCGTCGTCGGCGGTGGTGAACAGTCCTCCGTTGTCGGTGTCCCAGAAGTGATCGAGCATCGTGTCGGCCACGGTCATCGCTTCGGCGATCCAACGCGCCTCGCCCGATGCTTCGGCGACACGGGTGAACGCATCGATCAATGCGGCATGGTCGGCGGCGAGTGCTGCGTGGCGGGCGCGCGGTTCGCCGTCGGCTTGCCACGAACGCAGCCAGCGTCCGTCTGCGGTGCGTAGCTCCTCCACCAGGAACTCGGCGGTGGCTACTGCTGCCACCAGCCAGTCGTCGCGTCCGAACGCAGCGGCCGCGTCGGCCAGCGCCGACAGCATCAGCGCATTCCATTCGGTGAGCACCTTGTCGTCAAGGCCGGGTCGGGCACGTGTGGCGCGATGAGCGAACATGGCGACACGGGCGCGTTCGACCTGTTCGGGGCGGGCCAGGTCGCCACGGTGGAACAGGCGCGAGAGGATCAGCTTGGCTTCGAAATTTCCACTGGCGTTGGCCGGGTGATCGAACTCGTACCACTCGAGCGCAGCGTCGGCATCGGGGCCGAGCACGCTGCGCAGCTCGTCGGTCGCCCACACGTAGAACAGCCCCTCGTGGCCGTGGCCATGCTCGTCGGGGGAGTCGGCGTCCTCTGCCGAATAGAACCCGCCGCCCGGGTGGCGTAGCTCGGTGAGTACGTAGCCGATCGTCTCGCCGACCACCTGTCGCCAGGTCGAGTTGTCGAAAACCTGCGCCGCACGGGTGTACACACGCACCAGCAACGCTTGGTCGTACAGCATCTTCTCGAAGTGTGGGACGAGCCACTTTTCGTCGACCGAGTAGCGGGCGAACCCGCCGCCGAGATGGTCGTACATGCCACCCGAGGCCATCGCATCGAGCGTGGTGGTGATCATGTGGCCGAGCCGATCAGTTGGCGAACGCAGATGGGCCCGAACGAGCAGTTCGATGCTCATCGTCGACGGGAACTTCGGCGCGGTACCAAATCCGCCCCACTTCTCGTCGAAGGCGCGGTCGAGTTGGGCGAGCGCCGCCTGCACGGCCTCGGCGCCGGGGACCTCGTCGGCGGGGGACAGGGCGGCACTGCGGTCGATCGCTTGATGTAGGGCGGTGATGTTCTGCTGCACGTCGGCCGGTCGGTTGCGCCAGACGTCGTCGATGCTGGCCAGCAACTGGAGGAACTGCGGTTTCGGAAAGTATGTACCGCCATAGAACGGTGACCCCGATGGGGTCATGAACACCGTCATCGGCCAGCCGCCCCGCCCCGACAGGGCCTGCACCGCGTCCATGTACACCGAGTCGACATCGGGTCGTTCCTCACGGTCGACCTTGACGTTGACGAACAAGCGATTCATCTGCTCGGCCACCTCGACGTTCTCGAAGCACTCGTGGGCCATCACGTGGCACCAGTGGCAGGCGCTGTAGCCGACGCTCAACAGGATCGGCACGTTGCGTTCCTTCGCAGCGGCGAACGCCTCCGGTCCCCACGGGTACCAATCGACCGGGTTGTGCTGGTGTTGCCGCAGGTAGGGGGACGTCTCGCCGTCGAGCCGGTTGGTGGCGGTCATGACCTCACGGTACCGCTCGAGGTCGCTGCGCCGGCGATCGTTCCAGTCCGCTGCGTACTCGCGCAGCGCCTCGATCTGATCCACGAGTGCGCCGTCGAGATCGTCGCCCTCGCCAGATATCGGGAGCCCCGGGAGGAACGCGGACCCGTACTCCACCATTCTGATGACGGGGTCTCTGGTGGGTGTCAGGCGCCGACGGCGTGATAACCGCCGTCGACGTGGATCATCGAGCCGGTGGTGGCCGGGAACCAGTCGCTCAGTAGTGCCACGCATGCTTTGGCGACGGCCGAGGAATCGGTCACGTCCCAGCCGAGCGGGGCGCGGTCATCCCACACGTCTTCGAACTTCTTGAACCCGGGGATGCTCTTGGCCGCCATAGTCTTGATCGGGCCTGCGGCGACGAGGTTGGAGCGAATGCCGAGCGGTCCGAGCGCTGTGGCCAGGTACCGGTTCACGCTCTCGAGGGCCGATTTGGCGACACCCATCCAGTTGTATGCCGGCCACGCCACCGTGTTGTCGAAGTCGAGCCCGACGAACGACCCGCCGGCGGTCATCAGCGGCACGAACGCGTCGGCGAGCGCCTTGAACGAGTAGGCCGACACGTTCATCGCAACTGCGACGTCATCCCATGTGGCAGCCATGAAGTCGTCGCCGAGGCACACCGCCGGGGCAAAGCCGATTGCATGCAGCACCCCGTCGACGCGGCCGCCGAAGTGCGCGTCTGCATGCTCGCGAGCCGATACGAGGTGCTCGGCGACGGTGACATCGAGCTCGAACACAGGTGCCGGTTGGGGGAGCTTTCGCGCAGTGCGTTCGGTGAGGCTCAGCGCCCGACCGGCACCCGTGAGCATCACGTTGGCGCCTTCTTGCTGAGCGAGCGCAGCGACGCCGAACGCGAGCGACGCGTCGGTGAGCACGCCGGTGATGACGATGTTCTTACCCTGTAACAAACTCATGCGACGAAGCTACTCGCGGCGCGTGTGTGCAAGAGTACGACGATGCGCATTGGCATTCTTGGAGGTACCGGACCGGCGGGGAGCGCCCTTGCCGCGCGCCTGGCCTCGATCGGCTACCCGGTCGTCATCGGTTCTCGCTCGAAGTACCGGGCGATGGAGGCCCGCGATGGAATGGTCGGCAAGTGGCCGGCGCTCGATTCGCTGCTGTCGTATGGTGACAACGCCGCTGCGGCCGATTGCGACATGGTGGTGATCGCCACGCCGTGGGATTCGGCGGCCACCACCGCGCAGGAAAACGACGCTGCCCTCGAAGGCAAGGTGGTAGTCAGCATGGCCAACGCGCTGGTGCGCGTGGGCCACGAGTTCCAGCCATTGGTTCCTCCCCGCGGCAGCGTTGCCGCGCACGTGCAGGCCGCAGTGCCGCGGTGCCGGGTGGTGGCCGCGTTCCATCACCTGCCCGCTACGGAGCTCGGCAACCTCGGTGAGCCGATCGACAGCGACGTGTTGATCTGCGGCGACGACCCAGCGGCGGTACGGTTCATCAGCGACATCGTCGAGAAGATCCCCGGATGCCGTCCGCTCGATTCCGGTGAACTGTCCAACGCCACAGCGATCGAGGCGTTCACTGCGGTGTTGTTGCAGCTCAACGTTCGCTACAAGACGCGCGTCGCCCCCAAGCTCACCGGCATCAAACGCGATCCGCGAGCACCCAAGGAACCGAAGGAATCGACGGAGCCGAAGGTACCGACGGGATCGCAGGAGCCGAGGGATCCGGTGGAGTCGAAGGTATGACCATGCAGTTGTTCGACACTGCGCGCGGTGCCATCGTCGCGTTCGAGCCGAACGAGCAAGTGTTGATGTACACGTGCGGCATCACGCCCTACGACGCAACCCATCTCGGCCATGCGGCGACGTTCATCGCCTACGACGTGCTCCAGCGCCGCCTGATCGACATGGGCCACACGGTCAGATGTGTCCGCAACGTCACCGACGTCGACGACCCGCTGTTCGCCAAGGCGCGACAGTTGGGTGTGCACTACCTCGATCTTGCCGCCGGTGAGGAGGCACGTTTCGAACGCGACATGGAAGCGCTCAATGCTTTGCCGGTCTCCAGTTCACCGCGAGCGTCATCGGCGATCCCGGATATCCGCGGTTTCATCGGGATGGTGCTCGACCAGGGCCACGCGTATGAGGCTGGCGGCAGTGTGTACTTCGACGTGTCCACATTCCCGTCGTTCGGTTCGCTCAGCAACTACAGCACCGACCAGATGCTCGCCTATGCCCGCGAGCGTGGCGGCAACGTCGACGACCCGCACAAGCGCAACCAGCTCGACTTCGTGTTGTGGCATCCGTCAGCTGCCGACGAGCCCAGCTGGGACACGTTGTGGGGAGCGGGGCGGCCAGGCTGGCACATCGAGTGCAGCGCCTTGGCCTTGCGTGAGCTCGGCACCACGATCGACCTGCACGGTGGCGGCAGCGACCTGATCTTCCCGCACCACGAGTGCGAGCGGGCCCAAAGCGAAGCTGCTACCGGCGAGCCGTTCGTGAAGCACTGGATGCATGTGGCGATGGTGTTCATGGACGGCCACAAGATGTCGAAGAGTCTCGGGAACTTGGTGTTCGTCGACAAGTTGCGCACGGAGTGGGATCCGCGCTCGATCCGCCTGGCGATCATCGAACACCAGTACCGGAGCGAGTGGGAGTGGGACAACACGCTGATGCCGCGCAACCGCGACCGGCTGACCGCGTGGTCCGGCGCGTCCGACCGTGGAGCCGGCGACTCCGGGGTGCTCGACGATGTTCGCAGCGCGCTCGACGACGACCTCGACACGCCGGCCGCGCTCGCGATCATCGATGCTGCGGCAGCGGCGGGCCACGGTGTCGGGGCGGCGGCAGCGTTGCTCGGCGTCGACTTCTGAGCCAGGCGTTGACGAGCACAGTGTTCACGCGCTGTTCTCGAGAGCCTTGCAGACAGGGGGTCGATAGGAGCGTAAGGTGGAGTCCACGTCGTCACGATGGGGCGACGTCGAACGATGATTGAGGGAGGCAGCCATGAACGCTGAGGGCGCAGGCAAGCTGCAAACCCGTTTCCGTCGCGTCAGTCGACCGGTGAGTTCGCGGCTGTGGCGATTCCACCTCGAGGGCTTCGACCGGTTACCGCAGACTGGTCCGGCGATCCTGTGCCCCAACCACATCAGCTTCCTCGATAGCGCGTTCTTGATGCTGAACGTGCAGCGAAACATCAGCTTCGTCGGCAAGGCCGAGTACATGGATTCGTGGAAGACGAAGTTCCTGTTCCCCGCGCTGGGGATGATCCCGATCGACCGGGGTGGTGGCGACAAGAGCCAAGCCGCCCTCGAGACTGCCGAGCGTGTACTGCGCCGCGGCGAACTGTTCGGCATTTTCCCGGAAGGGACGCGCAGCCGGGACGGTTTGCTGTACAAGGGCCGCACCGGCGCCGCGCGCCTGGCGTTGAAGGTGGGTTGTCCGATCTTCCCCGTGGGTGTCGTTGGTACCCGAGAGATCCAACCGCCCGATGCGAAGATGCCGAAGTTCCGTCGTGACTGCACGATCAGGATCGGTCGGCCGATCAACCCGGAGCGGTACCGCAACCGCGCCGACGATCACTTCGTGCTGCGCCAGATCACCGACGAGTTGATGTTCGAGATCCGCGAGCTCAGCGGCCAGGAATACCGCAACGTGTACGCCGGCAAGTCGGCCGAGACCGAGCCGGTTACGGTCGCCAAGGTGGCCCACGTCGGCGACGCCGAGCGCTCACCGGAACTGGTCTCGGCAACCCGGTAGGTCGCCGGAGGGTATATGCCACCCTGCGGCGAAGCGGTCGCTCGTAGACTGGTGGATGTTATGACACCGATCACGATCACTCTTCCTGATGGCTCGCAGCGCTCGTACAACGAGGGCGCGACCACCGCGGATGTGGCGTTGTCGATTGGGTCGCGATTGGCCAAGGCTGCCGTCGCCGCAGTCGTCGACGGCGAGGAGTGGGATCTCGGGCGGGCTCTGCCCGATGGGGCCGAGGTAGCGATCATCACGGCCGATTCCGACGAAGGCCGGCATGTGCTGCGCCACTCGACGGCGCACGTGATGGCCCAAGCCGTCACGCAGTTGTTCCCCGGTGCGAAGTTTTCCATCGGCCCGGCGATCGTCGACGGCTTCTACTACGACTTCGAGCTGCCCGCAGCGCGGACGTTCAACGAAACCGACCTCGAGGCAATCGATGCGCGGATGCGCGAGATCATCAAGGCCGACCAGTTGTTCGCGCGCGACGAGATGCCCGCCGGCGCAGCGCTCGCGGTGTTCGCCGATCAGCCCTACAAGTGCGAGATCATCGAACGCGTTTCCGGCGGTGCCGCCGACGATGACGATGCCGGAGAGATCGGTGGCGGCGAAACGATCAGCGTCTACCGCAACACGCCCGAGTTCGTCGACTTGTGCCGCGGCCCCCACGTGGCCTCCACCGGCAGGCTCGGCCACTTCAAACTGATGAAGGTGGCCGGCGCGTACTGGCGCGGCAACGAAAAGGGCCCAATGCTGCAACGCATCTATGGCACGGCCTGGGATACCAAGGCTGCGCTCGACGAGCATCTGCATCGCTTGATCGAGGCCGAAAAGCGTGACCACCGCAAGCTCGCCGTCGAGCTCGACCTGCTCAGTTTTCCGCACGAGCTGGGCGGTGGGCTGGCGGTGTGGCATCCCAAGGGCGCGACCGTGCGCAAGCTGATGGAGGACTACAGCCGCGAGCGTCACACCAATGGTGGCTACCAGTTCGTGTTCACGCCGCACCTGTCCAACGGCAACCTGTTCCAGACGTCTGGCCATCTCGACTTCTACCAAGACGGCATGTACCCGCCGATGGAGATGGACAACGGCACGTACTACATGAAGCCGATGAACTGCCCGATGCACTGCCTCGTCTTCCGTGGGCGCCAGCGCAGTTACCGCGAGCTGCCGTTGCGGCTGTTCGAACTCGGCACCGTGTATCGCTACGAACGCGCCGGCACCTTGCACGGCTTGATGCGCATCCGCGGGTTCACCCAAGACGACAGCCACATCTTCTGCACGGAGGATCAGGCGGCCGACGAGATTGCATCGTTGCTGGATTTCGTGATGAGCGTGCTACGCGCGTTCGGGTTCCATGAGTTCACGGCAAACCTGTCGACGAAGGACCCGAAGAAGTACGTCGGCACCGACGACGCGTGGGATCGTGCCACGGAGGCGTTGCGTAACGCGCTCGACAAGTACGGCCTGCCGTACAGGGTCAAAGCGGGCGACGCCGCGTTCTACGGGCCCAAGATCGACATCGACGTGAAGGACGCGATCGGGCGCACGTGGCAGCTCAGCACGATCCAATATGATTTCAATCTCCCCGAACGATTCGAACTCGAATACGTCGGTACCGACAACGCCCGGCATCGCCCGATCATGTTGCACCGTGCGCTGTTCGGTTCGGTCGAACGGTTCTTCGGGGTCCTGCTCGAGCATTACGCGGGTGCGTTCCCAACGTGGATGGCCCCCGTGCAGGCGCGGGTGCTGCCCGTGGCATCTGCCCACGAGGAGTACGCGAACCAGGTCGCGGCCCAGCTGCGCTCCGAGGGTCTCCGCGTCGACGTGATCGAGGCGAGCGATCAACTCGGGAAGCGGATTCGGGCGGCCAAGCTCGACCGGATCCCGTACGTGCTGGTGGTCGGTGAATCCGACGTCGCCGCGGCCACCCTCGGGGTCAACCCTCGCGGCGGCGAGGTGGAGCGCGATGTACCGCTCAATGAGTTCGTCGCCCGGGTGCACGCCGAGATCGCCGAACAACTGGCAGTGGGTTGATCCACCCCCTGCGTCGGGACCGTGCTCGATGACACCACTGGAACTTTTGTGGAACGGGTGGCGGGCCACCTACGTGCGAAGCGTGCCCACTGCGCCGGCTGCCGAGTCGGGCGAGCAACCGCTTCCCGCCAACGGTGCCGCCGGGGCGAGCGTGTTCACCGCGATCTTGCACTCCGGTCTTGCCGACGCCGACACCCACATCGTGTACCGGGGTACGCAGGTGTTCGTGATCCTCAATGCGTTCCCGTATTCGGTCGGGCATCTGCTCATCCTGCCGTATCGCCAGGTGGGCGACCTCGAAGATCTGGACGCGGACGAAACGACAGAACTCTGGGCAACGGTCACGAACGCGGTCCGTGCGGTCAAGGCCGGGTTGGCCCCTGGCGGGGTGAACGTGGGCCTCAACCTCGGCCAGCCCGCTGGGGGCAGCGTCACCGAGCACCTGCACGTCCACGTGGTGCCGCGGTGGGTGGGCGACGCCAACTTCATGACTGCGACAGGGAACACGCGCACCCTGCCGGAGGCGTTGCCCGACACTGCCGCAAGGCTGCGAAAGGCATGGCCGGCTGCGTAGCCTGGATCGCAGCATGAACGACAGCACGACATCCGACCCCCGCCCGAGCGATACCGCCACGACGAGCTCCGACGACGTGCGCGACACGTTGCCCGACGACCTCGACGCGTCGGGTTACGTCGGGCCGTACCAGTTTCCCGACAACAGCCGCCGGCGTGTGCCCGGCATGATCTACCTGTCGTTCGCTGTGCTGATGTTGGTGGTGTGGCTGGTCGGCCGCGGCGATGGGCACGCGCTGATCAACGAGGGTTGGCTGTGGGGGGCAGTACTGTTCGCGGCAACCGGTGTGTTGTCGATCACCTCGGGCTGGCGGATGACGGTCGACGAGAAAGAGGCCCTGGTTGCCGCGCAGGGTGCCGTCGGTTTCGCCGTTGGGCACGCTTCCGCGCAGCAGGTGTGGCGCGGCCTCCGCAGCCGGCCGACGTGGCGCGTGCTGGTCTACTCGGCCGAGAACCCGCCGCGCCAGCGCGGCCTCGTGCTCATCGATGCAGTCGACGCGCGGGTGATCGAACACCTCACCGAGATGAACCCCGAGGACGACTGGGCCGAATGACCCTCCCGGATTTCGGCTCAGCGGTGCCGGGTCAGCGGTCGGATTCGGGGTCGGGATTAGCGGCAGCCACGGCGCGGATCGATCGGCCGATCTCCAGCGCCACGGCCCGCAGCGCACCGAGTTGGCCGTCGGTCCATTGATCCGCGGGTAGGGCATCGATCGCCGTCGCGATCGACGCGGGGTCGGGCCCACAGTCCATCAGGGCAGCAGCGTCACGCAGTTGCCGATCGAGGCCGGTCACCAGGTTGGCAACATGTGAATCCGGGGTGTCGCCGCGGGCTTCGCCGAGGCGTCGGGTGATTGTTCGGAACGTGATCGCCAGATCGCTGGGGGAGGAGCCGCTCATGCGGCCAATGTACTCATCCCCGGCGACGGTAGCCCTCCAGCCGGTGTCGCCGTTTCTGGGCTACCCTGGGTGGCGCATGTTCGACGGAAAGTTCCGTACCACGATCGATCGGGCGGTGAAGCCGATCGGCAACGGCCTCCGCCGTACCGGTCTTTCGGCAGACCACCTCACCATCGTCGGTCTCGTCGTCGCGATAGGTGCGTCGGTGGCGATCGGCGCCGGCTACCTGCGGCTCGGCCTGCTGCTCGTCATCTTGGCCGCTCTGCCCGACCTGTTTGACGGCGCGCTGGCCAAGGCATCGAACACCACCAGTCAGCGTGGCGCATTCTTCGATTCGGTGATCGACCGGGTCACTGATGCGCTGCTGTTCGGTGGTGTCGCCTGGTACTTCGCTTCTGAGGAATCGCCACATCTGTCGCTGCTGCCGTTCGCGATCATGGGGGCCAGTTCCGTGATCTCCTACCAGCGGGCCAAGGCCGAGTCGCTGGGGCTCGATGCCAAGGGCGGGATCATGGAACGGGCCGAGCGGATCATCCTGTTCTGCCTGGGGCTGCTGATCCCGCCGCTACTCATCCCGATCCTGTGGATCATGCTGGTGCTGACGCTTGTCACGGCCGTGCAGCGCTTCGTGAAGGTCTGGAAGCAGGCCAGTGTCGCCCCGGTCACGGCCGCCAAGATCGAGATGCGCCGCAGCCGCCGACACAGCCGTCGGGTGGTACGCACCGAACGCCGCCGGACGCGGATCTCGCGTCTCAGCGGCCAAGCCCGGCGCGACCCGTAAACCAGCCGTGGCCGACGATCCCCGGCAGCGCCTCACCGACGCGGCTACGGTCGGCACCTACCGATTAGGTTCGCTCGCGGCCCGGCTGATGCCCGGCCCGTTGGCGGCTGCGGCCGCTTCGTCGCTCGGGTTCGGGGCAAGCTTCGCGAGCCCGGCGCGGCGAGAGATGTTCCAGCGCCATCTCCGCAGAGTGAATCCGACGATGGGGCGTACGGCGATGCGCCTCGCCACGCAAACGGCCTTCGACAGCTACGCGCAGTACTACATGGAGAGCTTCCGGCTGCCGTCGCTGTCCAGACGCACCGTCGAACGCGGGTTCTCGACCGAGGGCTACCACCACATCACCGAGGGTCTGGCGCGCGGCAACGGTGTGATCCTCGCCTTGCCGCATCTCGGGGGATGGGAGTGGGCCGGCCGGTGGATGACCGATCAGGGCCACAAGCTCACGGTCGTGGTCGAGCCGATCGAACCGCCAGAGCTGTTCGAGTGGTTCGCCGCGCTGCGCCGCGACCTGGGGATGAACGTGGTGCCGCTCGGGCCGAGCGTGGCCGGCGTAGTGCTGAAGGCGCTGCGGGCCAACGAGGTGGTGTGCCTGCTGTGTGATCGCGACATCGACCGCTCGGGCGTCGATGTGGAGTTCTTCGGCGAGCGGACCACCTTGCCGGCAGGCCCGGCCACGCTCGGTATCCGCACCGGTGCGGCGATCTTGCCGACGGGCGTGTACTTCACGCCGCGCTACAACGGCCACCACGCGATCGTGCGTCCGCCACTGCCGATGGAGCGCCACGGTGGCGGCCTGCGCGACGACGTGGCCAGGGTTACCCAACTCCTCGCCGCCGAGTTGGAGTTCCTCATCCGCCGAGCCCCCGACCAATGGCACTTGTTCCAACCCAACTGGCCGTCGGACCCCGGCTACACATGAACAGCCAGCTCAGGCCCTGCCCTCTGCTCCGCCGCATCCCTTGTAACACGCTGGTTGCAACGCACGCGAGTCTCGCATCCAGCCCACGGCGCGTGATGCCCTCGGTGTCGAGCCACAGATGGGCGAGCACGTGTCGCGCGTCGCCGTGGCGGAGGCGTGCCTCAGCCCGGCCGCACAAGCACTGCCGATAGCTGTCCCGTCCGCTCGATGACCGACACTCTTTGTAGCGCCATGGGCACTCGCGGTCATTCGACTTGAGAGATGGGCATCGTCGAGTTCAATTCCGTAAAGCTTTTCGATTTCTCTTGCAATGACTGTGTGTCCTATGAAAGAATCTGGAAGCGGAGATCGGATGGAAGCCTGTGAGATTTAGTTGGCGGGGCCAACGAAGATCGTCGGCTACGCACGGCTCGGTTGCGTACCCTATTCCACACCAAAATGGAGGATTACATGAAACTATCCAAGAAGCTTGTCGGAACAGTCTTGGCCGGTGGTTTCGCGCTCAGCGTAGCAGCCCCGGCATTCGCCGAGGGCGGTACGACCCCACCTCCGACCCCACGGGTGAAGTGTAATTCAGGGCGTGGAAACCTCAGCGAGCCTGCGCCAGCGACCGATTGCGATCCGGGCAAATCGGGTGGGCGCAACAACGGCGGCGACTGACGGTAGGGGCGTCATCTCGCCGAAGGAAGCGAACGCTGGGCCATCGTCGATTGGCCCAGCGTTCATTCGCGTTTTGTGCTGAAGTGGACAGTTCTCGAACATACATGCATCGAAGCGATCGGAAGACGTTGATCGAGTACGTCCAAGGAGGGCTTCACATACGCGCTGAAGGCTCGATTGCCTTCATGCCGCGCTTGGACCGACGACAGCCACCATACAACCAATTTAGGTTCGGGACTTTCGTCGCAACCGGCCGGACGAGTGCGCTACCCCGCCGATGGGTTCCGGGGCCTCAGGCGATGGCGCGAGCGTCGTTGATCACGGCGGCCAGGCCGGCGAACGCGACCAGCAGCCAGATCGATCGCACGACGAGGCCGTAGCCAAGGGTGGCCCGCAGGTGCTGCAACGGCGTGGAACGTTGCGCCGCAGCGAACGCCAGCACGACGGCGGCGGCCACACCAATGAACGGCAGCGTCAGCGGGAAGCAGATGACCATCAGCAATGGCAGCGCCCATCGTCGCCGTCCACTCGCTGTCCACGACTCGGGCCGGGCGACGCGATCAACGACCATGCCGATCACCGCACCGAACAGGCCGGGCAGTGCGACGAACAGACCGATCGCCAGCCATGTTGGCTTGAGTAGCGTGAAGTCGACGCCGTCGGCATGGAGGAGCATCGACCCGGCCACCGCGGCGGACGCAGCGCCGGTGGTGAACCGGCGGAACCAACTCGGCCCGATCAGCCACGGTGCGACCAACCGGTAGGCGCCCGCGCCGATCACGCCAACGGCCGCGCCGAGGAGGAGCAGGTTGTACGTACCTCCGAGGGTCACCCGACCGATGATGAACCCGTCGTCACTGGTGACACCGCGGACATTGTCGGGCGAGGTGATCCGCAGCACGAACATGGCGAGACGGCTGCCTGCTCCGACGAGGATTGCTCCGACCGCGATGCCGGCGACGACCAGCACCCGGATGTGTTCGATCACAACCTGAGCAGTCGTGGTTTCGTTGGATGCGGTCGCCTCGGTCATTCGCCTGGACCTCGCGTCGATGGCCGGCCGGCCCACAAGGCGACGAGCGCGAGAAGCGGCACGGTGATGAGCGAACCGATCAGGCCGATCTTGTCTGCGGTGTCGTATCCGTCGAGGCGCCCGCTGTGGTAGACAACGTGCAGCACTCCCTGGACGAGCCATGCAACGGCGAGTGGACGCAACGGTCCGCGACGCCAGACCGTCCATGCGGTGACGATGACCAGGGCCAGGAACAGCGCGCCGACGTCGCGCACCAGGTGCTCGTTGTACACGTCGCCCTCGGCCGCGACCCAACCTCGCCCGAGCGGGAAGTCGGTGAAGAACGACTTCGGCGCGAACGCGGCCTGGAGCCCAGCCGGCAGCATGAAGATTGCGATGAGGCCGAGTGCGCCCCGTTCAACTCGTGACGTATCCATATGCCGCTCTTTCGTTGAGTTGTGACCTGACAGACGCTTACCAGCAGAAACCGGGTGACACGGGTTCGACTTTCGATGCGGGGTCAGGTCGTGGTGGATTGTCGGGTGAATTCGGCGGCCAGTTGCGATCGGCTGGTGTAGGAGAGCTTGCGAAAGACGTGCGCAAGATGGGTCTCGACTGTGCGGCGAGACACGTGCAGGCGGTTGCCGATGTCGGGGTTGGTGAGGCCCTCGGAAACGAGCGCACTCACGGAGATCTCCATCGGGGTGAGCGATTCCCACCCGAAGGTCGGCCTGCCGGCTCGTGGACGCTTGGGTCTCACTCCGAGCGTGCTCAGCGTCGTGTCGATCCGTCGCGCCTCGCCAACCGCTCCGGTCAGAGCGTGGATAGCGGCAGCCTCAGTCAGCAACGACACCGCCTCGCCACGGCGTTCGTGCGTGGCGAGAACGTTGGCGGCGTCCTCACAACAGATCGCGAGGGCCGGTTGCAGCGGGGTTTGACGGAAGCACACGACAGCGTCGAGGAGCATCGCTGCGTCAGCATTGACGATGCCGCGGCACTGCAGTGCCGCCGCCCGAGCGCTGAGCGCGGGGGTACGCCGGGCACCTTCTTCGAGGCTCGCAGTCGCCTCCTCGGCGAGGTCATCGCGGCCGTGCGCGTGGGCCAGCCGGGTGAGGAAGACACCGCGTTCAAGGTGCCCGTAGAAGTACCTCAGGAACGCGGTCTGGGACCAGGTCATCTCACCGATTGCGAGGGCCGCGTCGAGGTCGCCGATGGCTGCGAGGTACTGGGTCTGGGAGTCGAACAGCCAGTCGGCACCGAACAACGATCCAGTGGCGAGGCGCGCCGTGCCGTTGGCGAGGTGGGCCTGCGCGCTGGTGAGATCGCCGCGGTGAAGCGAGATCCGCGCGAGGATCGAATCTGAGTACAGAACGAAGTTGAGGTTCCCGGTGTCCTCGACGACGGCGGCACCCGCCTCGATCTCGGCGACAGCTTCATCGAAACTACCGGTCGAGTAATGCGCTGCGGCAATGATCATGTACGCCATGGGGAGCTGCGCGAGGGCACCGCGTTGCTCGTAACGGGTACGCGCTCGGGCGGCAGCTTCGAGCGCAGCTTCGACGTCGTCGAGTTCGAGCAGCGCCTGGGCGTATCCCGCGTCCGGGATCAGATACGACGTCGGCAGAACGCGGCCCGATTCGTACATCGAGGTGGCCTCATGCAGATGTTGGCGGGCGTCGGCTCCGAAACCCGTGACCAAATCGATGTACCCGAGCACCTGGTGGGCGAGGCATTGGGTCGTGAGATCCGCCGTGGCGACTGCACGCTCGAGCGTCGCCGTGCCAACGAGCCGAGCGTCATCGGGCGTGACGAGTCCTGTCAGCACCTGGAGTTGCGCAGTGAAGCATCCGATCCTGGCTGCCTCCTGCGACGGCGCGGTGGGCACCGCCACGGCGCGTTGCAGAGCAACGATCGAGCGGGCGATGTCGCCGCGGAGGCCGTACGCCGCAGCGAGGCCGCGGAGTGCGGCGAACTCGACCTCGACATCGGGGGAGGTGGCGAGCACATTCGTGGCCAACGCTTCAGCCGGCTGGAACTGGCCGCACCATGCCAACGGTTCGATCATGCGGGCTTGCAATGCGCCACGGTCTGGCCAGAGATCGGGTGCGAGCGAGAGCGCTTCCTCGTAGAGCGCCAGCGCGACGCTCGGTGCGATCGAGACGGTCTCGTCGCCGGCACGAACAAGCCAGCCGACAGCTTCGAGGTCCCCGGGCACCGCCCCGCGGGCGAACTGGCGGGCGATTTGGTGCGTCGGCGCGCCTGTCGCGGCGAGGGCCACGCCGGCCGCGCGGTGCAGATCGCGGCGTTCGGCTGGCAGCATGTGACCGTACACCGCGTCGCGGATCAGGTCGTGTCGAAACCTGAGGCGATCACCATCGCCGGTGATCAGCCCGGCGAGCGATGCCTCCCTGAGCCACGCAGCGACATCGAGCAGCGGCCGACCGGTGATCGTGGCCAGATCGGCCAACGTGAAGGTGGTACCGAGCAAGCTCGCCAGCCGCAGCAGCTCACGTGTCTGCCCGGGGAGCCACGACAGGCGGCGAACGAGCGTTTCGTTCAACCCGCTCGGCATCTCCGTCTCGGCCACGTTCGCGATGCCGTCGGCGATTCGCAGGTGGCCCTCGTCGTCAAGCGACCGGAGCAGCTCGGTGACGAACAACGGGTTCCCGGACGTCGAGCGAAGCCGCTCGCGAAGCCCTTGGCCAGGGGCGGCACCGGTGATCGCCGATGACAACGCGTGGACGTCGACGTCGTCGAGGGCCTCGAGTCCTAGCCTGCGGCCGCCGCTGTCGACGGCAAGATCGATGAGCCGATCGAGCAGCGCCGAGCGTGGTGACGGCCGCATCGACACGATCACACTGAATCGAGAAACCGGTGCACGTCGAACCAGCGATCGCAGCACCGTCAACGAGAGGTCGTCGGACCAGTGGGCGTCCTCGACGATGACCAGCGCAGCCGACTGCCGTGTCAGCGATTCGACCGCGTCGACGCTGGCCTCCGTCACGGCGTAGCTCAGGTCTTCAGGGTCACCTGCAGGCGTGGCCCGGTGGAGCAGTTCACGAAGCCGGTCACGCGGCGCAGTGGCGACCCGTGTGTCGTCGAGCAATCCGTGCGCGAGTGCACCTGGACGGCGGAGTACTTCATCCGCGACCACTTCGATCACGGTCATGCCGGCGGCGCGGGCCATGTCGACGACGTCACGAACCAGATGGGTCTTGCCGATCCCGGCCTCACCCTCGATCACGATCGATCGTCCGGTCCCGGCGACCGTGCACGCGATCAGGTCACGCAGTTCGTGCAGCTCGCCAACCCGCCCGACCGTACCCCGGCCACCGCCGCCGCTTGCGCTGTCCTGCGCAGCCCACAGATGCCAGCGTTCACTGAATCCCTTCAGACGCAACCGCCCCCTGTCGGCGAACGTGATCGCCGGGGCGAGGCCGACGAGTTGACGGACGACATCGGAGACGAGCACCTCGCCACCTTCTGCCCGGCCAGCGATGCGGGCCGCCGCGTTGACAGCGCTCCCGATCGGATCGGTCTGCAGGTCGATGACTTCGCCGGTGTTGATCCCGAACCGCACACGAGGAGCCATGCCCGCAAGTGCTCGCTGTGTCGCCAACGCGAAGCCCACTGCTTGGCGCGGCGAGGAGAACGTGAGCATCAACCCATCGCCGAGAGATTTCACCTCGCGTCCGGCGTATGCGTCGAGGCGTTCGCGGACACGGCTGAGTTGCTGCAGCACCGCCGTCGTGCCCGCATCGTCGCCCAGACGATGGACGAGCGCCGTCGATCCCTCGACGTCGGCGAACACGATCGTGGTGATTCCCCCATCGGCGGCCGGTGAGATCATCATCCGATCGTACGACTGTGACGCGACCTGCGAATCCGTCATCTGACGGATGACATGGTTGTCCGTCTGGGCCATGATTCAGTCATGACCGTCGACTCGCCGAACGTAGCTGCGGACCTCACGCCGCTCCCGGGACCGCGCGGTATGGAGAACGTCCGCCTGATGCGGCACATCTTCCGCGATCCGTCGGCGGCACTCGACGAGCTACGCGCTGCGTACGGGCCGATCAGCGCCCTCGGGTCGGGCCCGGTCCGCCTCGCTGTGGTCGGCGACCCGGAGTTGTTGCGGGAGATGTTCGCGATGGGAGCGGATTCGTTCCGGTGGGGTCACCGGTTCAACGTCGTCGGGGTGCGGTTCGTGGTCGGCAAGGCGTCGATGATCGTGTCGGACGGCGCCGATCATCACCGCCGACGTGGTTCGGTGCAGAAGGCGTTCTCCCGCCCGCGTTTGAACGGCTGGATCCCGATGATCGTCGAGCGGACCGATCGGGCGATCGATGGAGTCGTACAGGGCATGGTTGTTGATGGCGAGGAGATCGACATGTACCCGGTCGGTCGGAACCTGATCCTGGGTGTGACGGTGCACGCGTTCTTCGGCGAACGGTTGGCCGCGCGTGCAGACGAGCTCGGTCGATTGTTCCAACCGTCGCAGGATTTCATCGAAGCAGCTGCTGTCAAGCAGTTGCCGCACCCGTTCCCCTTCAGTGCCAGGTCGCGCGTGCGCTCCCATCGACGCGAGATCCACCGGATCATCGACGCGGAGATCGCCGATCGTCGGGCACAGCCGACCGGGGATCCGCTCGACGTGCTCGAAGCAATCGTGCTCGATGGTGCCCTGTCGGACGCCGAGATCCGTGATCAGGTAGTCACGCTGATCGGTGCCGGATACGACACCACCGCCGCAACCCTCGCCTGGCTTTTGTGGTGCGCTGCTCTCGCTCCGAAGGTGTGGCTGCGGTTGCGGGCAGAGGCCGACGCCGTGCTCGGACCGACCGATGCGACGACGGGAGCGGCCATGACGGGAACGTGGGACCACTCCACGCTCGCACGGCTCGAGTACGCCCAGCGGGTGGTGCGTGAATCGCTGCGCCTTCACCCAGCGGGACTCATCGCTGCGCGTGTGGCCGCCACCGATCTTTGCCTCGGCGGGTATCTCGTTCGCACGGGCACGTTGATCATCTGGTCGCCGCACCTCGCTGGGCGCGACCCGCACGCGTGGGCCGATCCGCTGCGTTTCGATCCGGACCGCTTTGCCGACATGACCCCGGAACAAAAGGCAATCACCGACCAGGCCTGGGTGCCGTTCGGGCGCGGCCCACACATGTGCATCGGGTTTGCGCTCGCACAGATGGAGCTCACGCTGATGCTCTCGCGGATCGCCCAGCGACTCGACCTCATCCCCACTGCCGACGAGGTCCCGCGCCCGATCGGCATGGTCGTCAACCGACCCATTGGCGGCGCTCCCTTCCATGTCCGCGCTCGGGTTCCGATCTGACAGGCTTGGTTCCGATCCGAGGGGGTTGAGGATGTCACGCATCGTGTTCTATTCGATGGCTCATCGGGGTGACGTCTTTCCGTATGTGCCGATCGCATCGGAGCTATGCCGCCGCGGTCACGACGTCACCTATGTCGTGCCGCACGAGTTCCATCCCCTGTTCGCCGCCGAGCCGTTTCGGTGTGTTCACAGTGGCACGGACTTCTCGCCGGTGGCGCTGGATGAATACGGCGCGTACATTGCCCGGTGGGGGATGCGCTTGGGCGGTGCGGGGGTGCTGCCGCTGTACTTCGGACGGTTCACGATTCCGCATCTTGGTGCGCTGTTCGAAGCGATCGACGCCGAGATGGAAGGTGCCGATCTGCTCGTGTCGCATCCGGCCGCATCGGTCGTCGGGGGCGATGTCGTGCGAGCGACGGGGTATCCCATGGATCGTCGGCGATCTGTTCCCGATGCTCGTTCCAACTGCCGCCGCGCCGCCGGCCGGGATGCCCGATCTCGGCCGGCGGGTGAACGGGGCGCTGTGGTGGCTCGGCCAGTCGCGCCTCGTCGGTCCTTTGACGAGCCGGCGAGGTTTCGTGAAGTTCCGACGATCGCTCGGTTTGGACACTGACAGCGGTTGGAACGTCGTTGGTGCGCGTCTGTCGCCGCACCGCAACGTTGGCCTCGTGTCCCGGCACTACGTCGAGCCGGCCTCCGATTGGCCCGACAACTACGAACTTGTTGGGTTCACCTCGTGGCGCGGACCTAACGGTGGTCTCCTCCCCGACGATGTCGAGGAGTTCCTTGCCGACGGTCCGCCTCCCGTCGTCGTCACTCTCGGCACGAGTGGCGCATCGGCTCGACCGGAGGTGTTCGAACAGGTCGCCGCAGTGCTCGATTCGCTCGGTGCCCGGGGGGTGTTCCTCACGTCGAACGCAGCTGTCAATGCCCGGGTGCTCGCTGCCGGTGTCGGGCAGCACCACGGAGTCTGGCCGTTCGTCCCACTGGCACCGCTGCTGTCACGCGCGAGCGGTCTCGTTCAATCCGGAGCGCACGGCACGAACGCGATGTCGCTCGAGGCTGGGGTGGCGTCGGTCATCGTGCCATGCATGTTCGATCAACTCTGGCACGCCCGGCGCCAGCGCGAACTCGGCTCCGGTGTGTGGGTTCGCCGTGATCGCGATCTCTCCGGCGCACTTCGGCGACTGTTGACCGATGAGTCGCTGGGGGAGCGGGCACGCGGTCTTGCCGCCAAGATCGGGACCGAGAATGGCGTCGCCACGGCATGCGACAGGATCGAGGCGTCCCTCACCTGACGCTCCAGCACGCCCGATGAGCCGTCCAGCGGCCATGACGGAAGGTGTGCACACTGATCGGCGAGTATGTATGCGTAAGCCCGACCGTCTGGCCGGGCGCGTCCCGCTGCCACGTCGGTGGGGCCACTGGACCGGGGGTACACCCCCGCTGGGGTGAGTGGCCGAATAGGATCGCCGATATGTCGATTCGTATCGCTGTGGCCGAGGACAACGCGCTGTTGCGCGACGGCCTGGCCAGGCTGATCTCCTCCACCGCGGGATTCGAGCTGGCCGGTTCGGCGGGTAGCTACGACGAACTACTTGCGTTGGTCGACGGCACCGATCCCGACATCGTGCTCACCGACATCCGGATGCCGCCGACGGGTACGGACGAAGGGATCCGCGCCGCAGCTGCGCTCCGGTCGAGCCACCCGCACATCGGGGTCATCGTGCTCAGCCAGTACGTGTCGCCGGCCTATGCGGTGGCGTTGCTGGCAGATGGTTCGGAACGTCGCGGGTATCTGTTGAAGGACCGGGTGGCCGACGTCGATGACCTGGTCGCCGCAATCCGCGTCGTGGCCGACGGCGGGGCGGTCATCGACCCGAAGGTCGTCGAGCAGCTCGTGTCGTCGTCGACTCGTGCCGCCAAGACACCGCTCGATTACCTCACGCCACGCGAACGCGAGGTCCTCGGCCAGATGGCCCAGGGCAAATCGAACGCGGCCATCGCCGCCACGCTGGTGCTCTCCGAACGGGCAGTCGAGAAGCACATCAACTCGATCTTCTCCAAGCTGCACCTGACGGAAGAACGCGACGTGAACCGCCGGGTAGCAGCGGTCCTGTTGTACCTGACCGATGGTGGTGCAGGCCACACCTCCGGTGACGTAGCAGCACGGTTCCCCGGAACGAGCTGACCTGCCACCATGACGAGATCATGGAGGTTGTGCTGATGGATCAGGTGGGCGACTCGATACACGTCGACGCCGACGTCGACGTAGTCCGGGTGCTGGTCGTCGACGATCAGGCACCGTTTCGTGCAGCGGCGAGGGCGGTTATCGCCCGCGTCCAGGGCTTCGAGTTGGTCGCCGAGGCGACCTCCGGCGAGCAAGCCGTGGAACTCGTTGATCAGCTTCTGCCCGCCGTCGTGCTGATGGACATCAACATGGGTGTGATGGATGGGATCGAGGCAACACGGGTGATCACCACCGCCCGCCCCGCCACTTTTGTCATCCTCGTCTCCACCTACACCGAGTCGGATCTTCCCTCGGCAGCGAGGTCCTGCGGAGCGGCTGCGTACGTCAACAAAGACGAGCTGTCACCGCGGGTGCTGCGACGCATCTGGGAAGCCGGCGGCGACCCGGCGTGGCGCGCCAGGCCGGAATAGCTGGCGTGGGCGCAGTTGCGCTCTGGGTGCGCTCAGCGCTGCGCCGCAGCAGGGTGTTCACGGCGGCGATCATCGTGCTGGCGGGTTTGTCGGCAGGTGTCGTCAGCAGCGCGTTTCAAACCGTCCGCCGCGCCGAGGGCTCGATCGATCGGCATGCTGCTCGCAGCGCCAGCTACGACGTCATCGTGAACAGTTGTCCGCCGGAGGTGCTGGACCCCGAGTAGCTGCTAACTCCGTGTAGTAGCGAACCGAGATCGGTCAGCGGAGGGGGAGATGGCCACGCACGGTCGTGCCGGTGCCGGTGGCGCTGCTGACGTCGATGGTCCCGCCGAAGGAACCCATCCGGTCACGCATGTTGACGAAGCCGTGGCCCGTCTGCGCGACGCCGCCGAGGTCGAACCCGGGGCCGTCGTCGCTGACCTCCCAGTAGAGCGTGCTGCCGTCCTCCCACACCTTGACCAAGACCGAGGCGTCCGCTCCCGCGTGCTTCGCAGCGTTCTGCAACGCCTCCATGCAACAGAAGTAGACCGCAGCTTCAACCTCTTGGCGATGGCGGCCGACGACGATGTCGGTCCCGGTGGGGAGCGCGGCCCGCGCAGCCGCTGCTGGCAGCGCTTCGCCGAGCCCGCCGGACATCAGGAGCGGCGGGAAGATGCCATGGGCGAGCGAGCGCAATTCGGTGATCGCCTCCTGCAGGTTGCCGCGGATCTCGTCGATCATCGCTTCGGCGTCCGCCGGGTCGTCGACGACGGCGTCCTTGGCGATGCGCAGTTTTACGGCCAGTGCCACGAGGTGCTGCTGTGCGCCATCGTGGAGGTTTCGCTCGAGCTTGCGTCGCTCGGCATCTCCGGCGGCGACGATGCGCACCCGTGAGGCGCGCAGCTCGTCGTTGGTGTGACGAAGCTCGTCGAGCGATGCTTGCAGTGCGGTGTCGAGTTGCACGTTGTGCAGGGCAAGACCGACCTGGCGGGCCAGTTCGGTGAGCACCTGATCGTCTTCGTCGGTGAACGCAGCCCGGTCGGCGGGCCGTTCGCACACGATCAGGCCGAGAAGAGCGCCGCTGTGGGCAATGGGGGCGACGCGGGTCGTCGTTGACGATTCGGCGAGGCCAGGCAGCCAGATGTCGACCCACGTCCCCCCGGAAACGCCCGCTCGGCTGACGACCGCACGCTCCTTCTCCCCGACGTTGAACGGCTTCACGGTGCGGTGCGGCACCATCGCCGCGACCTCGTAGCGGCCGTCGGCCCCGACCCAGATCTGGGCGCTGCGGAGCTGCATCGACTTCCGTAACGCTTCGGCCAACTGCAACAGCAACTCGTCGAGGGGGATGGCCCGGGTCAGGCGTGCACCCCACGTCCGCAACGCCTCGTCGGGGGAGACCCGCTCGCCGTACACCACCCGGTTGGCCCGGTCCGTCAGCCACGAACGCGCCGGCTGATAGGCGATGGCTGCTCCGGCCGCAGCGAGCATCGACAGCAGCAGGAGGGTCCGCTCGCTCTCGTCGGGTTGGCGGCCGAACGCAGCAAGTGCGAGGAGATAGGCGACGACGATGAGCGCGGTGAGCCCGGCGAGCGACACGGTGTGGGTGAGCAATCGGTCGATCCGGGCCAGCAGGCGGGGCACCGTACCGGCGGCGAGGGCCAGCGGTGTCAGGCCCGCGCCGGCGAGCGCGATCTCAGCGATGTGGTGCGGCCAGCCCACCACGATCGTCAAAGCGACCGAAACCAACGTCGCCTCGACCGCCACCACTGCGGCCCAGCCGACCCATTGCATCCGTCGTTGATCGACGCTGCCGGCGATGCGGTAGTTGGCGTGTGCCACCGGCATCGCCAACAGCACCCCGGCCCAGAGCGCGACGACCGGCCAGACGACGACGTGGTCGCGGTTCGCCAGCAGCGCAAGCCCGGTTGCCGCAGCAACGAGATAGCCAGCCCAGATCACTCGTCGATGCGCGGCTCGGCTGACGTGTCCCTTCGGCAACGTCATCAGCAGATGGAAGGCCAACGCCGGTGTGATCGCGGCTGCCCCTCGCTGTCCGAGCTGGGCGAGGAACGCGTTCGCTCCGCTCAGATCCTGAGTGAGTTGCAGGCTCCAACACAGTGCACCGATCGCCGCCGCGATCGCGACGCAGCGAACGATCGCAACCGCTGGGCAGTGGCCTCGCATGGTGATCACCACCCCGGCGGCGGTCCACGCCAGGGCCGTGGCAGAAACAACGACGAGCCCGTTCGGTGCATTGGAGCCCGTCGTGGCGAGCGCAGCTATGGCTGCGAACGCACCGGCCACAGATGCCACCAGTCCGAGCCGTGCTCCTGCGGAGCGGCGATCGGTCGCCATGGTGGCGGTGCTACGCACGGAGAGGGTCTCGACGTTCGTGCTGGCGTGCATGTTCGCTGCTCAGCCGCCAGCCGGTTGACGGCCGTCGTCAATGACGCGTCCGTCCTTCATGCGGACGATCCGCTGCGCGGCGTCGGCAACGGGCTGGTCGTGGGTGACGAGCAGGATGGTCTGACCGCCGGCGTGGAGACGGGTGAACAGTTCCAGCACCTCGTCGCCGCCCTCGGAATCGAGCGCGCCGGTCGGCTCGTCGGCGAGCAAGAGAGTGGGCTCGTTGGCCAACGCCCTGGCGATCGCGAGCCGCTGGCGCTGCCCGCCGGATAGGGCGGCCGGCGACTGCTTGGCCTTGTCGGCGATGCCGAGGAGGTCGAGGAGGTCGCGTGCTCTGGTCTCGGACGCCTTGCGTTTGCGGCCGGCGATGAGTGCCGGCATCAGCACGTTCTCCAATGCGGTCATACCTTCGAGGAGATTGAAGAACTGGAACACGATCCCGATGTGCTGGCGACGCATGATCGCCAGATCGCTTTCCGACTTGCCACTCAACGGCTGGCCGGCGACCGACACGTCGCCCTCGTCGGCTGTGTCGAGACCGGCGACGATGTTGAGCAGGGTTGATTTCCCGCATCCTGATGGGCCCATCACTGCGACGAACTCACCTCGACCGATGTCGAGGTCGGCGCCGCGCAACGCACGCACTGGTGCCGTCTCCCGCTCGAAGGTGCGGTACACCTGGCGCACGTCGACGACGAGGTCGCTGCCCAAGGCTGGCACCTTGAGCGACGGTTCGCTGATTGTCATGTTGTTGCCTCCAGGGTGACGGCCACCGTGGCCGAGTGGTTGGTCGCTGATGTCACTGCTGCGATCTTGCGGGGGCGCACGGGAGTCGAACGGCCCTTCACGAGGTGGGTGCCGAGATCCTCGGCGTCCGGTTTGACCGAGAGCTGGTCCCAGGTCGCGTCGCTGGCCACGATCTCGCCATCGGCAGCGAACTGCTGCAGCCGCTGGCAGAGGTTCACGGCATCGCCGACCACGGTGTACTCCAAGCGTTCCTCGGATCCGAGCAGCGCCGCGGCGACATCGCCGGAGGACAAGCCGATCCCGACGGGGAACGGCTCCAGCCCTTCGCTCACCCACACAGCGTTCACGGCTGCTTGGGCGGCGTGCATCGCGTGCGCGGCC